>MNEG01000010.1 GCA_001917585.1 Candidatus Rokubacteria bacterium 13_1_40CM_68_15
GCGGTCATGCCGAACTCCTTCTTCAACGATTGTGGTGTGGGCGGACCAACGCGATAGCCCGGTTACCTTACGGAACTAGCCAGGCAAAATCAAGCCGCCCGCCCTCAGTGGGCCACTCGCGTCTTCGCCTCGGCCGCCCGCATCGCCTCGTTGAAGGCGCCGCCTCCGCCGCTGAACTCGCTGTACGAGCCGCCAACGAGCACGTACGCCGTCTCGGAGTGCTGGGAGAGATCGAGCCCGGCGACCTCGTCTTCCTCGGCCACACGCAAGCCGACGATGGCGTCCACCACCTTCAGGACCACGGCCGTCATCACGGCGGCCAGCGCATAGCTGGCCAGGACGGCGACGATCTGGATCCACAGCTGACCGGGGTTGCCGAAGAAGAGCCCGTCGGCACCGTCGGGATTCACGGCTTTCGACGCCCACAGCCCGGTCGCGATGGCACCCCAGGTCCCGCCGACACCGTGCACGCCGACCACGTCCAGCGAGTCGTCGTAGCCGAGCTTCGACTTGAAGTTGCACGCGCTGTAGCAAAAGACGCCGGCGAGAGCGCCGATCATGAGCGCCGACATGGGGCCGACGAAACCCGAGGCCGGGGTGATCGCGACGAGCCCGGCCACGGCGCCGGACGCGGCGCCGAGCACGGTCGGCTTGCCGCGCGTCATCCACTCGGTGAACATCCAGCCCAGCGCCGCCGTCGCCGCCGCCGTGTTCGTGGCGAGAAACGCGCTCGCGGCGAGCCCGTTGGCCTCGAGTGCGCTGCCGGCGTTGAACCCGAACCAGCCGAACCAGAGCAGCGCGGCGCCCATGACCGTCATGGGCAGGTTGTGCGGCTGCATGGGCTGGTGGCCGTAGCCGCGCCGCTTGCCGATCATCAGCGCGCACACCAGCGCCGACACGCCCGACGAGATGTGGACCACGGTGCCGCCGGCGAAGTCGAGCGCCCCCATCTTCTTGAGCCAGCCGCCGTCGCCCCACACCCAGTGCGCGAGCGGGTCGTACACCAGCGTGGCCCAGAGCAGGACGAAGAGGATGAACGCCGAGAACTTCTTCCGCTCGGCGAAGGCGCCGGTGATGAGCGCCGGCGTGATGATCGCGAACATCATCTGGAAGAGCATGAAGACCTGGTGGGGAATGGTCTTCGCGTAGGCCTCGTACGGCTCGGCGCCCACGCCACGGAGGCCGATCCACTCGAGCCCGCCGATGATGCCGCCCTTGTCCGGGCCGAAGGCGAGGCTGTAGCCCCAGAGCACCCACTGCACCGAGATCAGCGCCATGATGATGAACGAGTGCATGAGGGTAGCCAGCGCGTTCTTCTGACGCACCATGCCCGCGTAGAAGAGCGCGAGGCCCGGCGCCGTCATCATCAGGACGAGCGCGGACGACGTCAGCATCCACGCCGTGTCCCCTTTGTCGATCTTGAGCGGCGCGGGCGCTGAGGCAGCCGGGGCCGCCGGCGCCGATTGTGCGTGGACGACGGCGGCGACACCGAGGACGAGCAGGATCGCGAGCACCAGGCTGAATCGCTTCACGTCGCCTCCTTTAAAGCGCGGACTCGTCACGCTCACCGGTCCGGATCCGGATCGCGGATTCGACCGGATGGATGAAGATCTTGCCGTCGCCGATGTTGCC
This sequence comes from Candidatus Rokubacteria bacterium 13_1_40CM_68_15, assembly GCA_001917585.1. GTDB lineage: Bacteria > Methylomirabilota > Methylomirabilia > Rokubacteriales > CSP1-6 > 40CM-68-15. The sequence continues at coordinate 1,633 of MNEG01000010.1, forward strand.
GGTCTTGGCGGCACCGGCCACCACCTCGGCCACCTTGTCGGCGAGGTGATCGGGGACCACGACCTCGACCTTGATCTTCGGCAGGAAGTCCACGGTGTACTCGCCGCCGCGGTACAGCTCGGTGTGCCCCTTCTGGCGGCCAAATCCACGGACTTCGGACACCGTCATGCCCACGACGCCGATGCCGGTGAGCGCTTCCTTGACGTCGTCGAGCTTGAACGGCTTGATGACCGCCTCGATCTTTTTCATCGCTGGTCCTCCGGCACTCCGCGGAGCAACGCCCGTGCCGACCCGCGCGGGAGAAAAGGCGTCGGCAAATCGCGCGCTTGACGTTCGACTCGGGTCGATATCACACGGGGAAGATGCCTACGAATCGGGCAGTCGGCAAGCCCCTGCCCGCGTTTTGGTCTGGCCCGGTCGCTATCCCGGACGCTGCGGAATGTCGTTGGCAGCGCCCGCGGCAATGAGGAGCGAGCCCGACGAGGCCCGAGCGAAGAGCACGCCCGAGCGCGGTCCTCCGACTTTATGACGGACGCTGCGGAATGCCGTGCTTCCGCATCTTGGAATACAGGGTGGGACGGCGAAGGCCGAGCAGCGCCGCCGCCGCTTGCTTGTTCCAGCGGGTGCTCTCGAGCGCCTTGAGGATCGACGCGCGCTCGATCTCCTCCAGGGAGCCCGACGGCACCTCGGACGGGGCAATGGTCGGGGCGGCGCCGCCGTCGGCGTGCTGCAGCTCGCGCACATTGCCCGGCCACGAGTGGGCGAGGAGGCGGCGATACGCCTCGGGGGCGATCGCGTCGATGGGACGCGCGTGCTTGGCGGTGTAGCGCTCGAGGAATGCGCGCACGAGAATCGGGATGTCCTCGCGCCGCTCGCGGAGCGCCGGCACGGCGATGGTCACGGTGTTGATCCGGAAGTAGAGATCCTGGCGAAGCGATCCATCCCGCACCGCGATCTCGGGGCTGCGGTTGGTCGAGGAGATCAATCGGAAGTCGATGGGCACGGCCTTCGTTCCGCCGAGCCGGCGCACCACGCGCTCCTCGAGCACCCGCAGGAGCTTGGCCTGGAGGTCCTGCGGCATCTCGATGATCTCGTCCAGCAGCAGCGACCCGTGGTGGGCTTCCTCGAGCAAGCCGACCTTGTCGGTGGTGGCGCCGGTGAAGGCGCCCTTGGTGTGACCGAACAGCTCCGACTCGATCAGGTCCTTGGGCAGCGCCGCGCAGTTGATCTTGATCCACGGCCCTTCGCGGCGCTGGCTCCGCTCGTGCAGCGCGTTGGCGATCAGCTCCTTGCCCGTACCGCTCTCGCCCACGATGAGGACGTTGGCGTCCGCCTCGGCCACCGACGCGACGGTCTCGAGGACGCGCTTGAGGGTGGGTGCGGAGCCGATGATTTCGCTGTCGGCCACCTGCTCGGCCAGCCGCCGCTTGAGGTCCGCGTTCTCGGCGACGAGCTTGCGGTGCTCCAGCATGTTGCGGACGTGGCCGAGCACCTCGTCGGGGTCGAAGGGCTTTTCCAGGACGTAGAAGGCGCCGGCGCCCTTGGTGGCCTCCATCGCCTTCCGCACCGACCCGTACGCCGTCACGATGATCACCTCGAGCCCGGGATCGCGCTTCTTGAGCTCCCGGGTGAGCGCGAGGCCGTCGCCGTCGGGCAGCATGAGGTCGACGATGGCCGCGTGCACGTCGGACTGGGCGACCACCGACATCGCGGTCTGGACCCCACCGGCGATGCGTACCGCGTACCCCTCGGCCTCGAGCGTCAGGCGCAGACCGTCGACGATGGTGGGCTCGTCGTCGACAACGAGAATGGTGCGGCCCTGCTTCACGCTCCCGCTCCGGCCGGCGGGCCGCCGAGGGGAAGCCGGATGCGCACGCGGGTGCCTTGGCCGAGCGCACTCTGCACGGTGAGCTCGCCCCCATGGAGGTCGACCACCGAGCGCGCGATCGCCATGCCGAGACCAGTGCCTTCGGGCTTGGTGGTGAAGAACAGGTCGAACAGGCGGCTCAGCGTCTCCTCGTTCATGCCGGGGCCGTCGTCGTCGAGGGCGATGGTGATCGACTTCCGATCGGCCGCGCACTGGGTGGTGACGGTGAGACAGCCTTGCCCCCCGAGCGCCTCCAGCGCATTGAGGATCAGGTTCAGGAACGCCTTCCGCAGCTCGCGGGCGTCCAGCATCGCGTCCGGAGCCGCGGCATCATAGGTGCGAGCGATCTCGACCTGCTCCGAGGGACAGCGCGCCTGGGCCAGCGTGATGCATTCGTCGATGAGCGGCGCCAGTGCCGTGGGCGCCCGGTGAAGCTCGGGCGGGCGACCGAACGCAGTGATCTCCGACACGATGGCGGCCAGATGATCGATGGAGGAGGTGATCTTGCGGGCCAGGTCGGCGCTCTCGGTGTCGCTGTTGCGATCGAGCCGCTGCTCGAGGTGGCGGGCATACAACCGCAGGCCGGCGAGAGGATTCTTCAGCTCGTGGGCGACCTGCGTCGCCATGCGGCCGAGCGCGGCCAGCGCGCCGCTCCGCAGCCGCTCGAGCTCGTGCGTGTTCCGGATGGCGATGGCCGCTTGTGAGGAGAAGAGCGCCAGCAGCTCGAGATCGTCCTCGGTGGGCTCGACGCGTCCGGGCGTCTCGATGACGAGCGCGCCGACCGGGCCGCGCTGGACCACCAGCGGCGCCGCCACGATCACCCGCCCCTCCGGGCCTGTGATCATCGTTGGCGCGCCCTTGTCGATTGCCTGCGAGGCGGCGGCCTCCAGCGCCGGCCACGACGGCGGCGGCGTGCCCGCGCTCGCCATCGGCACCAGGCGCCCCGCCGTGAGCTGAAAGACGACCGAGCGCTCGGCTTCCGTCGTCTCGACGGCGGCCTGCGCCACGGCGTCGAGGATGCGCTCCATGACGCCGGACGACGCCAGCGTCTCGCCCACGGTCAGGAGGCGCTCGCGGTCGCGGGCCCAGCGCCGCGCGGCGAGCGCGCGCCGGATCTTCGCGCGCAGCTCGTCGCGGACGAAGGGCTTGGTGAGGTAGTCGAAGGCTCCGCGCTGCACCGCTTCGACCGCGGTCTCGATCGTCCCGTGAGCCGTCATGATGAGTACGGGCAAGCGCGGCTGGCGCTGGTGGAGCGCTTCCATGAGCTGGATACCGTCCATCGGCGACATCCGGAGGTCGAGCAGCGCGACGTCGAAGCGGCGGGTCGTGGCGAACTCCATCGCCTTGTGCGCCTCCGCCGTCGCCGTGACGTCGAACCCCATGGCGGCCAGCCGCATCTCGAGCACTTCGAGGATCGCCGCGTCGTCGTCCACGATGAGAACCCGCCGCTTCATGGAATGGAGCTCCAGGCCGGCTTGAGCCGTGGGTGGCCTGTTCGAGGAGCGGCCTGGCTGCGTTCGCCAATCACGTCGCCTGTCCGAGGTGCACGAAGGTTCATCTATCGTTTCCGCTCCAGCCTCAGGTCGGTTTGCTTGATCGTCTCCAGATCGGCGCGCAGGCGATCGATCTCCTGCCGGAGCCGAGTCATCTCGTTCTCGCGTGCCGAGAGATCCGTGCGCAGCCGCGCGATTTCCTCACGCGCCGATCTGATCGCCGACGCGGTGTCCCGGCGGGCCTGCGCCGATCCAGCCAGCCGATCGTCGGGATACTTTTTCAAGAACTCGTCGTACGCCGCCACTGCCGATACGTAATCACCCTGCTCCAGCAGGGCATCGCCGCGATCGAGCAGCAGCACCCCTGGACGGAGCGGCAGGTTCACGCAGCCGGCGAGGACGAGGACGAGCATGGTCAGCACCAGGGCTCTCACGCCTCGGCCCTCCTTCGTGGGAGCAAGACTGTGAAGCGGCTCCCCTTGCCTTCTTGCGATTCCACGGTGACGCGGCCACCGTGAGCCTCGACGACACCGCGGACGATGGCCAGCCCGAGCCCGGTGCCTCCGCGCTGACCGTGCGCCTGCTGGTACATCTCGAAGATCCGCGGCAAGGCGACCGCCGGGATGCCGATGCCCGTGTCCTCGACGTGCAGCTCCACCTCGGGACCGGCGTCGACCACACGCACGATGACGCGCCCGCCGCCCGGCGTGAAGCGGATGGAATTGGCGACCAGGTTGATCACGACCTGCACCAGCTTATCCTCGTCGACCGCCGCCTCGAAATTCTGTCCGATGCGCTCGACCGCGACGGCCACGTGGCCCTCGGCCGCCTGCGGCCGCAGCTCGTTCACGCCGCGCTCGGCGACCTGGACGAGGTCCAGCGTGCGGCGGGCCAGCGGCAGCCGGCCGGCGCGCAGGCGGGAGAGGTCGAGGATCTGGTTGACGAGGCGTAGCAGGCGCTCGGTGCTCTCGCCGATGATGGCGACGAGGCGGGCCTGCTTGGGGTTGAGCGTCCCCGCCACCTCCTCGTGGAGCAGATGCGCGGCCTCGCGCATCGACGTCAGCGGCGAGCGTAGCTCGTGGGACACCGTGGCCAGGAACGACTCCTTGAGCTGATCGAGCTGGCGGAGCTTGGCCGCCATCGCATTGAAGCTGTGCGCGAGCGCGGCGACCTCGTCGACGCCACGCTCGGGAATCGGCTCCCGAAACGAGCCGGCCGCGACGGCCGCGGTGGCTTCGGAGAGCACGCGCAGGCGCCGGGTCAACCGTTGGGCCAGCACGGCGGTGGCGCCGAGCCCGAGCGCGAGCGCGCAGCCCAGCGCGACGAGCACGCCCGTCCACGTGCGCTGCTCCAGCTGGGCCGCGTCGGCTCGCGCCTCCTCGGCGCCGCGGTGCGTGGCCGCCATGAGGTCCTCGAGACTCTGCCCCACCTGATCGGCGAGAGTGCGCGCTTCGGTCTCGGCGAGCCGGATCGCCTCGGCGCGCTGGCGCTGCTTCAACAATCGTCGCTCTTCCCGGACCGCCGCCTCGTAGCGCGCGAAGGCGCCGGCCGCCACCTCGAGCACCGCCTGCTCGCGCGCCGTTCGCACCAGCGGGCGCAGCGCCGCGAGATCCTCGCGAACGCGGGCGGCGCGCTCGTCCCACAGCGCCGCGTAACGCGCATCGCCGAGCACGAGGAACCGCGTCTCGAGCCTGACCAGGCCGAGCACGGCATCGTGAGCCGCCGCGGCGCGACCGAGCGTGGGTAGCACCCGCATCGTGATGTCGCGGTTGACGGCGGCGAGATGCCCGACGGCCCTCAGGCTCAGGATGCCGACCCCGACGAGCACGAGCATCACGAGCGCCGAGCCGAGGAAGATCTTGGACGCGAGCTTCATGCCGCCCGCGGCGCCAGCAGCGTGGCGACGAGCTTCGCGACGAGCGCGCGATCGTCGTCGAACACCTGAACATCGACGACGAGAATCGTCCGCCCGCGGTGGGTGACCTCGGCTTCCGCCGTCAGCGTGCCGCGATTCGTGTTGCGAATGAGGTTGACCGAGAGCTGGAGCGACAGGGGGAAGAGGTCGGGGCGAAACTCGGCGGTCGGATTCGTCTCCCACATGGCGGCCGCGGTCGCCGTTTCATCGGCGAGCGCCACGATGGCGCCGGCGTGGAACCGACCGGTGAGCTGTGTGAGCTCGGGCTTGAAATCGACCTGGGCGACCGCGCGGCCTTTTCCGGCCGTGAGGAAACGCGTGCCATGGCGCTCGATCATCGTGCCGCGGCCCCATTCGTTGATCTTCTGGGCGAATGCTTCGGGCGTCATCGGCGTTCGGGTCCTTCAAAGATAGCCGAAACCGGGCCGCCTGTCGCCTCGATAACAGCGGCGGGCGCGCGATTGCAAAGGCCTGGAGCGTGGCCTACCATGGCGTCCGCCATGGAGTTCGGGGTCTCGCTTCCGAGTCGCGGGCCGCTCGCCAGACCGGACATCGTGCTGAAGATCGCGGCCAAGGCCGAGGCCCTTCGCTACGCGTCGCTGTTCGTGAGCGATCACATCGTGCTGCCCGTCTCGGCGGCGCGCTCGGTCTATCCGTACTCGCCGACCGGCCAGCTCCCCGGCGGCGCCAACCAGGATTACCTCGAGCCGCTGTCCCTGCTGGCCTACCTCGCCCAGGCGACGACGAAGGTGCGGCTCGGCACCAGCGTGCTGGTCGTGCCCTATCGGAACCCGCTCACGACCGCGAAGATGCTGGCGACGATCGACGTGCTCTCCGGCGGCCGCGTCATCCTGGGCGCCGGTGTGGGCTGGCTGCGCGAGGAGTTCGAGGCGCTGGGCGCGCCGCCGTTTGCGGAGCGCGGTCGCGTGACGGACGAGTATCTCTCGGTGATGCGGGCGACGTGGACCAAGGACCCGGTGACGTTCGCGGGACGGTTCTACACGGTCCGCGACGTCCACGCGCTGCCCAAGCCCGTCCAGCGTGGCGGCATCCCGATCTGGATCGGTGGGCACACCGATTCGGCGCTGAAGCGCACGGCCGTCCTCGGCGACGCCTGGCACCCGATCGGGCTGCGCCCGCCCGCGATGTTGCTGCCCGACGAATACGCGGCGAAGGTGAAGCAGCTCCAGAGCTACGCCCAGCAGGCCGGGCGCGATCACCGGACCATCAAGCTGACGTTCCGCGCGCCGATGGAGGTTCGGGGCGCCCGCGAGAAAGGGCCGGGCGGTGATCGCCCGCTCTTCCAGGGCACGGCCGCCGAGGTGATCGACGACATTCGCCGCTACCAGGCGCTCGGCGTCACCCACATCGTCTTCGATCCCGTGCGGCCGGACGTCAAGGCCGCGCTGGCGTCCCTCGAGCGCTTCGCGCACGACGTCCGCCCCAAAGTCCGGGTTTCAAGATGAATCGGGAATGCGAACGCAGCCACCGCGCACCCAGGACAGCCCACCCACGGCTCAAGCCGTCCTCGAGGCTCCTATGATCATCTCGCACGACGAAGCCTGCCGGTTGATCGAGACCCCGGCCGCCGGGCTCGACGATCTCCTCGCGCGCGCCGGAGACCTCCGCGATCGCGGCCGCGGGCGCACGGTGACGTTTTCGAAGAAGGTCTTCGTGCCGCTCACCACCCTCTGCCGCGACTACTGCGGGTACTGCACGTTCCGCCGCGATCCGGGCGAGCCTGGCGGTCACACGATGACGCCCGACGAGGTCGTCGCGCTCGTTCAGGCCGGCCAGCGTCTGGGGGCGAAGGAGGCGCTGTTCTCCCTGGGTGACAAGCCGGAGGCACGCTTTGCCGTGCAGCGCGAGTTCTTGCGCCGTCACGGCCACCGCACGACGCTTCAGTACCTGCGCGCGATCTGCGAGCTCACGTTGGCCGAGTCGTCGCTCCTTCCTCACGTCAATCCGGGCGTGATGGGCGAGCGCGATCTGGCCGCGCTGCGCGAGGTCAGCGTCAGCATGGGCCTGATGCTCGAGAGCGTGTCGGCGCGGCTGCTCGGCGCCGGCCTCGCCCACGACAACGCGCCCGACAAGGTGCCGGCCCGCCGCCTGCGCACGATCGAGCTGGCCGGCAAGCTCCAGATCCCCTTCACCACCGGGCTCCTCATCGGCATCGGTGAGACGCCGCGCGAGCGGGTCGACGCGCTGTGCGCGATCCGCGACCTCCACGAGCGGCACGGCCACGTGCAGGAGGTCATCATCCAGAACTTCCGGGCCAAGCCGCGCATCCCCATGCACGCGCAGCCCGAGCCGACGCTCGATGACCTCCTGCGCACCCTTGCGGTGGCCCGGCTCGTCCTCGGTCCCGACGTGAACATCCAGGCGCCGCCGAACCTCACGCCCGGCGTCTATCCGCGACTGATCGCCGCCGGGCTCAATGACTGGGGCGGCATCTCGCCGCTGACGATCGACCACATCAATCCCGAAGCGCCGTGGCCGCTGATCCCCGAGCTGCGGCGCGCCACCGAGAGCCTCGGCTACACGTTCCGCGAGCGCCTCGCCATCTACCCCGAGTACGCGACGCGCCCAGAGTTCCTGGCCGAGCGCCTGCGCCCACGCGTCGGTGCGCTCATCGACGCCGACGGCCTCGTAAAGGAAGCCTATGAGCACTGGCGCGACTGGTAACGGCAGCTTCCCCGGCTTCACGCTCGACTGGGCCTCGACCGACGTCCGGCGTGTTCTCGGTCGCGCTCTCGACGGCGACGACGTGTCGGTCGCCGACGCGATCCTGCTCGCCGAGTGCGGCGGCCGTGACGTCCACGCGCTGACCCTGGTGGCCGACGAGCTGCGCCGGCGCCAGGTGGGCGACGTCGCCACGTTCGTGGTGAACCGCAACATCAACTTCACGAACGTCTGCATCAAGCACTGCACCTTCTGCGCGTTCAGCCGCGATCACCGCGAGGAGCAGGGCTACTTCCTGCCCATGGAAGAAGTGGTCCGCCGCGCCGAGGAGGCATGGTCGCTCGGCGCCACCGAGGTCTGCATCCAGGCCGGGCTGCCGCCGAAACTCGACGGCCGCTACTATATCGACCTCTGCCATGCCATCAAGCGCGCGGTGCCCGACCTGCATCTGCACGCCTTCTCACCCGAGGAGATCCTCTACGGCTCCGTTCGGTCCGGCCTGCCGATCAAGGACTACCTGATCGAGCTCAAGGCGGCCGGGCTGGGGACGCTGCCGGGGACGTCGGCGGAAATCCTCGACCAGGAGATCCGCGACGTCATCGCGCGTGGCCGCATCACGGTGGAGCAGTGGATCGAGGTCATCACGACCGCCCACGCGCTGGGGATCCGCACCACCTCGACGATCATGTACGGTCACGTGGAGACGCCCGCACACTGGGTCCGGCACATGGCGCTGCTCCGCGCCATCCAGAAGGAAACCGGCGGCTTCACCGAATTCGTCCCCCTCTCGCTCATCCACTCCGAAGCGCCCATGTACGCCAAGCGTCTGGTGCCCGGCGTGCGTCCCGGCGCCACCGGCGTCGAGGTCGTCAAGATGCACGCGCTGGCCCGCGTGATGCTTGGGGGCTCGATCCCCAACATCCAGGCGTCGTGGGTGAAGGAAGGGCCGAAGCTGGCCCAGCTGCTCCTCGGCGCCGGCGCCAACGACCTCGGTGGAACGCTGATCAACGAGTCGATCTCGACGTCCGCCGGCGCCGGCTTCGGTCAGCTCGTCCCACCGGCCGAGCTCAAGCGCCTGGCGCGCGACGCCGGACGCGTTCCGGCCCAGCGCGACACGCTGTATGGTCTCCTCCACCGGTACGACTCGGCCGATGACGAGGCGTCGCCGCTCGACGCCATCGACAACGCCGAAGCGCGGTTCGGTTCATATCGCCGTCTCATCGCATCGGGTGAGTTTCGCTTCACGCGCGGGTAGCCGTGTGCGGAGGCCTGTGGTATTAATTCACGTCACGTTTACTCTCACCCCCGAACAGGAGGATGCCCGTGGCGAAGATGATGACGAAGTCTGCGACCCTTTCCTACCTTTCGCAGAAGACCAATCTCCCGAAGAAGCAAATCGCTGAACTCTTCGACGAGACGTTGGGTCTGGCGTGTAAGGAAGCGAAGAACGGGTGGGTGCTGCCCGGGTTCGGCAAGCTCGTGCTCGCCAATCGCAAGGCGCGCATCGGCCGCAATCCGCAAACGGGCGAGCCGATCAAGATCCCGGCCAAGCGCGTGTGCAAATTCCGTCTCGCCAAGAGCCTGAAGGACACGGTGCTTGGCAAGAAGTAGGCGGGGGGCCGCCCCGCCGTCGGGCTCTCCTCCTGCGGGGGTGGGACTGGCGCCCACCCCCTCGCTGACCTCCGCGACTCTGCCGCGCGTCTGGCAGGGCCTGGGTTATCGCCTCTTGCCGGAGGCCACCGCCGCGCGTGCGCTCTTCGACTTCGCGGCGGTACCCTGGCCCACGCCCGACATGATCGCCTTCGCGTGGGGAGCATTCACCGGCGCCGACCGCCTCCTCGGAGCCCTGGCTGCCGAGGCGGACGAACGGTCGGTCATGTTCCACGGGCCCGTCGTCGTGACCGAGGACGATCCGCTCGAGGTGGCCGCGCAGCTCGTCGCGGCGGCACTCGACCACACGGTAGCGCTCGGGATCGCGACCGTGTTCACCCGCCCGCTCGGCCTCGACCGCGTGTGGGTCCGTTTCGGTTTCATCCCGGTTCCGGAGAGCACGCTGCCGCGCCGGCTCGCCGGCCGGCCGGGCGCGGGTCTCTACGCCTGGCGTGGCGGCACCGCGCTCTGGACGCTGCGCGAGTCACCGCGCTCCTAGCATCGGCATGCGCGTCACGGCCCTCGCCGGGGGCACCGGTGCCGCCAAGCTCATCCGCGGTCTTGCCGCCATCCTGCCGCCGTCTCATCTCACCGTCGTCGTCAACACCGGCGACGACGCGAGGATCTGGGGTCTCCACGTGTCACCGGATCTCGACAGCGTCACGTACGCGCTGGCCGGCCGCCTCGACATCGCTCGCGGCTGGGGACTCCACGACGAGACCTTCAACTGTCTCGACGCCATGGCTCATCTCGGCGCCGAGACCTGGTTCAATCTCGGCGATCGCGATCTCGCCACGCACCTCTTCCGCACCGAACGCCTGACCGCCGGCGAGCCGCTGTCGGCGGTGACGGCGGAGCTGGCGCGCCGTCAGGGTGTCGCCGCGCTCATCTTGCCGATGAGCGATGATCCGGTCCGGACGAGAATCCTGACGTCGGATCTGCCCGGGGCGAGCGATGGCTGGCTCGACTTCCAGGAGTACTTCGTCCGCGAAAAAGCCAACGTCGCCGTAATCGACATCGCTTATGCCGGCGCCGGGAACGCGAGACCAGCGCCCGGTGTCGTCGATGCGATCGCCGGCGCCGACGTCGTGGTCGTCTGTCCGTCGAATCCCGTGACGTCGATCGGGCCCATCCTGGCCGTCCCGGGACTGGTCACGGCACTTCACGACACGAGGGCGCGCGTCATCGGCGTGAGCCCCATCGTCGGCGACGCGCCGGTGAGCGGCCCGGCCGGCGCGCTGATGCGCGCGCGCGGGCTGCCCGTCTCACCCCTCGGCGTCGCTCAGGCCTACGGTGGCTGGCTCGACTCGCTCGTCGTCGACACGCGCGACGCCACCCTGGCTCCGGCCCTGCGGGATCTCGGTATCGCGCCAGTGGTCGTCGACATCATCATGACCGACCACGTCCGCGAGGTCGCGCTCGCGAGCGTGGTGCTCGACGGGGCGGGCTCATGATCGTGTGCGCGGTGCCGGTCAAGGATCTCGTCAACGCCAAGCAGCGACTGATCAAGGCGCTGGCGCCCGACGAGCGGATGGCGCTGGCGCGGGCGATGCTGCGCGACGTGCTGCGCGCCGCCGCCGCCGCCCGGCTCGACGCCCTGTGGGTGATCACGCGGGATGACGAGGTGTCCGCCATCGTCCGCGCGCTCGGCGCCAAGGTCCTCGGCGAGCCGGAGAACCGGGGCCACACCGCCGCAGTGGCCCTGGCCCAGCAGCACGCGGCGCGGGCCGGCGCGCAGGTCTTCCTCACCATCCCCGGCGACGTGCCGCTCGTCACGGCGGAAGAGATCCAAGCCCTCGCGGCCGCAGCGGCTCGGCCGGCGTCGGCCGTCTTCACGCCCTCGCGCTCGCGCCTCGGCACCAACGGGGTGGCGCTCGCGCCACCGACCGTGATGCCGCTCGAGTTCGGCGAGCCGTCCTTCGACAACCACCTGGCCGTTGCGCGCCAACGCGGTCTGAAGCCCGAGGTGCTGGCGCTCCCCGGCCTCGGCGTGGACATCGACTGCCCCGAGGATCTGCCTGTCCTGCTCGCCGAGGGCGCCGCCACCGAGAGCCGACGGTTGCTCGCGCGGTGGGACGTCGGCGCGCGCCTGGCCGCGACGGCCATCCAACGATGAGCGTGCCCCGATACGAGGTCATCGGCGTGGAGGGCATCGGCGAAGTCCGGCCGGGCGACGACGTCGCGGGCCTGATCGTGGACGCGGCGGCGCAGCAGCGCACACCGCTCGCCACCGGCGACGTGGTCGTGATCAGCCAGAAGATCGTCTCCAAGTCGGAAGGCCGGCTCGTCCGTCTCACCGACGTGACGCCGAGCCCGGCGGCGCTCTCGATGGCGGCGCACCTCGACCGCGATCCTCGCCTGGTCGAGGTCATCTTGCGAGAATCGCGGCGGATCGTGCGTATGGACCGCGGCATCCTCATCTCCGAGACACACCATGGCTGGGTCTGCGCCAATGCGGGCGTCGACCAGTCGAACGTCGACCGCGAAGCGGTGGCGCTGTTGCCCGAGGATCCTGACCGCTCCGCCCGCATGCTGCGCGAGCGCCTGCGCGAGCGCGCCGGCGGAGACGTGGCCGTCATCGTCGCCGACACGTTCGGCCGCCCATGGCGGGAGGGGCTGACGAACATCGCGATCGGGGTGAGCGGCATCGCGCCGCTCCAGAGCTACCTCGGGCAGCGCGACCCGGCCGGCCGCGAGCTCCAGGCCACCATCCTCGCGGTGGCCGACGAGGTGGCGGGCGCCGCCGAGCTCGTCATGGGCAAGCTCGCTCGCATCCCCGTCGCTCTCGTGCGGGGCCTCGACCTTCCGGCCGGTGAGCATGGCTCCAAGCCGCTGCTGCGCGATCCCGCCCGCGATCTGTTCCGCTAGGAGATGACGATGGATCTTCCGCCGTCGATCGGTTTGCCGAACGGGCCGAGGATCGAGGCCCCGAAGGGGCGGCTCGTGAACATCGCCATCCTCGGCGGCACCGGCAAGGAGGGCGCAGGGCTCGCCATCCGCTGGGCGCTGGCCGGTCATTCCATCATCATCGGGTCGCGCGACGCCGAGCGCGCGCGGGCCAAGGCCGCCGAGCTGCGCGAGATCGCCAAGAAGCTGCCGATCGTCGGCCACACCAATGCGGAGGCCGCCGAGCTGGGCGACGTCGTCGTGGTGGCGCTGCCGGCGACGGGGTTGCAGGCGACGCTGCCCGAAGTGGCGAGCGCCTGTCGCGGCAAGATCGTGGTGAGCACCGTGGTGCCGCTGACCTTCGGCGGGCCGCGTCTCTTCACGCCTCCGCCCGCCGGCTCGGCGGCCGAGGAGGTGCAGGCGCTCCTGCCCGAAGCCACGGTGGTGGCGGCGTTCCACCACATCGCCGCCCACGAGCTGGCCGAGCTCGACGAACCGATCAACTGCGATCTCCTCGTCTGCGGTCACGACGCCGACGCCAAGGAGACCGTGGCCGAGTTGGGCCGCTCGATGGGGCTCCGGTCGATCGACGCCGGCCCGCTGTCCAATGCGGGGCCGGTCGAGGGCATCACCGCGGTGCTCGCCACGATCAATCGCCGCTACAAGATCAAGAACGCGGGCATCAAGATCACCGGACTCTAGACCGTCCGACCGAGGAGCCGCGCATGGCCGAGTCAGCGATCACCGTCAGCCATACCCGTCTGCAGGAGTTCATCGTCACCGCCCTCGTCGCCATGAAGATGCCGCGAGCCATCGCCGAGGTGACGGCCGGGCTCATGGTTCGCACCGACCTGCGCGGTGTCGACTCGCACGGGATCGGCATGCTGCCGCGCTATCACGAGCTGTGGCAGGCCGGCTACATCCGAATGGACGCCGAGCCGTCGGTGGTGCGCGATGAAGTGGCCACCGGTCTGCTGGACGGGCAGAAGGGCCTCGGCCACTACGTCTCGACCCAGGCGATGAAGAAGTGCATCGAGAAGGCGCGGACGTACGGCCTCGGCATGGTCGCCGTCCGCAACTCGGGCCACTACGGCGCGGCCGCCAACTACTCGATGATGGCGCTCGAGCACGACATGATTGGGCTGAGCATGACGAACTCACCCTACGTGGCCATGGTCCCGACGTTCGGCCGCAAGGCCATGCTCTCGACCAATCCGCTCTCGTTCGCCGCGCCGGCCGGGCGGCACGCGCCGTTCGTTCTCGACATGGCGACGACGACGGTGGCCATCGGCAAGCTCTCGGTCGCGTCGCGCTGGAACAAGCCGATCCCGTCAGGCTGGGCGCTCGACGATAGCGGCACGCCCACCACCGATCCCTTCGTCGCGCTGAAGCACCGCCTGGTGACGCCGCTCGGCGGCACGCGTGATCTCGGCAGCCACAAGGGCTACGGGCTCGGCGTGATGGTCGACATCCTCTCGGGCGTGATGAGCGGCGCCGTCTATGGCGACCTGTTCTACCGCAGCGACCGGCAGGAGCGCCGCGTCCAGGACGTCGGCCACTGCTTCGCCGCCATCGATCCGGTCCGCTTCCGCCCGCTGGGCGAGTTCAAGCACGACATGGACGACATGTTCGAGGCGCTCAAGAGCTCGGCCAAGGCCGACGGTCATACGCGGATCTGGATTGCCGGAGAACCCGAGGCGGAGTCGGAGCGGAAGCGGCGCCGGGACGGCATCCCGCTGGCGCCGGCACTGCTCGCTCAGTCCAACGAGATGGCGCGAGGGTTGGGGATCGCTCCGATGGTATAGGGAATTCCTTTCCGTCTTGACAGTGCTATAGGCGGCCCGTAGAAGTACGCCTGCGCCATGTCGTCGAAGAAAAGCCGTGCGGAGCTGTCGGGCATCCACGTGGTCGTCATCGACGACAATGAAGATGCGCGCACGATCATGAAGATGGTCCTGGAGGCCCACGGCGCCTTCGTGATTGTCGCGGCATCGGCGCGAGACGGTCTCGCCACGCTCGGACAGATCGCGCCCGATATCGTGGTCGTCGATCTCACCATGCCGACCGAAGACGGGTACTGGTTCATCGGCCAATTGAAGGCGCAGCGTCGCGACGGTGGCGGCTCGCCGCCTCCCGCCATCGCGGTCGGCGCGGTCGGCGAGGACGAGAGCAACACTGCGATGAGGGCGGGCTTCGACGCCTTCGTGCCCAAGCCGGTGGAGGTAGACCGTTTGTGTGAGGCCATCCAGCGGCTGGCCAGCAAGAAGTCGTGAGCCGAGCGCGACGTCCCCCCCCGGGCGGTCCGCTGAATCAGCTCCGGGAGATCGCCAGCCCCAGATATACGATGACGACGCCGAGCAGCAACGCGATGCGATCCAGCCATGCGATCGCGCCGAGCGCTGACGTGGGATCTCCGCCCGAGGCCACGAGGCGATTCAGTCGCGTCACCTCACCGAAATCTCGCCGCCCGGCCAGCGTGGCCAGCACGAGAACGAGACCGAACTTGCCGGCCAGCAGCAGCGCGGCGCCCGACTGCATGACGCGATCGAGCGGCCCCAGGCGCGTGACGTTGTAGAAGCCGGTCAGCACGACGATCGCCAACGCCGTCCACGCCACCGGCCGCCCGCGGCGCGCGGCCAGGGCGAACGCCGCCACGTCGCCTCGCCGCGCCATTGGCAGCAGCACGTGAGCCTGGTACATGACGCCGCCCATCCAGACGACCACGCCGAGGACGTGGAGCCAGACTGCGACCAGCGTCATCCGCGTGGCCGCCGGGACCGTTGATCGCCGTGGCCGTCGGCCCGGCCGCGGGTCGAGCCGCCGGCGCCCGACGGTGGGGCGAACAGTGCGTCGAGGACACGTGAGACGTCCGAGAAATCGCCGAAGAGCAGATCGGGCTCGCAGGCGGCCAGCTCGTCGCCGGAATGAAAGCCCGTGGCCACCGAAATGGCGCGGGCCCCGCACGCGCGCGCGCAGTCCACGTCGAGCGGCGTGTCGCCGATGATCGTCACGCGCTCGAACGGAAAGGGCCGGCCCGTCAGCGTCTGGGCCCGCGCGCAGGCGATCGCCGGCAACCGGCGTCGGTCCGCGTCGTCGGAGCCGAACGCACCCACGCGGAAGAGCGGCCACAATCCGGTGGCGCGCAGCTTCACGCGAGCGCCCGGCTCGATGTTGCCGGTGAGCAGGCCGACCAGGGCATCGTCCCGCCCACTGAGGCTCCGCACCACCTCGGGCATTCCTGGCATGATCTGCACGCGGCTCCCGTCGCCGATGATGGCTGCGAGTTCCCGCACGTAGGCAGCGAAGCACGCCTCGAGCCCCGCGCGGATCGTGTCGTCTGGCACGCCGGCGGCGCGCATGAGACCGAACACGATGTGGGGATCGGTGCGGCCGCGGAAGTCGAACGCGTCGAGCGGGCCCGTGGTCCCGTACACCTCGGTGAGCGCGTGCCCGACGGCCGTTCGGCCCGCACCATGCGCCGTCACCAGCGTGCCGTCGATGTCGAAAAGAAAAAGACGCACCGTCAGATCCCCGGCTCCGAGCGGCGAGCCTGACCAGGCACGTTCGGTGCGGATCGGTGTGGGCGGGCGCCGCCGCGGCGGCGTCGACGCGCCGGGCGAGCCGGCGTGGATTCGAGAGCGACGCCCGACAACGCGCCCCGGGAGCGCACTACGAGGCGAGGCGGCGGAGGCGGTCGATGACGCCCGGCACGACCTCGATGACGTAGTCGATCTCGGCGGCCGTCGTCCACCGGCCCAGCGTGAAGCACAGCGAGCCCTCCGCGGCCTCACGATCGCAGCCGATGGCGCGCAGCACGTGAGACGGCTCGCCGGTGAGCGCGGCGCACGCCGAACCCGAGGAAGCGGCGACGCCGCGCAGATCGAGCTCGAGCAGGACGCTGTCGGCCTTGACGCCTGGGACCACCAGGCTCATGTGATGAGGCAGGCGGTCGGCGCCGACCTTCCCCGTGACGCGCGATCCGCGCACGCGCTCGAGCAGCTCGGTGAGGAGGTGATCGCGCAGCACGGTGAGCCGTGTCGCTTCCGTCTGGAGCTCGGCTCGCGCCAGCTCGGCCGCCACCCCCATGCCCACGATCGCCGGCAGGTTCTCGGTGCCGGATCGGTAGCCACGCTCCTGCCCACCCCCGAGCACGATCGGTGACAGCTTCAACTCCGGGCGGATCCAGAGCGCCCCGGCCCCGGGCGGGCCGTAGAGGTCGTTGGACGAGACCGTCAGCAGGTCGATCCCCCACTCGTCCACCGCGATCGGCACGCGCCCGGCGGCGTTCACCGCGTCCACGTGGAACGGGACACCTCGCGAGCGCGTGATGCGCCCGATGTCGCGGAGCGGCTGGAGCGTGCCGATCTCGCCATTGGCGGCCATGATCGAGACGAGCGCAGTGTCCGGCCGCAGCGCCTCGGCCACCGCGGCGGGATCCACCCGGCCGTCGGCGGAGACGCCCACGTAGGTGACGCTCACCCCCTGCTTCTCGAGATCGCGACAGGCGTTGATGACCGAGATGTGCTCGACGGCCGAGGTGACGACGTGGCGACCGGGTCCACGGGACACCAGCCCCTTGACGGCGAGGTTATTGGCCTCGGTGGCGCCGGACGTGAAGATCACGCCGGTTGGCGTGGCGCCAACCAGACGGGCGAGCTTGGCGCGGGCGCCGTCCAGCGACGCGCGTGCTTCGAGTCCCAGCGAGTGGGATGCCGAGGGGTTGCCGACGCCGCCCTCGAAAAACGGGCGCATGACGGCAACGACACGTGGGTCGACAGGCGAAAACGCCGCGTAGTCGAGGTAGACCCGCGTCGCGGCGGTGGAGCCGCTATTTGGTCTTTCGGACGAGGAAGCGGAAGACCGCGCCATCCCTCTCGATCGCCAGGAGCTCGTGCCCCGTACGGGTGGTCCAGCTCTTCATGTCGGCCTCGGATGCGGGATCGTCAGAAAGCATCTCTAGAATTTGGCCAGGACTCAGGGGAATCATGGCCTCGCGGACTTTCAGAATGGGCATCGGACAAAACAGCCCGAGACAATCGATTTTCTTGTCCGGCGCGACGATGGCCATCCGCGGGAAATTCTGACATTGACACCACAGAGCGGCAACAGAATAATGACCAAGTATGCCGGCGTCGTCCGATGTCGCCTTTGCAGGTCAGCGGCTCAGACGGAAGGTGCTGCTGGGCTTGGCGCTATCGGCCGTCGTTCCCCTCCTGATCCTCGCCTACGTGACCCATGGATACGTACTGCCCGACCTCGATCCCAACGACACGACCCGTTTCTACGCGCTCCAGCTCCTCATCCTGTTCACCATGCTGGCCATGGTGTCCGGCGGCTACATCATCTGGGACCTCGGACGCACGATCGCGCGCCTGGCCGAGATGTTCGGCGACGACGGACGCATGGAGAAGCTCGCACACCGCAAGGACGAGGTCGGCACGCTCATGCAGTCCTTCGCCAAGATGCTGGAGACGATCGAGCAGCAGGCGGCCGAGATCAACAGCTTTGCCAGCCGGCTCGACCAGGCCTACAAGGAGCTCGAGTCCACCAACGCGCGCCTCAAGGAAACCTCGTTCAAGGACGAGGTGACCGGGCTCTACAATCGCCGCTTCTTCTCGATCCGCCTGGAGGAGGAGATGCAGCGGCATCGCCGGTTCAACCACCCCGTCTCGGTGGTGCTCATGGACCTCGACGGCTTCAAAGCAGTCAACGACGAGCTCGGGCACGCCGTGGGCGACGAGACGCTGCGCGACATCTCCCAGATCCTCATGAAGCACTCGCGCGGGATCAACGTGGTCTCGCGCTACGGCGGTGACGAGTTCGTGGTCCTGCTGGTCGAGACGTCCAAGGCCGGCGCCCGGCTCTACGCCGACCGCATCCGTCAGGTGGTCTCCACCTATCCCTTCTCCCACGGCAAGCGCATCACGGCCAGCTTCGGCATCGCCAGCCTGCCCGACGAAGAATCGCAGACGTCGGAGGACCTGGTGCGGGCCGCTGATGAGGCGCTCTACGCGGCGAAGCGGGCGGGCAAGAACCAGGTGGCGGCCACCGACTCGCCGGAGAAGGTGCCCTGATCGCCGACCATCGTCAGGTCCTGATCGTCGACGACGACGCTCAGGTCCGCGAGGTGCTCGTCCAGATCTATCTCTCCGCTGGATATGACTGCCTGCAAGCGGGCGACGGCAAGGAGGGCCTCGCGGTCTTCAAGCACGCCCGCCCGCCCCTGACCGTCACCGATCTCAAGATGCCCGTGATGGACGGCATCCAGCTGGTGGCCGCGGTGCGGAACCTCGACCAGGACGCCGCCGTGGTCGTCCTCACCGGCGCGCCGGAGGTCCGCACGGCCATCGAGAGCCTCAAGCTCGGCGCGTCCGACTTCATCATGAAGCCGGTGAACGTGGAGGAGCTCCTCATCGCGTCGGACCGCGCGCTCGAGCGGCGGCAGCTCCTCATCGAGCGGCGGCAGTACCAGGAGCTGCTGGAGCGGCGCGTGGAGGAAGCGACGCGCGACGTCCAGCTCGCCTACCGCCAGCTCAAGGACACGTACCGGGCGACGCTGGAGTCGCTCGGCGCGGCGCTCGACTCGCGCGACGTCGGCACCGAGTCACACTCCCGCCGCGTCCACGGCTACGCCCTGGCCACCGCTCGCGCGCACGGCGTATCGGAGGACGAGCTGCCCGACCTGGCCCACGGCGTGCTGCTGCACGACATCGGCAAGATCGGCATCCCCGACGCCATCCTGCTCAAGCCGGGGCCGCTCACCAAGGAAGAGTGGACGATCATGCGCACGCACCCGGAGATCGGCAAGCGCCTGATCGAGAACATCCCCTTCCTCAAGGGCGCCGTCCCGATCGTCTACTGCCACCACGAGCGTTGGGACGGCAACGGCTACCCGACCGGGCTCCGGGCCGAGGAGATTCCGCTCGGCGCGCGAATCTTCGCCGTGGTCGATGCCTTCGACGCAATGACGTTCGACCGGCCGTACTCCAAGGCGATCTCGTTCGAGGCGGCCAAGGCCGAGATCGTCCGCTGCGCGGGGTCACACTTCGACCCCGCGGTCGTCACGTCCTTCCTGAAGGTACCCAACGCTCTTCTCGAGGAGATCCGCCAGAAGAGCGTCGAGCCTTAATTAAGCTGGGGGCCCCGATATGGCCCCGATTGATCACGCGAAGGGGGCTACGCCCCCCTCGGACTCCCCCGGCAAACGCTCGGAGCGCCCCGGGAAACCCGTGGCGCTCCTCGATCCCCGCTAGGCCTTCAGATTCTTGTTGAAGAAGTCGACGCACATCTTCCACGCCTGAGTCGCCGACCACGGGTCGTACGACTGCCGGTAGTCGGCGTGGAAGCCGTGGCCCGCCGGGAACATCACGATGTCGACGTTCCGGTTGTGCTCCTTGAGCATCGCGCCGAAGCGCTGGACGTCCTCGGGCTTGGGATTCTGATCCTTCTCACCGAACAGTCCGAGGAACGGGACCTTGATGTCCTTGGCGACGTCGAAACCGGTGACCGGGCCGTTCTTGCCCGGGTAGGGACGGGCCGGGGGACCGTACCACGCGGCCGCCGCCTTGATGTCCGGAAGCGCCGCGGCGATCTGGATCGTGGTGGAGCCACCCCAGCACCAGCCCGTCACGCCGACCCGATCGGCGCGCACGCCGGGCCGCGTCTTGGCGAAGTCGACGGCCGCCTGGGAATCGCCCAGCACCTGCTCACGCGGGACGGCCAGGACGATTTTCAGGATCTCCTGGATGTTCGTCATGTGGCCCACGCCACCCTCGCGCTTGAACAGCTCGGGGGCGATGGCGTAGAAGCCCTCCTTGGCAAACCGCCGGGTCGAGTCACGGACGTACTCGTGGACACCCCAGATCTCCGAGATGACGAGCAAGATCGGGTTGTTCCCGCCCGTCGCCGGCCGCGCCTCGTACACGGGTAGCTTGTAGTCGCCGATCAGAACCTCGGCTTCGCCGGCCACCAAGCCCTGGGTATCGGTCTTGATCGCGTCGGCCAGGGCGCGGTCGGGCGCCATCGCGTAGCCCGCGAAGGTCACGCCGCCCGCCTTGAGCACCTGCCGCCGCGTCAGTGAGGTCGTGTCGTCGGCCATGAAAACCTCCTCAGTCGAGTGGAGCCTCGGTCGCTTGCGGGCGCGCATCCTACCACCGCGCCGATTTTCGGTCTATCCATCGGCGCCTCGCCGTTATCATCTCTGAACGGACCTGACCGGCAGCCTGGAGGCGGGATGGATCTCCTGGAGGCCAAGAGCAGGATCGCCGAGGCGCTGGTGGAGTCGATCTTTCGTCGGGCCCGCTATCAGGTCGAGGCGTACCCGGCCGGCCGGACGCCGCTGCGCTTCGGCCGCGAGGACTTCTCCCCCGACTTCTCGGCTGCCATCCCCGGCGAGTACGGAGTGAGCAGCCACGACATCCTCATCGAGGTGAAGTACCGGCCGTCGGTCGAACAGTTCATCTCGGTGGAGAACCAGCGCGGCGAAAAGTCGGTTTTCTTCCTCGCCCGCCGGCAGTGGCCCTCGCTGTACTTCGTCCTCGTCACCGATCGCCCCGAGGCCGGACGTTCCTGCTTCCAGGCCCTGCCCTTCAGCCGCATCACGCCGGGCGAGCCGTTTCGGACCGTCAATCTCGACCAGCTCCGCGAGCTGCGCATCTTCAAGAACAACATCGAGGACCACGAGGAGCTGGTGCGGAGGATCTTCGGGCTGCTGGCCGGCGCGTGATTTCGTCGCCCGCGTCGGCGCCGGTCACCACACGGCGCGGACGACCAGCCAGATCCCGAGCCCGCCCAGGAACAGAAGCACGAACCGATTGAACGTCACCGGCTCGAGGCGGTCCTGCAGGAGCAGGCCGAGTCGGAACCCGCCGAGCGCCACCGCGGTGAGTGCGAGCGAGACACCGAGCAGACGCCACGTGAGCAGTCCGAACCACACCACCGTCCCGACCTGGATGACCTTGTAGACCACGAACGTGAACGCCACCGACCTGATGAAGTCGTGCTTCGACAGGCGCAAGGAGTAGAAGTACATCACGAGGGGCAGACCGGGGCCGTTCGTGACGCCGCCGATGACGCCGGCGATCAGCCCCACCGGCACGGCCAGCCACTGCGCCCAGGCCGCAGGGACCACGGGTTGCCGACGGGTGAGACTCAGGGCGACGAACACGAGCGCGAACGCGCCGAGCACGAACGTCGCCACGCTGGGCGGAAGGAGCACGAGGAGCCAGGTGCCGAGCACGGTGCCGGCCGCACCGAACACCAGCAACACCGCCATCCGCCGGGCCACGCCGCCGAAGTCGCCGAGCCGGAGCAGCTGCAGGCCGTCCATGACGATGTTCGGGATGATGAGGACCGCGACGGCGCTCTTGACGTCCATCACGAGCGCGAGGAGCGGCGTGGCCAGCGGCGGAAAGCCGAAGCTGACGGCGCCCTTGACGAGGGCGGCGAGCAGCACGGCAGCCGCGCTGAAGAGAGCGGCGGGCATGCGCCATCCTACCTTGACACCGTTCTTCGACGTCGACCATCATCTCGCGGGAAATCCTCATGACGCAGGTCTTCGTCCTCGGCGCGGGCACACCGACGCCCACGCCAGATCGCTGGGGATCGGCCTTCGCCGTCGACGTGGGCGGCGAGTACCTGATGTTCGACTGCGGCCCGGCCGCGACGGCCAAGCTGGTGAAGGTCGGCATCGTGCCCACGCGCGTCGATTACCTGTTCTTCACGCATCACCACTTCGATCACGACGTCGACTACCCGTGCTTTCTGCTCTGCCGATGGGACCAGAGCATCGGCAAGGAGAACCAGCTCCGCGTCTACGGCCCGACGCTGACCGAGACGATCACCGAGCGCCTGCTCGGTGAGAACGGCGCGTTCGCTCACGACTGGAAGGCGCGCGTCAACGCGCCGTTGAGTCAGCGCGTCCACGTGAACCGCGGCGGCACACTTCCCCGCAAGCCGCCGGTGGTGTTGGCCCGCGACATCGGCCCCGGGCTCGTCCACCAGGGTCGTGAGTGGCGGGTGACCGCGGCGCCCGCCGAGCACGTCCAGCCGTTCCTCGACTCGCTCGCCTACCGGCTGGAAGGGCCCGACGGCAGTATCGTCTTCACGGGTGACACGCAGCCCTGCTCGAGCGTCGTGACTCTGGCCCGCGGCGCCGACATGATGGTCTGCATGTGCTGGGACGATCAGGAACGGATGGACGCGATGGGCGAAGGCAGCGGCCAGTGCGGAACGACCGGCGCGGCCCGCATGGCCGAGGAGGCCGGCGTCGGGAAGCTCGTCCTCGTCCACGTGGGCCCGCATCTGGCGAGCCACGGCCCGATGGAGAAAGGCCTCGGTGACATTCGGCGGATCTACCGTGGCGAGGTCATCTTCACCGACGAGCTGATGTCGCTGCGACTCTGATCAGCGCGCCAGCGCCGACCAGAGTACTTCGGCGGGGTGCCGGGCGCGGCGGCCCGTCAGGTGGTCGATCTGCTGGCGGCACGACATGCCGGGCGCGACCACTTCGGTGTCGGCGGGTGCGGCCTTCACGGCGGGCGCGAGGCGACGATTGCCGAGCCACGTGGAGATGTCGTAGTGCTCGCGCTCGAAGCCGAACGATCCCGCCATGCCGCAGCAGCCGGAGTCCACCTCGGTGACCTCGAAGCCGGCCCACTTGAGCGCGGCCACCGTCGGCGCCGTGCCGACCATCGCCTTCTGGTGACAGTGGCCGTGCAGCAGCGCCTTGCGGCCGTGGCCCCCGAAGGGCAGCGTGAGGCCCCGGGCTCGCTCGCGCATCAGGAACTCCTCGAGCAGCAGGCTCCCCCGGGCGACGGTCCGCGCCTCATCCGTGCGCAGGAGATCCACCCACTCGTCGCGGGCCGTGAGCAGGCACGACGGCTCGAGGCCGACGATGCCGACGCCGCGGCTGGCGTAGGGATGGAGCCGCGTCACGTTCCAGGCCGCGAGCGCGCGCGCCTGGTCGAGCATGCCCTTGGAGATCGCCGGCCGGCCGCAGCACTTGCGGTCGACCAGCACCACGCGGTAGCCGGCGGACTCGAGGAGCTGGACGGCGGCGCGCCCGATCTCGGGCACGTTGTAGGTCAGGAACGTGTCGTGGAAGAGCACGACGTCACCACGGGGCGCGCTCGCCGGCGCGGCGTGACGCGCGAACCAATCGGTGAACGTCTCCGACGCCAGCGCCGGCAACGGCCGCCGCCGGTCGATGCCGGCCGTCTTCTCGAGGAGCCAGCGATTGACCGGCAGGCTCGAGAGCCAGTTGACGAGCGCGGGCATGCGCGCCCCGATGGCGTTGAGTCGCGCGATGTGGCCGAAGAGACGGTTCCGGAGCGGCAGGCCGTTGGCCTTGTAGTAATGGTAGAGGAACTCGTACTTGAGCTTGGCCATGTCGACGTTGGCCGGGCACTCGGCCTTGCAGCCCTTGCACTCCAGGCAGAGACCCATGACCTCGTGCAGTCGCCGCCCGGTGAACTCGCTCGGCGGCAGCTTCCCCGAGAGCACGGCGCGCAGGGCGTTGGCGCGGCCCCGCGTGGAGTGCTCCTCGTCCTTCGTCGCCATGTACGACGGGCACATCGTGCCCTCGAGCTTCTTGCGGCACTCGCCGACCCCGTTGCACATCTCCACGGCGGCGGCGAAGCCTCCCTGCCCCGAGAAGTCGAGAAGCGTCTTGGGCTCCCACGTCTGGTAGGTAGCGCCGTAGCGCAGGTGCTCGGTCACCGGCGGGCTCTGGACGATGTTGCCCGGGTTCATCCGGTTGTCGGGATCGAACGCGCGCTTGAGCTCGCGGAAGGCCTGCATCAGTGTCGGGCCGTACATGCGCTCGAGGAACGGGCTGCGCGCGCGGCCGTCGCCGTGCTCGCTCGAGATCGTACCGTTGAACTCGACCACCAGGTCGGTGATCTCGTCGGCGATCGCCTTGACCTGCTCGATGCCGCGCGCCGTCTTGATGTTGATGGCGGGGCGGATGTGCAGGCACCCCACCGAGCAGTGACCGTAATAGGCGCCGTCCACGTCGTGGCGTGAGAAGATCTCGCGGAAGCGCGCCACGAACTTGGGCAGATGCCGGGGATCGACCGCCGTGTCCTCGACGAAGGCGAGCGGCTTGGCATCGCCGTGAATGCCGAAGAGCAGGCCGAGCCCGGCCTTGCGGAGCTTCCAGATGGACTGCTGCTCGGCCGGCTCGAGGGCGACGTGCGCCGCGTACCCGAAGCGCTCGCGCTGGCGCCGCGCCTCCAGCGCCTCGACCTTGGCCCGCACCTCGGCGTCGTCGTCGCCCGCGTATTCGACGATGAGGATGGCGGCGGGATCGCCCTGCACGAAGCCCATCCGCTTCGATTGCTCGATGTTGCCCCGGGCGAGGTCGAGGATGAGCTTGTCGGTCAGCTCGACCGCGTAGGGCCCGGTCTCGAGAATCGACTGGGAGGACTCGAGCGCCTCCTGGATGTCGTGGTAGTGGATCACGTCGAGGACCGTCCGCTTGGGACGATCGACCAGGCGCACCTTCGCCTCGATGATCGTGACGAACGTCCCCTCCGAGCCCGTGATGAGCCGGGCCATGCTGAACGGACGTGGAGCGCCGTTTCCGCCGCCGGCCAGCGAGTGCGGCCGCACCGACACCCCGAGCAGCTCGTTGAGGTTGTAGCCGGCCACCCGTCGCCATTGCGACGGGTAGCGCGCGCGGATCTCGTCACGGTACGTCTCGCGGATGCGCGCGACCTCGCGGTAGATCTGGCCCTCGAGGCCGGGGCGCCGCGTCCTGGCCTCGAACTCAGCCGGTGTGAGCTCGCCGAAGACCACGCGAGTGCCGTCGGCGAGCAGCGCCGTCACCTCGAGCACGTGGTCGACGGTGAGGCCGTAGGCGATCGAGTGGGATCCGCCCGAGTTGTTGCCGAGCATGCCGCCGATCGTGGCGCGGTTGGAGGTCGACGTGTCGGGGCCGAAGAGCAGGCCGAGCGGGCGCACGTGGTGGTTCAGCTCGTCTTGCACGACCCCGGGCTGGACCCGGGCCCACCGCTCCTCCCGGTTGACCTCGAGCACCTGGTTCATGTGCCGGGAGAAGTCGAGCACGAGGGCGTGGTTGACCGTCTGGCCGGTCAGCGACGTGCCACCGCCCCGCGAGAGGAACGCGACCCCGTTCCTCCGCGCGAGCTCGAGCGCCGCCTGCACGTCCGCCGCGTCGCGCGGCAAGACGACGCCCACCGGCTCCATCTGATACATCGACGCGTCGGTGGAATAGAGCAGGCGCGAGGCGGCATCGAAGCGGACGTCGCCCCCGATCACCTTGCGAAGCTCGCGCTCGAGGTTGGTCACGCCAGCGATTATAGCTGGCGACGGAACCTCGGAGCGACGAGCCGGCTACAAGCGCGCGGGCTTCGGCGCGGGCGCCTCCCGCGGGCGGGTCTCGCCCCAGCGGTGGGGCGGGATGACCTGCGCGATCGCCACGATTGCGTCCTGGGTGCTCCTGCGGACCGCATGCAGCAGCGCCTGGTGAACCTCGGCAGTGAGCGAGCGCCCACCTGGTGAGCTCAGAAAGGCCAGGTAGGCGTCGAGGTCGGCGTCGCTGATGTCGCGGTACGCGAATTCCAGGCCCACGAGCGTCGTGGCCCGGAGCTCCTCGACCGCCTTCGGCCGGGCGCTGGCGATTTCACGGTCGCTGTTGCCCATGGCCCGACGGCGTTCGACGGGCAGGAAGGGCTCGGCGCCTCGCCGCATGCCCTCGGCGACGGCCACGAGCAGGTCGAACGAGAACTCACTGGACCCGGCGACCTCCTCGAGACGTTGCAGTCGCTCGAGCCGCTTGGGATCGATCGGATTGGTCGTTCGCCCTCGCGCGAACTTCGCGATGTCTTCCTGGGCCTGGGGCATGGCCGCCGCGATCTCCGCGGCGGTGATCTTGCGCCCGGCGGCGGTGCGGAACCAGCCGGCGGCCTGCGCGATCTTCGCGTCGTCCACCCGCGCGCTCAGGCTCTCGCGCACGAGGCTCTGGAGACGATCCGCGCCGAAGGCGACGGCCGCCACCCGATCCACGCTGGCGCGCTCCTCGGCCTCGAGCGCGCCCAGTTGCGCCTGCAGCTGCGAGCGCGTGTTGACGGCCATCCACTCGAGCTGCTGGTGCAGGCCCGACAGCTCCATGAATTCCTGCAGCGCCGGCGATGACGCGGCGGGGCCACCGGACGTCGGCGCACTCGGCGACGGCGGAGCCAGATCGTCCGGCTGGGGAGGCCGGTCGGTGTAGCGGATGTTCCCGTCGCGGTCGATCCACTTGTACGTCCCGCCGAACGCGTCCGATCCGGACGTGAGAATTCCGGCCACGCCGAGCAACCCGATCGCCGTCCAGCGAGCTCCCCATCGTCCAATCATCGCCAGAGACCCTCCTCTCGAGATACGAGCCAGCGCTCCTGATTGCGACGCGGGGGCCAAGACGGCGATGCCGATTTCCTGGGTACTTGCGGGTCGAGCCCGATGAGCAAGGCTGTCAGGACGACACGTGGCGGGCTGTAATGGCACGGGCCACCGACGGCGGAGGTATGATAGCGCCGTGCCGTCGGCCGTCCTCTTGCTCGCGTGCTTCGTGCTCGCGCTGATCCCGAATCACCTCGGCGCCGCACCGGCCGCACCCGGCTTCGGCGTGAAGATCTTCGACTCCTCGAGCACGCTCGACTCCCGCGACCTCATCGGCAAGTCGGTGCTCGTGGTGCGCTTCCAGGCGTCGTACTGCAAGCCGTGTGGGAGGGAAGCGGCCGCACTCAGCCGACTGGTCGATCGCTACCATGGTCGCGGAGTCGAGTTCATCGCGTTCCACGTACAGGACACGGTGAGCGACACGCGGCGCTTCATCCGCAGCCATCGTGTGACCTACCCGATCGCGCTCGATCCCAAGCTCATCATCGGCAATCGGTTCGGCTTCAAGGGCACGCCCTATACGGTGGTGGTGGACCGCAAGGGCGAGATGGTGGCGCAGATCCACGGAGTCTCCGCGGTCAATCGCCTCCCGAAGATCCTGGACGACCTGCTGCGGGATCCGCAGCGGTCGTAGGCGTCCGCGCGAGCGCCGGGGGTTTCTCACGCCGCCCGTCGGTGCGCGCGAGTTCCCGGCCGGCCGGCCGTGCGGACGCGCTCACGCCGATGGGCCGGCTCGACGGTCTCCGGCCACATGCGCGGACCCGTGCGAATGAACTCGTGGAGCTTCGGCAGTAATACCGCCATCGCAGGACGCGCCGCCGGGTTTGGGGCCAGGCAGGCCAGCACCAGTCTCTCGAGCGACGCCGGTACGGCGAGCGCGAAGGGGCGGAGCGACGCCGCCGAGACGCTCAGCTGGGGAAACGGCTTTCGTCGCGTTCCGTCGGGAAACGGATATCGCCCGGTGAGCGACTCGTAGAGCGTCACGCCGAGACCGAACACGTCGCTGGCAGGCGTCACCTGTCCACCCCGACACTGCTCGGGGGCCATGTAGGGATCCGTGCCCGCGGCCTGCCCGAGCGGACGGTCCGTGCGCCGTCGGGCCGCGCTGAAGTCGAACAGCACCGGCCGCCCACCGACCACGATCACGTTCGACGGCTTGACGTCGAGATGGATGAAGCCGCGCTCGTGGACGTGAGTGAGCGCCGCGCCCACGTGGATCGCCAGGCGCAAGGCGTTCGCCACGCTGAGCCGCCGCTGGGGGCTGGTCCGGATCAACCGGCGCAGTGTGGGCCCGTCGAGGTATTCCATCAGCAGGTGCGCGGAATGCCCCTGGCCGAAGAACCGGACGATGTTGGGATGATCGAGCGCGTTCAGCACGTCGGCCTCCCGACGCGCCCGGCGCGCCGAGTCGATGACCTTGCAGGCCATGGGGCACCACGCACGGTGGTTCCACACGATGAACACGGCGCCGCCGCCGCCCCGGCCGACCCGGCTGATGACGCTCAGGTGACGATCGAGCCGCAGCCGACGGCTCACCGCACACTCGCGCTGCCGAGCTGGCCGGCGAACAAGTCGTAGCACCGGTTGCCGTGTTGGAGCAGTGACGCGGGCGCGCCGATCTCGGTGATGCGGCCGCCCTCCAGCACCACCACGCGATCGGCCTGGCGCACGGTGGCCAGGCGGTGACCGATGACGACGATGGTGCGCCGGCGCGCGAAACGCTGGATGGACGCGTGAATCAGCTCCTCCGTCTCGCTGTCCACGGCTGCGGTCGCCTCGTCCAGCACCAGGATCGGCGCATCGCGCAGGAACACGCGGGCCAGGGCCAGGCGCTGGCGCTGACCGCCCGACAGGCGTTCACCACGCGCGCCCACCGCGGCCGCGGACTGCCGGCGGAACGCGTGAACGAACGTTTCCGCCCGCGCGGCCTGCACCGCCCGGGCGACGTCGGCTTCGGACGCGTCCGGTCGACCGTAGCGCACGTTGTCCGCGATCGATCCCTGCACGACGTACGGATCCTGGAACGCCACCGCCACGTTCGCCCGCAGCGAGGCCAGCGTGACGTCCCGCACGTCGGCGCCGTCGATCAGCACGGCGCCGGCGCGGGCGTCGTGGAAACGCAGGAGCAGTCGGACCAGCGTCGACTTGCCGCTTCCGCTCGCGCCGACGATGGCGACGATCTCGCCGGGCTCGACGGTGAACGAGACACCGTTCAGGACCGAAGCCCCCCGCGGGTACGCGAAGTGGACGTCGCGGAACTCGATACGCCCCGTCGACCGCGGCAGCGTCACGGCGCTCGCGCGCTCGACCACGGTGCCGCGTGTGTCGAGCAGATCGGCCACGCGGTGGGCCCCGGCCGCCGCGCGCTGGAACCGACTGGCGATCTGGCCGAGATCACGGGCCGGCTCGTAGAGTGACCCCAGCGATCCCAGGAAGGCGACGACGGCACCGAGCGTCATGGCGCCGGAGCTCACGTGATGAGCCGCCACGACGAGGACGACCAGGCCGC
Source organism: Candidatus Rokubacteria bacterium 13_1_40CM_68_15 (assembly GCA_001917585.1). Lineage (GTDB taxonomy): Bacteria > Methylomirabilota > Methylomirabilia > Rokubacteriales > CSP1-6 > 40CM-68-15. The sequence goes on from MNEG01000010.1 coordinate 31,038, forward strand.
CCACGACCGCGATCATTTCCACGAGCAGCGTCAGCTGCGCCTGCACGGCGACGCTTCGGATTTCGGCCCGCCGCGCGACGTCCGAACGCGCGCGGAAACGTCCCACCTCCCGGGCGTGGGCCTGGAAGGCGTGCACCATGGGGAGCGCGCCGAGCGTCTCTTCGGCCAGCGTCAGCCACGACGTCGCCTGACGCCGGGCAACTCGCGCCACCCGCTTCACGCGCGGCGCGCGCCGCACCACCACCAGGGCCAGGAAGGGCGCCGTCGCGAAGGCGACGAGCGCGAGCTGCCAGTTCATCGTGAACAGCACGGCGGTGAAGAACAGCGCGGCCGCGAGGTCTCCGATCAGGATGACGGGGCCGTTGAAGACGACGTACTCCACGCGCTCGACGTCGCTGGACAGGTGCGCGAGCAGATCGCCGACGCCGCGCCCGGTCACCGACGGCTCGGGCAGCGTCATGACGTGGCGGTAGACGTCGGCGCGCACCTCGTGATTGATCCGCTCGGCGATGGCGACGTCGAGGCGCCGGCGGAGAGAGTCGGCGCCGAACTTCGCGCTGGCCAGCGCGAAGTAGCTCGCGACCAGGAGCGGCATCGCGTCGAGGCGCCGGGCCACGAACACGGTGTTGATCATGAGCTTCAACAGCCAGAGGAGCGCCGCGCTCGAGAGCGGTGCGACGACGGCGAGGGCGCCGACGAGCACCACGGCCGGCATGACGGCCCGGCGGTGCCGACGGAAGCGCCGTTCGAGGGCGAGGAGGGTGCGGGTGGCGGTGACGGGACGCATGGGAGCGATGGGCGCGACACGCGCGTGGCTTCGCGTGTCGCGCCCGTTGGGTTTTTAGTGGCGGCCGCGCCGCGTACCCTGCTTCGACTTACCAGTCCGGCGACCGGCGTCAGAGCTCTTGGTCGGAAGCACTTTCGGGAATCCAGTGATCATGCGTTTCTCTCCTCCTCATCGTGTGGCTGTAGTCGCCCGTGAGCGCGCGCAATGACCTCTCTCGGGCGCCGCGACTCGTTGTGCAAGGCCAGCGCCAGACGCGACGGCGTATATCGGTTTTCGTGCGGCGGCGCGTCGATGCTGACCGATTCGGGAATCGCCCGTCCGGCACCGGTGCGATCGATATATGCATCGACCGCCGCGGCAAATCCCCGCGCGGGCAGATGCCCATGGTGAAAACAACCACCCCAGAGAAACTGTAATGTTCGCCGACACTTGCGAGCATGCGATCCATCTGAAATCATCGGGGAGTGATCTGGTCGTCGATGAAAAAGCTCCTTCGTATCGGCCGCGGGCCGGTGACGCAGTTCGCCCTGCTCAGTTTCTTCGTCACCGCCGCCACCACGGCCGCGCTCGTCGTCGTCATCTCGTATCACTTCCGTCAGGACCTCCTCGAGCGCGAATGGACGTTCACCGCCGCCTACGTGAAAAAGGAAGCGCACTCGAATCTCTCGGCCTCGCATTTCCTCGCCCCGCACACTCCGGAGGCCCAGGCGCGCTTCACGACGTTCTATGAAGACGTCATCCTCATGCCCGAGCTGGTGCGTCTGAAGATCTACGACGCCCAGGGAGTCGTGATCTGGTCGGACGAGCCGCGCCTCGTCGGCCAGCGCTTCCCCGACAACGAGCAGTTGAAGGGGGCCCTGGCCGGCCGGATCACGGTGAAGGGGGAGATCGGCGAGCGGAAGGGGGAGAACGTCTACGAGCACAACCTCTCGCTGGTCGAGGTCTACGTGCCGATCGTCTTCCACGACTCGCGCGTCGTCGGCGTGGTGGAGGCCTACAAATCGCCCGACCAGGTGTTTGCCCGCGTCCGCAGCATCAAGATCATCGTCGCCGCCACCGCGCTGCTGGGCGCGTCGCTGCTCTACATCGCGCTCGTCTACATCGTCAGGCGCTCCGCCATTCGCATCGAGCAGCAGCAGGAGGCGCTCGAATACCGCAGCCACCAGCTGGCCGTCGCCAATGAAGAGCTACGGGGAATGCAGACCCAGCTCATCGCGACGGAACGCCTGGCCGCGATCGGCGAAGTCGTGACCGCCGTCGCCCACGGTATCCGCAACCCCCTCGCGAACATCCGCGCCGCCATCCAGGTGGCGCTTCTGCACGTGCCGCTGGAGAGCCGGTCTTCGGCCGCCCACAACCTCGCCAATGTCATTCAAGAAGTGGACCGCCTGGAGGCCCGGGTCAAGGAGCTCTTCCAGTTCGTGGAGCCGACGAAGCAGCGCCAGCTGCGGCTCGACCTGAACGCCGTTGTCACCGGGGCGCTCCAGATGATCGCGGGACGGCTCAGCAGTGGCGACGTCAAGCTCGTCGAGCGCCTGACGCCCGGGCTGCCGCCCATCACCGGCGACGCCATGCTGCTCCAGCAAGCCATCCTCAATATTCTCGAAAATGCGCGCGACGCCGTGTTACCGGCCGGGGGCGCCATCACGGTGATCACCGACTTCGAGTCGAACGGCTCCCACGGCGTCGACAAGGTGTTCCTCGACATCAGCGACACCGGCCCCGGGATCCCACCGGACACGCTTCGGAAGATCTTCGAGCCCTTCTTCACCACCAAGCCCAAAGGCACCGGGCTCGGCCTGGCCCTGGCCAAGAAGTTCATCGAGGCCAACGACGGCGCCATCAAGGCCGGCAACGCGCCGGACGGCGGCGCCCGCTTCCACGTGACGTTCTCGACGAGCCGACCGGCATGACCATCCTCGGGCACGTCCTGATCATCGACGACGAGCGGATCCTCGCCGACTCGATCGCGGCATACCTGGAGCACCATGGGTTCAGCACCGTGGTCGCCTTCTCCGGCGAGGACGGGCTCCTGCGCGCGGAGAGTACGAGCCCCGACGTCGCCATCGTCGACGTGCGATTGCCCAGGATGAACGGCATCGAGGTCCTCCGCCGGCTTCGCGAGATGCTGCCGACGATCGAGGTGCTCATGGTTACCGCCCACGCCTCGGTGGCCTCGGCCGTCGACGCCATGAAGCTCGGCGCCTTCGACTACGTGATGAAGCCGGTGGACCTCGACGAGCTGCGGTTCGTCGTGGACAAGGCGCGAACGCACCAGCGGATGCGGCAGGAGCTGACGTATCTCAAGTCCCGCGACCGCCGCAGCGGGGGCATCTCCGACATCGTCGGGGAATCGGCGCCGATCCGGGTTCTCAAGGAGCAGATCGAGCGGGTGGCCGCGTTGGAGGGCACCGATCGCGGGGCGGCGCCGACGGTCTTGATCCGCGGGGAGACGGGCGTGGGCAAGGAGATGGCCGCCCGCGCCATCCATTACCAGAGCCCGCGGAGTAACGGACCGTTCATCGAGATCAACTGCGCCGCCATTCCGACCGCGCTCCTCGAAGCCGAGCTGTTCGGCTACGAGCGCGGCGCCTATACGGACGCCAAGACGGCCAAGGCCGGCCTGTTCGAGGCGGCCGATGGCGGCACCCTGTTTCTCGACGAGATCGGGCACGTCGAGCTGGCGCTCCAGATCAAGCTCCTCAAGGTCATCGAGCAGAAGTCCGTCCGGCGCCTGGGCGGTCTCCGCACCAAGACCGTCAACGTGAGGATCGTGACCGCGACCAATCGTGATCTGGAGAAGGCGATCGCCGACGGCGAGTTCCGGGATGACCTCTATTACCGCATCAACGCCATCACCCTGGTCGTGCCCACGCTCCGCTCGCGGGCCGGAGACATCGTCGCGCTGGCCCGACACTTCCTCGACCACTACCGCCAGCAATACGGCTTCCCGCCCAAGGTCCTCTCGCCCGAAGCCGAGGAGGCCCTGCTCGCCTACTCGTGGCCCGGTAACGTGCGTGAGCTGGCCCACGTCATCGAACGGGCGGCGCTGCTCCACGCTGGCCGCGTGGTCAGCGTCGAACACTTGGGGCTGAACCGCGAGCAGCGCCCGGAGCCGATCCTGGTCGCCTCGGACGGCAGCGTGCAGGTCGACTTCGCGGCCGGACCCATCGTGCTGGAGAACGTCGAGCGGGCGCTGATCCAGGAGGCGCTCCGCGCGTCGAGCTGGAATCGCGCGCGCGCCGCGGAGCTGCTCGGCATCTCGAGGGAGACGCTCCGCTACCGGCTGGAGAAGTTCGACCTCCGGCCGCCGGCCTGACCCGACCCCACCCCGGCTCAGCCTCCGAGGCTGGTCGCCAAGAAGGTCACCACGGCCGCCGTCATCGCCGCGGTGGCCAGCCACCCGAAGACGTTGAGCCACCGGCCATTCACGCGCGCGCCCATGATGGCTCGATTGTTCCCCACCAGCATGACGAGGACGAGGAGCGGCGGGGCCAGGACCCCGTTGAGCACCGCCGACAAGAACAGCATGCGGACGGCGTTGATCTGGAAGACGTCGAGCAGCATGCCGGCGAGCACCGCGGCGGCCAGCACCAGGTAGAACCGTCGCGCCTGGCGGGGCTTGAAGTCCAGGCCGGCGCGCCAGCCGAACAGCTCCGACACCGCGTAGGACGCGGAGCCCGCCAGCACGGGAATGGCCAGCAGGCCGGTGCCGATGATGCCGAGCGCGAACAGCAGATAGGCGGCATCGCCGGCCAACGGCCGCAACGCCTCGGCGGCCTGCCGGCTCGACTCGATGTGGTGCTGGCCCGCGCGGTACAGCGTGGAGGCGGTCGCCAGGATGATGAAATACATGACGACGTTCGAAAACAACATACCGGTTCCCACGTCGAGGCGGGCATCGCGAAGCTCATCCGGCGTCGCACCGCGTCGCGCCGCGAGCGTGCTGCGGCCCCGGGCGCGCTCCTCCTCGACCTCCTGTGACGCCTGCCAGAAGAACAGATACGGCGAGATCGTCGTCCCCAGGATACCGACCAGGACGCTCACGAACTCGCGATCCAGGCGGATCACGGGCACGATGGTCGCCCGCAGCGCCGCTCCCCAGTCCGGCTGCGCGAGGAACCCGGCGACGATGTACGCGAAGAGCACGGCGGTCAGCCACTTCAGGTAGCCGGCGAAGGTCTCGTACGACGTCCAGATCGTGACGGCAACGATGGCGACGCCGAAGACCGGGGCGAAGATCAGCGCCGGCAGTCCCGTGAGGAGCGTCGCCACGTCGGCCATCCCGCTGAGGTCGGCCGCGATGTTGAACACGTTGGCGACGAGCAGCAACGAACAGGCGACGTAGAGGAAGCTCCGCGGGTAGTGGCGACGGAGGCATCCAGCCAGGCCTCGCCCCGTGACCAGGCCGATCCGCGCGCACGTGAGCTGAACGGCAGCCATGAGCGGAAACGTGACGAGCGCCGTCCACAGTGTCGCGTACCCGAATGACGCCCCGGCCACGGAGTATGTCGTGATGCCGCTCGGATCGTCGTCGGACGCGCCGGTGACGAGCCCCGGACCCAGCACACGGAAGTATCGAACGAGCGGGTTATGACTGTGTCGGGCGGGCGTCACGGCTCGCGTGGCGCCGAGCGTGTCTCGTAGACGACCAGGGCGGCGGCACCGCGCATGCTGAGCGCCTTGTCGCCCGGCACGATGCACACGCGCGTGCCGGCGAGCGAGCTGCGGAAGGCATGGTCCGCGACCGCCCCCAGTATTTTCTTCTCCAGCGCCGCGTAAGCGCCCGCCACCCCGCCGGTGATCACGACGAGCTCGGGATTCAGTCCGTTGATGATGATCGCGATCATGGCGCCGAGCGCGCGACACGCCTCGTCCACCACCGACGCCGCGAGGGCGTCGCCCGCCGCGGCGGCCTCGAACACCAGCGGCGCCGTGATGGCTGAAGTGTCGCCGCCCGCCAGCGCCGGCAGCGCGGACGGCTCGACGCCCACGCGCTCGCGCGCCGCCTCGGCGATTCCGCGCCCACTCGCGTACACGGCCAGGCAGCCGCGGCCACCGCACCAGCACGGGCGGCCGTCGAACTTCACCGGCGCGTGGCCGAACTCGGCAGCGAAGCCGAGCGCACCGCGAACGAGGCGGCCGTCGAGCACGACGCCGGCGCCGAATCCGGTTCCGGGCGCCAGCATCACGAGCGACCGGACGCCACGCCCGGCGCCGAAGAAGAGCTCGCCGAGGGCCAGAGCGTTGACGTCATTGTCGACGAAGACCGGCAGCCCGAAGCGCTCACGGAGCATGGTCGCCAGCGGTAGCCCTCCCAGCTCGGGGACATTGAGAGCCTCGTCGCCGATGCGGCCGGTCGCAGCGTTGACCAGGGCAGGCACGCCGACGCCGATTCCCGTCGGGAGCAGTCCGCGGCGCGTCGTCTCGGAGCTGACGGCAGAGATCAAGTCGAAGATCGTCTGGACCGCACTGCCGCGGCCGGCCTGGTGGGTGGGACGCCGCAGCTCGACCAGAACCTCGCCGGTGGTGGTGACGACGCCCGCCGCCGTGGTCGTCCCGCCGACGTCGACGCCGAGGGCCACCTCCATCTCAGTCGAGCCTGATCCGCACGGCCAACAGCGCGACCGCCAGCACGCCGAGCAGACTGCGCACCGAGTGCAGCCGCCCCCAGCGCACGAGGAGATGCCGAGCGTGCTCACCGACGACCTCGGCGCCGAGGAGCCGTCGGTTGGTCGGCCTGATGGCGATCAGCGTGAACGGGATCGCCGTGCCGACGATCACGCCGCCGACGGCCCACACCGACTCCCCGCTCGTCGCCGACGCGATCATCCCGGCGATCGCGCTGAGCGCAGCAAACGACGCCTGGTACGGAGCCGCGGCGCGATAGCTCTCGCGGAACTGAGCCAGCGCCGCCGCGGGATCGATGCGCAGACGGGCCGGATGCTCGACGAGGGAGATGTAGAGCGCCCACGCTGCGAACACGACCGCCGAGGCGAGGGTGAGCCATTGCATCGTGATCCCCATCCTACAGGTGGCCGAAGTGGCAGAGCGCGATGCCGAGCGCCGCGGCGGCGGATCGCGCCGTGGCCGTGCCGAGACCGACCAGCTCGGTCTCGCGCTGCCGCCCGTAACGGCTGGAGCCGAGTGCCTCATCGTAGCGGCCGGGGTGCGTCATGAACTCGCTCACCCCGGGTGGGAGCGAGCGCAGGTGGCGAAGCGTCGTGGCCCGACTCCAGTAGGCGTCGGGCCCTGACGCGCCGAAGAAATGGTCGGGCGTCGTGAGCCGCAGCGCCCGCGCCCGCGCGCGGACCTGAGCGTCCTGGCTGCGCACGGCCACGCCGACGCGGCGCGCTGCGCTCAGCACGACCTCGGCCACCGGCGCGTACACCGCGACGTGATGGTGACTGTCGAGGTGGGTCGGTTTACGGCCGACGAGCTTCTCGAAACGCTCGAGCTGAGCCGCCACCTCGGCCTCGACGTCCTTTGGATCGGCCTGGGCGGCGACCCGCCGGGCGTCGCGGACGAAGCGTCCATTCCCGTCGATCAGCGAGCGCGCTTGCGTCAAGGGCGCGCCCAGCGTGAGGTTGACGTGAATCCCCATCCCGAGCCCGGAGTCGCGCGCCGCGGCAAGCTGTTCGCGGTCGATGTCCGCGGTGACCAGCACCGTCGTGCTGGTCACGATGCCGTGACGATGCGCGTCCAGGATCCCCGCGCTCACGCCGCGCGTGAGGCCGAAATCGTCGGCGTTAACAATCAGCCGGCGCGTCACGCGCGAGTCCCCTGCACGATGAGGCGCTCGACGGTCGTGGGCACGCCCGATGCCAGCGCCCCTTCGGTATCGACGCTGCGGATGTGCTCGAGCCGCTCGTAGCCGATCCGCGGGAATGTCTGGACCTCGCTGCCGAGCACCGCCGGGGAAAACCCCCGCGCCTCCAGCCGCGCGAATGCGCTCTTGCGGCCGAGGAAGCCGAAGATCGAGAAGACGAGACGGCCGCCCGGCGCCACATGCTCGGGCGCGCCGTCGATGATGCGGTCGAGGATCTGCCAACCGTCGACGCCACCGTTGTCGGCCGCTGCAGCGGCGTCGGCGCGCTCGCGCCCGGGCGGCGTCGGCATCTGCGGCGGGTTGGAGCAGATCAGGTCGAACCTCTCGCCCCGGACCGGCGCGTAGCAATCGCCCAGTCTGACATCGATGCTCACGCCATTCAGCGCCGCGTTGCCACGAATCGCCTCGACGGCGTCGGGCACGATGTCGGTCGCGACGACGTGGGCGCCGGCCCGGGCCGCCAGCACCGCCGCGAGGCCGAGGCCGCTTCCGATCTCGAGCACCCGCTCGCCCGCCCGGACCGGCAGGTGACGGCAGAAGAAAAGCGAGCCGGCCTTCGGCGGCTGCACGCGTTCGCCGACGCGGAACAGACAGCCGCGCCAGGAGAAGAGGAGCAGGCCGTCGTCGGCGGTCACTTGCCCTGAACGCGGCGGAAGTAGAGGCGCAGCGCCTCCTTGAGCTGGGCGCGGGCACTCGCGGACGTCTTGGCGTCCTCCAGTTGCTCGAGGTCGAGCTGGAGCGGCACGCCTTCCTTCTTGACGCCGTCGAGCTCCGCCGTCAAGCCGCAGCGCTCGTCGGACTCGGTGAACACGATCCTCGCGCGCGTGAAGCTGCCGTCGTCCCGGGCGAGCTGCTCGATGGTCTCGACGAGCGTGCGCTTGATCTCCGCCTGCTCGCCGGCCGGGACGGTGGAAAAGGCGGCGGTGAGGTTGACGTCCGCCATCCGAGGCCCCTTTCAAAATTCCGAGGATTTCGAGGGATGCGCCGGTCAGGCGGCGCGTCCCAGGCTCGATGATACGCCTTGTAGTCGCATCCACGACCGCATAGGATGCGCGCCATGAGTCGCGCTCTGAAACTGAGCGCCCTGCTCATCGCCTTCCTCGTACTCACGCCCTGGGCGGGCGCCAGCACGTACGAGGTGTGGACGGACGGCATCTACGACGCGGAGTTCGAGGCTGACCTCCTGGCCGCCATCAGTCTTCAGAGCGTCGTCGAGAGCGCGCCGCTCACCAGCCGCGGCTGTGTCCATGCCGTCGTCGCCATGTGCTCTCCCGGAGACGACGCCGCGGCTGACCTCACCGAGCCCTCGCCGCGGACCGCTCGAGCCCCTCCAGCTTCGTAAGTCCCTCCCGCTGACGCCTCTGCCGCCGCCCGGAAACTAATCGTGCCGGTCGCGGCGGTCACCCGCCTCTCCTCCTAGCTCGGAGAGGTAAGCGAGGCCACGTACCTCCGATGCGTCAGGCCGCTTCAGACCGGACGTGAACAAGGGGGTCGGGGATGTTGTCTTCCAACGAGCGGGCGATCATGATCCGCTGCTGCCACGCTCACGACGTCGCGTTCTGCCGCGACTGCGCTCGGTCGTACCGGATTCACCGCCTGGGTGCCGATTGGCTCCAGGGCAGGACGGACCTCTGTCCGCGATGTCGGGCCGATCTCTCCGACTCGATTCGCGAGCACCTGCGATCGTGCGACCTCGTGACGATGACAGCCGAGGCCGAAGCGGAGCTGGCGCAGCGCCGGGCGCCGCCAGCGCCGCGCTGACTAGTTCCCGCCGTCGGTGTAGACCTTCAGGATGTCGGCGTGCGCCTTGGCCGCATTGGCCCGGATCGCGAAGCTGATGGCCTCGCGCACTTCGTCCTCGCTCGCGCCGTTGGCCCTGGCACCTGCCAGGTCGCGCTTCGCTCAGTGGGTGTTGCCGGCGGCGAGGTTCGCCGCCAGGTAGCAGAGGGCCGCCGTCTTGGGATCGAGGGCGCCCTTCTTGTATTTCCAGCTCGCGATGACTTTCTCTTCGAGCACGGCCATGATGCGTCCTCCTCAGCGATCCAGATACTGGGTGATGTCGATGACGCGCGAGCCCGCGAAGTAGATCGTCCAGCCCACCGGATACACCCAGGCTTCGGTGGCGTTGCCCTTGATGACGGGCCCGTACCGGTGCGCCAGCTTCTCGATCTCGCCGCCGTCGCTGGTCGCGACCAGCGGCGCGCCGAGGAGGATCATGACTTGCTCCTTGCTCTGGCCGACGGCGGCGCGGCGGTAGAACTTGAAGGTCGAGACGTCGATCGAGTTGGCGTCCGCGGGGTGCTGGTTCAGGTACTGGCCGATGCGCCAGTCGAGCTGACCTTCCCAGTGGCGGCGCTCGTCGAAGGTCGGCTCGCGCTTGTTCGTCAGATAGCTCTGCAGGAAGAAGAGCTCCTCGGCCGACGGACCGTGGGTCGTGCGCTGCTCGACCGGCGTCGACTTGCATCCTGCCACCAGGGCCAGGCCGCACACCAGAAACGCCAGGCGCCGCTTCACGCGGCCAGCATAGCAGGTCGCTGCGGCGGACCGGGAATCAGATCAGATGAGCGCGGACTCGAGGACGATGCCGCGGTCGATCACGCGGGCTGCCTCGAGCAGGAGGCGCGCCGTCGGCGCCGGTAGCTCTGCGCTCTCGCCGAGCTGGCGGAGGAGGTCGATGAGCCGGCGCATGGCGCGAATGAGATCGCCCTCGTGGCCGCCGAAAAACTCCTGGACGACACCCCCCCAGTCATCGTCACCCGACGCCCAGCGGAACACCGCCGGCATGAAGCCAGGATGAACGGTGATCGGCATCGGCAGGTGGCGCTGGCGTTGGGCCTCGCCGACCGCCTCGGCGACCTGGATGAGCTGCTCGAGCCGCCGGCGCAGCTTCGGGCGCGACCGCAGGAAACCGCGGGCGATCATCGGCTCCCCGGAGCGCGACTCCTCGCTCAGCGCCGAGCAGACGGCGGCGGCCTCGGCCAGCGTGAGGTCGCCGAGGAGCCCGCGGGCCACGATCTCGGCCACCAGCAGCTCGTTGTCGTGGCGAAGGTTCGCGATCAGCCGGCCCTTGGTCTCGAGGGTGCGATCGCGCACGGCACCGAACTGCTCGAGCACCTCCACCACGCGGAGGAACTCCTGCCAGTACGCGTTGCGAAGCGCATCGAGCGCCTGGCGGCGCTGGGCGACACGCTCGCTCAGCCGGTCGACGTCGCGCCAGGCCTGGTCACAGCGTGTCGTCGAGCCCCACGGACAGCGATGGCACTCGATGGCGCCGAGCGCCGCCTCCGGACTCTCGCGGCGATCACGCTCGACCATCTCGCGGACGTCGAGCCCTTCGATCTGATGCGCGAGGTGGCGCAGCCGGCGCGGGTCCCGACTCCCGTCGCGCGGGATCGTGACCGGCGGCGTCGCCCAGAAGATCTGCTTGAGCGCGCCGGCCTTCAGCCTGACGACGGCGCCGTGGGGCAGCAGCGCGTCCACCAGCACGCGGTGGCCGCGGATCGAGTGAATGCCGAGGACCACGGCGAGACTCGGCCCACCCTTGCGGCGGACGAGCGCGAGACGGCCCGGCTCAGCTTCGACGATGCCGCGCTGTCGCGCGCCGGGGCCGCGCCCCGAGGCACGGCGGCGCGCCTCCACCTCCTGGCGAGCGCGACGGTAGCGCCCGATGCGCGGGAAGTCGCCGCAGGGCGCCGCGAAGGCCTGCGCCTCGGCCAGCGCGCTCTCCAGCCGGAGGACCTCCGTCTCGACCTCGCGAATCCGCTTGAGGTTCTGGTACTGGCCGAACGAGGCCTCGATGCGGCGGCGGATTGCTGCCGGCTCCATCCCGGTGGCCAGCAGCAGGGCGACCGAGCCGTAGCCGAGCTTGAACTGGCTCTCAATGGGCTCGGGCGAGCCGTCCACGACGCGGATCACGTCCTCGAGGCCGTCGCGGGCGTCGAGCGCGATGATGCACTTGCCCTCCGCGTCGATGCCACGCCGGCCGGCGCGTCCCGCCATCTGCGTCAGCTCGTTGTGGGTCAGCGAGCGGAACCCGCGCTCCGTCCGCTTGGTCAGCCCCTGCAGCACCACCGCCCGGGCCGGCATGTGGATGCCGAGGCTCATCGTCTCGGTGGCGAAGACCACCTTGCAGAGGCCGCGCTCGAAGAGGCGCTCGATGAGGCGCTTGAGACTCGGCAGGATGCCGGCGTGGTGCAGGCCGACGCCCAGACGCAACGCCCGAAACACCATCTGGTTCAGCTCGGAGTCGCCGATCGAGGGGCTCTCCTCACGCGCCTCGGCGATGGCGCGATCGACGTCGCGCTGCTGCTCGGACGTCAGCAGCGCCCGGCCTTCGGTGAGGACGTCCTCCAGCGCGCGCTCGCAGCCGACCCGGCTGAAGATGAAATAGATGGTGGGGAGCCACCCGCGTCCTTCCAGGGCCTCGATCAGGACCACGGGATCGACGACGCGGCGCGTGTACCAGCGGCCGCGCTGGTCGGGGCCGCGACGCTCGTCGCCGATGACGCGCGCGCGGCCGGTGCGCACCTTGTCGAACTCGTGGATCTCGCCGGCCAGGTCGGCCACCGCGTACGACAGCGGCACCGGGCGATGCGGATGGTAGATCGGCACGATCGGGCGGTGGACGATGGAGATCCAGTCGGCGATCTCCTTCACGTTGGCGACGGTGGCCGACAGCGCGACGAGCCGGACATCGGGCGGCGCGTTGACGATGATCTCTTCCCACACCGTCCCCCGCCCTTCGTCGCCCATGTAGTGACACTCGTCGAGCACCACCCAGCCGAGATCGGCGAGGCCGCCGCTGTAGAACATGTTCCTGAGGATTTCCGTCGTCATGACGAGCACGCGGCCCTGGGGATTGACCTTCACGTCGCCGGTGAGGATGCCGACGGCGTCGGCGCCGAACGCGCGCGTGAAGTCGCCGAACTTCTGGTTGGAGAGCGCCTTGAGCGGCGTCGTGTAGGCGATGCGCTTGCCGGTCTCCAGCGCGGCCTGGATGGCGAACTCGGCGACGAGCGTCTTGCCGGCCCCGGTGGGGGCCGAGACGATCACCGACTGTCCGGCGGCGATGGCCCGACACGCCTCGATCTGGAAGTCGTCGAGGGGAAACGGATAGCGGGCCTGAAACCGCTCGAACAGCCCGGAAAGATCCATGTTGGCTCACATTAACACGGGTGGCATGATGCGCCGCGAGGAGGACTCCCGTGATCGTGCTCCACGTCGCCATCGCGACGTCCGCAGACTACGTCAGCCGGCGTGAGCCCCATCGTCGGGCCCACATCGAACGTCTGGCCGGGCTCCGTGCGGCGGGAGCCCTCATCGGCGGCGGGCCGGCGCCGGACGGCAAGAGCGTCGACCTCGTGTACCGGCTGCAGCGGCCAGATCAGTTGAAGCCGGCGATCGAGGAGGATCCGTACTGGAGGGCCGGAGCGTGGACGGGATACACGCCGCGCAGCTTCACCAACTTCGTCGAGCCGTGGCAGCCGGCCGAGATCGTGCTCGACGGCTCGCGGGCCACGACGATCGTCGAAGGCCGCGTCCGCGACGCCGACATGGCGGAGTTCGTCCTCATCGAGATGCGCGGGCGGCAGCAGATCGCCTTCGGGGGTTTCTTCGCCGACGGCGAGACACTTGCGATCTGCAAGACCCCCGACGCCGACACGGCCCTGGGCTGGTTCGCCGAGAGCGGATTCTGGGCGGCCGAGCGCCTGCGCGCCCGGCCGCTCCTCTGGGTGCTCTGACCGTCAGTTCCTGATCAGGACCCCGAGCTTCGCGCTGCCCGTCTTGCCCGCGTTGTCACGCACGGTGGCGCTCAGCGTGTGGGTCCCGTTGAGGAACGCCTTGGTGTTCCACGCCATCGACACGGGCCCGCTGCTCGTCGTGCTCGCCGTGGCGACCGTCTGACCGTCGAGCTGCAGCGTGTACGTGTCGGACGCGCCCGCCGTGCCGCCGTTGACCCAGATCACGACCCACGACGTACCACTCACGACGTCGCCGTCGTGCGGGCTCGTGACCGCGACGCGGAGCGTGCCGGTCGTCGGCGGTGGCGTGGTCGTCCCGCCGCCGCCGTTGGCGACGGTCACCGTGACTTCCCCGAACGCGAGCTGACTCCCGAAGCCGTCGGTCACGGCGACGCGAAGCGTGTGAGCGCCGTCGCCGACGGTCCGGCTGTCCCAGGACGCGCTCGCTCGAGCCGTCGCCGATGATGCGGCCGATACCTCGCGACCGTCGACGACGAGGTGATACGTCAGCGGCACACCGGTGATCACGCCGCTGGTCGAGGCCGCCACCGTCGTCGGGCCGGTCACCGTGGCGCCGTTGGCCGGGCTGGTGATCGTCGAGACGACGGTGGTCCTGGCTGCGGCGCCAACGGCGAGCAGCCGCCCACCACCCCCCTGGAAGATGCTGTCGAACGAGAAGCCGGTGGGATCGGTGAAGGCCGACATGTAGCGGAACCCGGTCGGCGCCGCCGTAGGCAAACTGCACACATTCGGCACCGAAATGCTCTGGATGGACGACGCCCCGGAGGCGTCCGTCGCCGAGACGTCGGCCGAGCCCGTGGCGGTTCCAGGGCCGCTGAAGCGGAGCTGCCACCCGCCGCTCGCCGACGGCGTCAGCGTGGCCAGGCCGGCGTTCGCCTGATTTCCCGAGACACCGTTGCGAGTCTGGCACTCCGTATACCAGGAAAAGTTAAACGTCTTCACCTGGGCGAGCACGGAGGAAGGAAGGACGAGGACGAGAACCCCGACAGCAAGGACCACTCGCAGTGGCCGCATGGCCTGGCTCCTTCATGGACGTGATGGAAACGTCCGAAGGAGTGGCAACTGTCGTGCCGCCGACCATGGTTAGCGCTTCAGCGCGCGTTCGATCTCGTCGAGGTGCTCCTTGCGGTGCGTCGCGCGCAGGACGTTCACCGGACCGCCGGCAGCGACATTCGCCGTCAGGAACTCATCCTTCAGCCCGGCCAGCCGGCCATCGGCGGTCTCGGCGCAGGCGACGGCGAGCTGGGCGGCCGCCCGTGGCGCGAGCGCGAGCAACATCGGCTTGCCGGCATCGTTGATCCAGTCCACGTCGTCGTAACTCTCGCTGCTGGGCACGGCGGTGGCGCCGGCACGCTGCCACGTGTCGAGCAAGACGACGATCCGCTGGTCCCAGAACGCCAGGTGACCGAGGACGGCGGCGACCGTCCAGCCCGACGGCATCGGGGTCGCGAGTTCCTGGTCGCTGGCGCGGCTGACGAAATTCCTCAGACGGTCACGCTGGGCGGTGTTCTGGGCGACGTAAGAGCGGTCCACGGGCATAGGAACCTCCTTGGACGACGTGATCCGGCCCCTAGAACCCCGGATCGTGAGGGATGTGAAAGCTAGACGACGCCGGCCACAGTGAGGACGGCGCGCATCCGTTCGGCGGCCAGATCGGGATCGCGCAGCAGCCCGACGCGGTCCATCAACACGAGCTGCTCGCTCAGGTGCACGACCGAGCGCGCGCTCTCGAGCCCGCCCACCATGCGGAAGTGAGACTGGTGGCCGTTGAGATACGCGGCGAACACGACGCCCGCCTTGTAGAAGCGCGTCGGCGCGCCGAAGACGTGGCGGGAGGGCGTGGAGGGCCGCCGAGGCGGCCGGTGCGATGACGTCGAAGATCCCCAGCAGCGCGTCGCTCGCGCGCCGGCCGTCACCGCGGATCGTCGTCGGATAGTCGAAGTCGTCGCCCGTGTACATCCGCACACCTTCGGGGAAGCGGGCGCGCATCGCGATCTCGCGTTGCTGGTCGAGGAGCGAGATCTTCACGCCGTCGATCCGGGCGGCGTGCTCGTGCACGATGGCCAGCAGCGTCTCCGTCGCGCGGTCGAGGTCGCGCGAACCCCAGTATCCGGCCAGCGCGGGATCGAACATGTCGCCCAGCCAGTGGATGATGACCGGCGCGCGGACTTGCGTGAGGATCCGCGCGTAGACCTTCTCGTAGTCCTCGGGGCCACGGGCGCAGGCCGCGAGTGCGCGAGAGGCCATCAGGATGATGCGTCCGCCCACGCCCTCGATGAACCCGCACTGCTCCTCGTAGGCCGCCTCGACGTCCGCCAGCGTCACGCTCGACCCCGGCTCGAGCTGATCGGTGCCCGCGCCCGAGGCGAGGATCGCGCCGCGCACAGTGCGCGCCTCGGCGACGCTGCGCCGGATCAGCTCGCGCGCCGTCGGCCAGTCGAAGCCCATGCCGCGCTGGGACGTGTCCATCGCCTCGGCGACGGCGAGGCCCAGCGACCAGACGTAGTGCCGATAGCGGAGCGTGGCGTCCCAGTCGAGCGCGACCTCGAGCGTGGGGTTGATCGCGGCGAGTGGGTCGGCGACGACGTGGACGGCCGCCATCCCGATGCGGCTGGTGATCGGCCCCGTCGGCGGCGTGATCGCGGGCCGCCCGGAGAGCGTGTACGACGCGAGCGTTCCGTCGGCGCGTGGCAACCGGAGCGTGGGCGCCATGGCGCCATTCTACCCTGTCATGTGTTATCGTGAGCGCCCCGAAGGAGGCTCGCATGGCGCCATCCGACAAGAACCGCACGAAATTCCTCCTCGACGAAAAGGATCTCCCCACGAAGTGGTACAACATCCAGGCCGATCTGAAATCACCCCTTCCGCCCGTGCTCCATCCCGGCACCGGCAAGCCCATCGGACCTCAGGATCTGGCGCCGCTCTTCCCGATGGCGCTGATCAAGCAAGAGGTCAGTCAGGAGCGCTGGATCGAGATCCCGGAGGAAGTGCGTGACGTCCTGCGCCTGTGGCGGCCGTCGCCGCTCTTCCGCGCCCGCCGACTCGAAAAGGCGCTGGGCACGCCGGCCCGGCCACAAGCCAAACACCGCGGTGGCCCAGGCGTACTACAACAAGAAGGAAAAGGTCACACGCATCAGCACCGAGACGGGCGCCGGTCAGTGGGGCTCGGCGCTGTCGATGGCGTGCAGCTTCTTTGGCCTGCAGTGCAAGGTCTACATGGTCAAGGTCTCCTACCAGCAGAAGCCCTACCGGCGCATCATGATGGAAACCTGGGGCGCGCAGGTCGTTCCCAGTCCCAGTCCCGACACGCAGGCGGGCAAGAAAATCCTGGAAGAAGATCCGAACTCGCCGGGCAGCCTCGGCATCGCCATCAGCGAGGCGGTGGAGGATGCGGCCACGCGCGAAGACACGAAGTATTCGCTGGGCAGCGTGCTCAACCACGTCCTGACGCATCAGACGGTCATCGGCCTCGAAGCCAAGAAGCAGCTCGAGAAGGCCGACGACGAGGCGGATGTCGTCATCGGCTGCGCCGGCGGCGGCTCCAACTTCGCCGGCCTCTCCTTCCCGTTCGCGGCCGACAAGCTCAGCGGCAAGAAGAAGAAGCTCCGCATCATCGCCGTCGAGCCGTCGGCGTGCCCGAGCCTCACCAAGGGCAAGTACGTCTACGATTTCGGCGACACCGTCGGCCTCACGCCGCTGGTCAAGATGCACACCCTCGGCCACGGCTTCATTCCCGCGCCGCTCCACGCCGGCGGCCTGCGCTACCACGGCATGGCGCCGCTCGTCTGCAAGCTCTACGCTGACGGCGTCATCGAAGCGGCGGCGGTTCCGCAGATCGCCACGTTCCAGGCGGCGCTGCAGTTCGCGAAGTCGGAGGGGATCATCCCGGCGCCGGAAGCGGCTCACGCCATCCGCGTCGTGATCGATGAAGCGCTCGCGTGCAAGAAGGCGGGCAAGCGGAAGACCATCCTCTTCAATTTGTCGGGGCACGGCCACTTCGACCTCGGCGCCTACGAGGCGTTCCTGGCCGGCAAGCTCCAGGATTTCGACTACCCGGCCGAGAAGATCGCCGAAGCGCTCCGGGGCGTTCCCGAGGTGAAGGCATGATTCGGCGACGGACGTTCATCAAGGGCGGTCTCGCCCTGGCCGCCACGCCTGCGATGGCGCGGGCGCAGGGCAAGGGCAAGGTCAAGCTCGCCTATCTCCAGCTCGGCTGGGCCGCCACCGAGATCATCCACAAGGAGGACCTGCTCGGCCGGCACGGCTGGCAGGCCGAGTACTCGGTCGTCCCGGGAGCGCCGGGGCCGTTGCTGAACCAGCTCGCGTCCCGGAACGTCGACGCGATCGACATGTCGTTTGCACTGGCCGCCAAGGCGTTCGAGGACGGCGTGCCGCTCAGGGTCACCGGCGTCGCCACCGCCGTGCTCGGCGCGATCATCGCGCGCAAAGATGCGGGACTCTCGCGCGTCGAGGATCTCAAGGGCCGGAAGGTCGCGGCCGTCGTCGGAACGTCGACGTTCTTCGACATACGGGCACTGACACTCAAGGGTTACGGCTTCGATTTACAGAAAGATACTCAAATAGTCACAGCTACAGCGCCGCCCGACATGGTTACTCTCTTAGGTAAGAAGGAAGTCGATGCCATCATCGCGTGGCAGCCGATCACCGACGCCGTGGTCTTGCGGGGTGAGGGCGTGTACCTGGCCAAGCAGATCGATCTCTGGCGCAAGGCCACCGGCCGGACGACGGGGTTCCCCGTGCACGTCTGCTATCTCGTGCACAACGACTTCCTGACGAAGAACCCCGCCATCGCGCGGGACCTCAACGACGCCCAGCGCGACGCCGTCGAGATCTGGTACGGCAAGCCCGACCGGGCGATCGAGATCGTACAGGACGTCACCAAGCTGCCGAAGGACGTCGTCCAGGTCGCCTACAAGGAGACGGTGAAGATGCTGTCCGGCCTGCCCGACGAGCAGGTGGACACGCTCATCGCCCAGCTCAAGATCAACAAGGAGTTCGGCTTCCTCAAGTCCGACATCTGGGAGAATCCGGACCGCATCCGCCGCGAGTTCTTCTATCGAGCGTAGCTGGCCGAGCCGCCTCCACCTGCCGACGCTCGGCGTCGCTGCGGTCGTGCTGGCGGCGTGGGCGGCGCTCTCCTCCCACTACGGCGCGTACGTCCTCCCCTCGCCCCTCGCCGTCCTGCGCGGCTTCGCCGAGATCCTGATCAGCGGTGAGATCTGGCGGCACACCGCGGCGTCGCTC
>MNEG01000131.1:0-21977 GCA_001917585.1 Candidatus Rokubacteria bacterium 13_1_40CM_68_15
AGTGTTGCGCCACGGAGGAACTCGCGTCTGTTCATCCCTTCATCTCCTTCTTCAGCTCGTTCAGGAACCGCCAGTCGGTGCCCTGGGCGATCAGCTTCTGCGGGGTGGACTTGATCATTCCCGCCTCATGCAGTCGGACCGCGTGGAAGCGCAGGCTGTCCTCGGGATCGTAGTCCCGCCATTTTGTGTACGGCAACGTGCGGAGCGTCTGGCGCGCGTATTCATAGTCGGTCGCGTAGCCTTTGTCGACCACCAGCCGGGCGACGCGATCGGGCTCCAGCGCACACACCGTGGTCGCCTTGAGGATCGCGCGCAACGCGCGCTTCGTCGCTGCTGGATAATTCCGCACGAAATCCCGGTGCATGGCGGTCATGCAGCAGAAATATTGCGACCATGGACGCTCGGTCGTGCTGTCGAGAATTACGTGGCCGATCTTCTTCGCTCGCAGCTCGGCCACCTCCTCGGCGAACGCCTGGTAGCCGTCGATCTTGCCGTCCGCAAGCAGCTGTATCGACTCGGCAGGCGGGTGCACCGCGAAGTGAACATCACGGCGGGGATCGAGGCCGACATAGGCCATCGCAGCGGCGAGAAAGACATGGCGGCCGGTACCCAGCTCGGTCACGCTGACCGTCTTGCCTTTGAGATCACGCAGCCGATCTGTACGAGGAGCGGCCCGAGGCTTGCCGCCGTGATCGAGATGTCACCGGAGGCCAGCGCCTTGTTCGTGGCGACCCGCCCCGCCTCCTTCACGTATTGCACCTGCGTGAAACCCTCCCCGTGTAGGAACTCTTCGGCGATGTATTGGGGGGCGATGCAGATGCCAGTTAACTGTCCCAGTCTCAGCGTCCTCGTTTCGGGTGGTGGCTCGGCGGCCGCCGCCAGCGTCGGGCGGATACGCAGGACGCCAGCCGTCGCCGCCAGGGCCAGGTTTCGCAGCACGTCGCGCCGGGCGTTCATACGTCAGCTCCTCCTCGCGGGCTAGCCCCGCCCGTTTGCCGAGCCGGCAGGGTGAAGGTGAACGTCGAGCCCCGGCCCACCTCGCTCTTGACCCAGAGTCGTCCACCGTGCAATTCGACGAAGCGGCGCGCCAGCGTGAGCCCGAGGCCGGTCCCTTCGCGCTTGCGCGCGTAGTCGGTCCCGACCTGGCGGAACTCCTCGAAGATCGCCTCCTGATCCTCGGCCGCGATGCCGATGCCGGTGTCGCTGACGGCGATCTCGACCGTGCCGTTGGCGAGCTGGGCGGTGACGGCGACGCGTCCGCCCTCGGGCGTGAACTTGATGGCGTTCGAGAGCAGGTTGATGAGCACCTGCTTGACCTTCCGCTCGTCGCCGACGATCTCACCCACGCTGGCGTCGACCGCGAGATCGACGCCGAGGCCGTGGCGGGTGGCGCGCTCGCGGATGAGCGTGAGGGCGTTCTCCAGCGCCAGTGGCACGCTGAAGAGCGTCAGCTCGAGATCCATGCGGCCGGCTTCGATCTTCGCGAGATCGAGGATGTCGTTGATCAGCGAGAGGAGGTGCCGGCCGGACGACACGATATCTTGCAAATACTCCTCTTGCTTCGGATTGAGCTCGCCGAACATCCGCTCGAGCAAGACCTCGGAGAATCCGATGACGGCGTTCAGCGGCGTGCGCAGCTCGTGCGACATGTTGGCCAGAAACTCGGATTTGTGACGGTCGGCCACCTCGAGCTGGCGGCCCTTCTCCTCGATCTCGCGGAACAGCCGCGCGTTCTGGATGGCGAGCGCCGACTGGGTGCCGAAGGTCTTCAGCAGCTCCACCGTCTCGGGCGCGAACTCGCCCGGTGTGTTGCGATTGACCACCAGCCCGCCCACGATCTGGTCCTCGCGCAGCAGCGGCACCGCGAGCAGCGCCCGAAAGCCCGCCCGCAGTACCGCATCGCGCAGCGGACCCGTGTAGGCGCCGGCGATGGTGATGTCGGCGTACTGGACCGGCTCGCGGGTCGCCGCCGCGGTGCCGAGCGCACCCTGGCCCAGGCGGATCGGCGCGGCTCGCAAAGTCTCGATGACGTCCGCTTCGATGTTGCGGCTCGCGCGCAGGTGGAAGATTCCGGTCTCTTCCTCGAACTCGTAGATCGTCGCGCCGTCGGCGCCCGAGAGCTGGCCCGCCTGCTCGGCGATGGTGGACAGCACGCGCCCGAGATCGAGCGTCGAGCTGACCGTCTGTCCGATCTCTCCGAGCGCCTGGAGCTTCCCGACGGTCCGGGCCAGCTCGCCCGTACGTGCCTGGAGCTCCTGGAAGAGCCGCACGTTCTCGATGGCGATGACCGCCTGGTCGGCGAAGATCTGCAGCAGCGCGACCTGCTTGTCGGTGAAGGGTCGGACGTCGAGCCGGCGCAAGAAGATGACGCCGAGCACCGCGCTCTCGCGGAGGAGCGGCGTGGCCAGGACCGTGCGATACCCGAGGTGCTGCTGATAGAGCTCCTGCGCCGTTCTGAACTCCCCGCGCGCGTACTCCTCGGTGATGTCGGCAAAATGCAGCGTGCGGCGCTCGATGACGGCCCGCCCGGTGACGAGGTCGCGTGTCACTGGCAGCTCACGTCCCTGGAGGGTGGTCGCCATGCCACCGTGATGAGCCACCATGCGCAGCAGCTCACCGTCGAGCCGGTAGATCAGGACGTCTTCGCCACCACAGATGCGGGCGGCGCTGTCGGCGACGGCCTGCAGCACCGGCTGAACGTCGGTGGGCGAGCTGCTGATGACGCGCAGAATCTCACCGGTTGCCGTCTGCTGCTCGAGCGCTTCGGTCAGCTCGCGGGTGCGCGCGTCGACCTTGCGCTCGAGGCCGGCGTACGACTCCTGGAGCGCTCCGGTCATCTGGTTGAACTGCTCGGCCAGCCCTTCCAGCTCGTCGCCGGTGTCGACCTCGATGCGGTGGGCCAGGTCGCCGGCGGCGATGCGGGCGGCGCCCGACTGGAGCACCTTGACGGGCCGCACGACACGCCGGGCCAGCACGAGACTGACGGCCACCGCCAGGCCGATACCGAGGAGCACGAAGATGGCCGTGCGCACGATCGAGGCGCGGAGCGGCGCGAACGCCTCCACGAGAGGCTGCTCGACGATGACGAACCAGCCGAGCGGCTCGACGGGCGCCGTGGCGGCGAGCACCGACCGCCCCTGCAAATCGTGGGCGATCGGCGTCGCGCTGCCTGCGCGCGCCATCCGCACGTGCTCGAGCCCCGAGAGGTCGGTCTTCTTGAGCACGAGGCTGATGTCGGGATGGGCAATGAGCTGACCGCGGCCGTCGACCACGAAGGCGTGGCCGGCCTTGCCGATACGGATCTGGCTGACGACGTCCCAGATGAACTTGAGATTCACCTCGGCGGCGGTGACGCCGGCGGCGCCGCCGCCGCTCGGCATCGCGACCGTCATGTAGGGCTCGGACTCCTTCCGGAAATACACGGGGCTGAAGTACGTCCGTCCCGTGCTGGCCTCCTTGAACTTCGGATCGGCGGAGAAGTCGGTGCCGCTGCCCACCACGTCCATGGCCAGGCGGGAAACGCGAAGCTGTTCCCGTCCCCGGGCATCGAGCTGGCTGATCTCCGTGATGGCCGGGACCTGCCGCAACAGGCGGAAGTCGTCGATCCGTCGCTGCTCGAGCGCGGCGGCGCCGGTGACCACCTGGGGGTGCGTCGTCCAGCCCATCTGGCGCTCGATCTCGCGGACGAACTGCTCGATGCGAGTGGCGGCGACGATCGCCTTTTCGCGCTGGACGCCGACCAGCGCCTCCTTGCTTTCCTGGTACGAGAAGTAGATCTCGAGCGCGCCGCTGGCCAGCAGCGCGCCGCCCACCAGCGTGACGAACAGGACGAAATACTTGTGCGAGAGCCGGCGGCGAACCATCACCCGGGCAAGTCGGGCAGGGGCCGGTAATAGGGCTGGCCGGCGTCTTTCCAGGCCTGGAGCATGCGGCGGAACTCCGGGCCCATCGGATCGATGCCGCGCATGGGCATCGTGCCGCGACGGATCGTGAAGTCGTGCGGCGCCAGCTCTCCCGCCCGCACGAAGTGCCGCTCGGCCGCGTCACGCTGGCCGCGCTCCCACAGCCACTGACCCAGGCCGAACTCGGCGCGCGCCTGCTGGTCGCTGGCGCTCGGCAGCGTCTGGAGCCTTCGCGCGTCCTCGGTGGGGAGCGCGGAAGTCTCGCCACGCGCCCAGGCCCGGATCGCGGCCAGCGGCCGCGCCGATTCGAGGCCGGTCACGTGCTTGAACGTGTCGGTGGCGAACGTCACGTCGTTCGGGCGCACGATCCGGCCCTGCGCGTCGATCCAGAGGACCGTGGGGACGTTGACGATGTTGTAGAGGTCGGCCAGCACGTGACGGGTGTCGATGAGCGAGGGATGGGCGGGCCGAGCCGCCTCGATCCAGGGCCTGGCGTCATCGGCGCTCTTGTCGAGCGCGACCGTGATCACCACGAAGCCATGTCCCTTCAGCTCCTCGTAGAGCGCCTGCCAGACCGGCAGGTCCACGCGGCACCCTCACCACGAGGCATAGGCGACGAGCAGGACCTTCTTTCCCCGGTGATCGCTCAGAGAATGGAGGCGCCCCTCGAGATCGGGCAGCGTGAAGTCCGGCGCGTGGAGCGAGCGCAGGACGCGGCGCCGCTCGCCGGTCGCGCCGCCGAGATACGCGGCGCCAGCCTTGGTATCGAGGGCGAGCGGGCGGTCGAGCGCCTGGGCGAGCGTGGCGAGGTCGAGCCCGTCCGGCCCGACCGACGATCCGGCCGGGAGCGGGATGCATACGCCTTCGCCGCACAAGCCCTCGGGCGTGAGCGTCCAGCCGAGCGCGCGCTCCACGTCGCCGGCCGGAATCGTGACCCGCTCGCCGTCGGTCCGCGCCGCGACGTCGACGGGACGGCCGGCGTCGAGCAGCGTCAGCATCACGAGATCCGCCGGTAGAGCACGTGCCGGCGGTTCTTGGTGAACGCTCGGACCTCGCCCGGCCACCGCCCCTGCTCGACGGCCTTGGCCCAGGCGTCGCTCACGAGCACCTCGGGGCTCTCCACCTCGTAAAGCGCGCCGTAGCGCGGCTCGCCTTCGATCACGATGCGCTTGCGCTCGCCGCCGATCGACAGCGTCAGCTCCTCGCGCTTGAAGCGCGCGACGGCGATGACGCCGGGCACCGTGAGGAGGTTCGGCACGTGCTCGCGGTCATAGACCTCGTTGAAGAGCGCCTCCTTGGCGGGCTCGACGTCCATGGCGGCGCTGAAGAGATAGCGGCTAGTGATGGGCATGGCGCCTCCTTTGTCCGGTGATTCTGCCTCAACTCTACGGGCGCTGGTGCCCGATTTGCACCATCCGCTGGGCATGCGGCGCATACGCTGGCAGGATACCGGGCAGCCGGTCGCGCCGATGCTCGCGGTTCGAGGCGAGGCGCCGATCGCCGACGAGGGCTGGGTTTACGAGCCAAGCTACGACGGGCAACGGGCACTCGTGGCCGTCGAGCCGGGCGTTGGCCGCCACGCTGTGCAGGTCTGGTCGCCGCGGGGCCGGGACGAGACCGCCCGGTACCCCGACATCGTCCGCGCGCTGTCGAACCTCGCCCGGCGCCTCAAGGCCGCCGTCGTTCTCGACGGCGCCATCGTCGCCGTCGACGCGGGTCGGCCGGCCTTCGTCGCCTTCGATGTCCTTCGCGACGGAGACGAAGATCTCCGGCCACTGCCGCTCACCACACGCCGCGCGCACCTCGAGAACATCCTCGCCAACGTCGGCGCCGGCCCCGTGCGGCTCGGCGAATTCGTGGCCGGCGATGGACGCGCTCTCTCTCGGAAGGCCGCTGCGGCCGGGCGCGACACGATCGTGGCGAAGCGCCTGGACGCACCGTACCGCGCCGGGCGTCGTAGCGGGGACTGGCGCGAGATCGCCATCCAGGGCGAGCCCGCCTCGCTGCCGGCCCGCCCGCTCGCGCGCCACCGCGTCACCACGAGGCCCGCGCCCGGAATGCCGGGTCCGCTCGCCAGCGTCATCCAGCAGCTGACGGCGATCGAGGCCTCCGGCGGCGCGGGAACGGTCGAGCTGCCCAGCAGCGAGCGCCTCGCCGTTTCGGGACTCGACAAGATCTACTGGCCGGAGCCGAGCGTGACCAAAGGCGATCTGATGCGCTACTACGCATTCTATCAGCAGCACGCGCCTCCCGATGCTCCCGCCGGGGTGGCTGTCCTGTCGCTTCCCGGTGATCGCGTCGTGCCGAGCCGGCTCATCGGCGGCTCGCTGCTGACGCTGCTCTACATGGTGCAGATCGGCGTCATCGCCCAGGATCCGTGGTTCTCGAGAGTCCGGGCGGCGCGACGAGCTGGCGCGCTCCGGCATCCCGAGCGTGCCGAAGACGTCCGGGGTGAGCGGGCTGCACGTCTACATCCCCCTGCGGCCGCACACGCCGTACGCCGCGGCACGGATCTTCTGCCAGCTGGTGGCGACGGTCGTGGCCGAGCGCCATCCCGACGTGGCCACCATCGAGCGCAGCGTCAACGCGCGGGGCCGCCGTGTGTACGTCGATTATCTGCAGAACAGCCGCGGCAAGACGCTGGCCACGGCCTACAGCGCGCGGGCAAGCGGTGACGCCGGCGTGTCGACACGCTCACCTGGGAGGAGGTGGACGCGGGCGTCGATCGCGCGGACTTCACGATCCGCACCCTCCCCGCCCGCGTCGCCACCGTGGGTGATCTGTGGGCTGCGCTGCGCGCGTCGCCGGGTGCCGACCTCGCTGCGATCGTCGAGGGCGCGCAGCGAAGACCCGCCTAGGCGATCTTGCGGGCCGCCTGCTTGGCGGCGCGGATGCCGCGCTGGAGCAGCGAGGTCTTCAGCTCGTGCTTCCTCTCCTGGAACTGCGCGCCGAGGCGTTCGAGCTCCTGGGCGCCGAGGCGCTCGGCGGTCAGGAAGATCTTGCCCTCCTCGTCGGACACGTGGTGAAGCACCGTGCGCTTCAGCTCGGCGACCTTCGCCGTGAAATCGGCCTGAGCGGGGTCGCGGCCCTCGACGTCGGCGAGCGCCTTCGTGATCTGCTCGTGCTCCTCCTTGGCGTGCTCGACGACTTCACTGTCGATCTTCCGGACGGCCGGGTAGAACAGCTCCTCCTCGGCCTTGGAGTGGATCTCCAGCTCCTCGGCGATCTCGTCGAGCAGGCGCTGCCGTCCCTCGGCGTCGCTCGATGACAGGCGCTCGAGCTGTGTGATGAGACCCTTCACGGTCTCGTGGTCTTGACGGAGCAGGTCGGCCACTTTCATGCGGCCCTCCTTTGCAAGTCGTTGCCGATCAGCGATGGGGAGAGCAAGGCGGGTGCCAGCAGACGCTCGACAGGGCCTGACGACTTCATTACTCTCGGCGCCATGTCCTATGACCCGAGCCGGCCCGACGTCATCGCCGATCCGTATCCCGCGTTCCGTCTTCTGCAGGCGCAGGATCCCGCGCACTGGAGCGGAATCTTGCGCGGCTGGGTCGTGACGCGCTACGCGGACGTCAAGACGGCGTTACACGACCGCCGGCTCTCTTCGGATCGCATCACGCCATTCGTCGCCCATGAAAGCGTGCGCGGCTGCCCCCACGTGCAAGAGCTGGGGCGCATCGCCGGACGATGGGTGGTCTTCAACGACCCGCCCGCGCACACGCGGCTGCGCGGGCTCATCAACACCGTGTTCACGTCCCGCGCGGTCGAGCGCCTGCGCCCACGCATCCATGAGATCGTCGACGAGCTGCTCGCACAGGTGACCGACCGCGGGACCATGGACGTCATCGGCGACTTCGCCTATCGGCTTCCGGTGATCGTCATCGCCGAGATGCTCGGCGTGCCACCCGAGGGCCGAGAGCAGATGAAGGCGTGGTCGGACGAGCTCGCGCTGTTCATCGGCAGCGCGCTGGGAACGCCGGACAAATACGAGCGAGCGGCCCGCGGCATGGCCGACATGTGCACCTACTTTCGGGAGGTCGTCGGGGCCCGGCGCCGCCAACCGCGGGAAGACCTCATCAGCGCCCTGGTGGACGCCGAGCAGCAGGGCGGCCAGCTCAGCGAGGAAGAGCTCGTCGCGACCTGTGTGCTGCTCCTGTTCGCCGGCCACGAGACGACAACCAACCTCATCGGAAACGGCCTGCTCAGCCTGCTCCGCCATCCGGATGCGCTGGCCGCGCTGCGCGCCGATCCCTCGCTGATCGGGCCGGCGGTCGAGGAGCTCCTGCGCTACGACGGGCCCACCCAGGCGCAGGTCCGCGTCGCGCTCGACGACATCGTGCTCCACGGCAAGACCATCCGCGCCGGCGACCGGGTCTTCGTGATGGTGAACGCCGCGAACCGCGACCCCGCGCGGTTCGACGAACCCGATCGCCTGGACCTCACGCGTGCCGACAATGCGCACGTGGCGTTTGGCTATGGCGCCCACTTCTGCGTCGGTGCGCCGCTCGCCAGGCTCGAAGGCCAGGTCGCGATCGCGGCCGCGGTGCGCCGTCTCCCAGGCCTCGCGCTCGCGCCCGGTGAGCTGACGTGGCTGCCCTCGATGGTGTTCCGCGGCGTGCGATCGCTGCCGGTCATGTTCCGTCCATTCGCGCGGACCTCCAGGCTATGACCATGCTCTATCTCGAGGACTTCAAGGCGGGGGACACGTACCGGTTCGGCTCACACACCTTCACGCGCGAGGAGATCATCACCTTCGGGCGCCAGTACGACCCTCAGCCCTTCCACGTGGACGAGGCCGCGGCGGCGCGGTCGATCTACGGGGGATTGATCGCCAGCGGCTGGCAGACCATCGGGGTCACGTTCCGGCTCGCCGTCGAGGGCTTGATCCATCGCGTGGCGAGCATGGGCTCGCCGGGAGTGGACGAGGTCCGCTGGCTCAAGCCCGTGCGGCCCGGCGACACCATCACGGCGAGCGCCGAGGTGCTGGAGGTTCGACCGTCGGCGAGCAAGCCCGACCGCGGCGTGGTGCGCGTCCGCTACCAGGCGGTCAACCAGCGGGGCGAGCCGGTCCTGACGATGGTGGGCGCGGGCCTCTTCGCCCGACGGCCCCAGGCTGATTAGAGCTCGGGACGGCAGACGGCGCGGAAGTTACACCAGCGGCAGATGCGCAGATCCTCGGTCCGCTCGAAGTCCGTGAGCACGGCGACGTTGGCCCCGGCATCGGCGAGGTACGCTTTCATGCCGCGGATGGACAGGCGTAGCTGCTCGCGCACGGCCTCCAGTCGCTCGTCGTCCCAGCGGTGCGCGGTGACGTGCGGCTCGCGCAGGTTGACCTCGTAGAGGTCCACCACCTTCGGCTCCACGCCGAGCAGCTCGCGCGCGTAGAGCGCGTAGCATCCGAGCTGGAACGAGGCGTCGCCGAAGCCGCCGCCCGTCTTCCAGTCCACGAGTCCGAGCCGCCCCTCGGCCGTCCAGAATCCGAAGTCCGGCGCCACCCACACCGGCGTGCCCTCGAAGTCGAACACCTTGGACCAGTGCTCGATCGACCAGTGCTCGGGGGACGTGCGGCGAATCTCGGCGAGGAGCGGCAGCCGGAAGAAGTTGCGCAGGCACGTGGCGACGTTCTCCCGCAAGGCTTGCCACGCCTCGGGCTTGAGGTCGACCTGGTACTCGTGCTCGAAAAGCGCCGCCGTCTTGGGACTGTCGCGATAGCGGCCGTCGCGTGATGATCGCCACTCGCCGCGCATGCGCTCGATGACGTCGGCCACGAAGGGCTCCACCGGCATCGAACGGCCGTCGCGCAGGCCGTGCAGCGCCAGCTCGATGGCGTCGTGGACGGTGCGGCCGGCCCATTGCTGCCGGGAGGAGAGCTGCTTGAGGATGTAGAGTCGGCGCACGTCGGGCGCGGCGGCGGTGTCCCAGCCGCCCCACGCGCCGTAATAGTGGTAGAAGTACCGGCGCTTGCACTCCTGGAACGCACCGTCGCGACTGCGCGACCAGGAGAATTCGTTCGCGAGGTCGCCCATTGCGGCGCATTCTACAGGCACATCACCTGAGCCACCGGTCCAAAACAACGACCAGGCCGCTGGCGATCAGGATAGCGGTCACGATACCGGCGATGATGGATAGGACGCGCCGCCTGGCACGACGACGCGCTACTTCTCCGATCGGCCTCATCCAGCCGGGCGGTTGGCTCCTGAGCGGCCCGGAGGTTCTGCGCTTTCTCACGCCAAGAGGCTCAAGCTTCCACCCTTGTTAAGGGATGACGAGGACACTCGGCACGAGGTTTACTTGCTGCGCAGCTTGTCGGCTCCCGGAGCGCATGGTACGTTGGCGCCCCAGATTCGAATCAGGAGGAGCCTCGCATGCCATTCGTCAACGTCCGGCTCTACGAGGGACACGGCAAGGAACGCAAGGACGAGCTGGCCAAGCGGATCACGCAGGCCGTCACTGACGTCTGCAAGGTCCCGCCGCAGGCGGTGTGGGTGGTTTTCGAAGAGGTGCCGCCGACCGATTGGTTCGCGGCCGGCGCTCCGGGTCAGCCCGTCAAGAAGTGACCGCGAGCTTCGAGAAGATCGGCACCGGGTTCCTCTTCACCGAGGGACCCGTGTGGCACCCGGCGGGAAAGTTCCTGCTCTGGAGCGACATGCCGGGCGATCACATGCGGCGCTGGTCGGCCCGCGACGGCGTGACGACGTTCCGGAAGCCGTGCAACATGTCCAACGGCTTGACCTACGACCGTGAGGCACGGCTCCTCGCCTGCGAGCATGCGACCAGCCAGGTCACGCTCACGCGTCCAGACGGCACCATCGTGCCGATCGCCACGCACTATCAGGGCCGGCAGCTCAACAGCCCCAACGACATCGTGTGCAAGCGCGACGGAGGGATCTACTTCAGCGACCCGCCGTACGGCCGCATGAAGTTCTACGGCATCGAGCGGCCCCAGGAGCTCGACTTCCAGGGCGTCTACCGCGTGGGCGCTGATCCCAAGTCGCCTGATCTGCTGGTGGACGACTTCGACCGTCCCAACGGGCTCTGCTTCTCGCTGGACGAGCGACACCTCTTCATCAACGACACCGCCCGCAAGCACATCCGCGTGTTCGACGTCACCGCGGGCGGGACGCTCCAGAACGGCCGCGTGTGGGCGGAGACCAAGGGCGACAAGCCCGGCGCTCCCGACGGCATGAAGATCGATTCCGCGGGCAACGTGTACTGCTGCGGGCCGGGCGGAATCCACGTGTTCGAGCCGGGCGGCGCGCTCCGCGAGGTCATCGAGACGCCCGAGCGCGCGGCCAACTTCGCGTGGGGTGACGACGACCATCGCTCGCTCTTCGTCACCGCCTCGACCTCGCTCTACCGGATCCGCGTCGCGGTTCCCGGACTCCCAGTGTTCTAGCCGCACCCCCAAGCAAGGAGGCTGTGCATGCATCGTCGCATCGTTCTCGTAGCGCTCCTCGCCGCCGTCCTGCTCGTCCCGCTCGGCGCGAGCGCGCAGAAGCCTATCAAGGTCGGTATGCCGATGCCGCTGTCCGGCCCGGCGGCGCTGTTCGGCGAGCCAGCCTCGAAGGGCGCGCAGATGTTCATCGACGAGCTGAACGCCAGGGGCGGCGTGCTCGGCCGCAAGCTCGAGCTCATCGTCCGCGATTCCAAGGCAGACGCCAATGAGGCGGTGCGCCAGGCCCGCGAGCTCATCCTGAAGGACAACGTGGACTTCCTGGTCGGCACGCTGACGTCGGCCGAGGGACCGGCCGTTTCGGTCGTCGCCAAGGAGAACAAGATCGTCTTCATCGCCCCGATTCCCAAGACCGACCAGCTCACGGCGCCGGACAAGCTGCATCCCTATGTCTTCCGCGTGGCCTCGACCACAACGATCGAGGGACGGAGCGCGGCCGAGATCGTGGCCAAGTGGCCGGTGACGAAGGTCGCCACGATCAGCTTCGACTACGCCTACGGCCAGGACGTGACCAAGGCGTTCGTCGACCACCTCAAGAAGATCAAGCCGAGCGTGGAGATCGTGGACCAGCAGTGGCCCAAGCTCGGCGAGCAGGACTACAACCCATTCATCAACGCCCAGATGGCGAAGAAGCCCGAGGCGGTGATGTCGTCCATCTGGGGCGGCTTCTTCGTGACGTTCTCCAAGCAGGCCAGGGCGCTGGGCTACTTCGACGCGATCAAGTACAACTTCATCGGCCTCGGCGAGGCCGGCTCGCCCGAGACGACGAAGTCGATGCGTGACGACTATCCCGTAGGAATCTGGGGCAACTCGTACGACGCGTTCTACTGGGGGGAGTCGGCCGCCCACCGGGACTACACGACGCGGCTGTCGAAGTACCTTCGGGACGAGTACCCGTCCTCGTGGGCGGTCCAGGGCTACATCGGCATGCAGGTCCTCACCGAGGCCATCAAGAAGGCCAACAGCACCGACTCCGACAAGGTCGCGAAGGCGCTGCTCGGCCTGACCGTCGAGACGCCGGTCGGCCCGCTGACGATCCGCGAGAAGGACCATCAGGCCAACCGCGGCCAGCTCTACGGCAAGACCGTGATGGACCCGAAGTACCCGTTCGCGATCATGAAGCCCGTGACCTACGTGGATCCGACGAAATTCATGGACTAGGACGCTGCCGGATCCCTCGTTCGTCTTCGCCCAGAGCGTCAGCGGCCTCACGGCCGCGATGTTCCTGTTCCTGATCGCGGCCGGGCTGTCGCTGATCTTCGGTCGGCGTGCTCAGAGTGCTGAACTTCGCCCACGGCACCTTCTACATGCTCGGCGCCTACACGACCTACCAGTTCGTGCAGTGGGTGGGCGGCGGGCCGGGGCTGTTCTGGCTCGCGGCGCTGGGCGGGGCGCTGGCCGTCGCCGCGCTGGGTGGCCTGGTCGAGCGCTTGCTCTTCCGCCATCTCTACGGCAAGGAGGAGCTGTACCAGCTGCTCTTCACCTACGCGCTGGTGCTGATTCTGAGCGACGCGGCCAAGATGCTGTGGGGCACGCAGCAGAAATCGGTGAGCCGCCCGCCCGAGCTGAGCGGCGCCTTCACGCTGTTCGGCGCCACGATCCCTTCCTACAACCTGCTCATCATCCTGCTCGGCCCGGCCATCGCGCTGGGTTTCTGGCTGACCTTGCAGCGCACACGGGTTGGCCGGTTCATCCGGGCCGCCGCGCTGGATCGCGAGACCCTGGGCGCGCTCGGCGTCGACGTCGATGCGCTCTACACGTGGATCTTCATGCTGGCCTCGTTCCTCGGCGGGCTGGGCGGCGCGCTGATCAGCCCCATGCGTGCGATCACGCCGGGCATGGATACCGAGATCATCGTCGAGGCGTTCGTGGTCGTCGTGATCGGTGGCCTCGGATCGTTCTGGGGGACCTTCTTCGGCGCCCTGATCTACGGGCAGGTGCTTTCGTTCGGCATCCTGTTCTTCCCGCGGTTCTCGATCTTTGCGGTGTTCGCGCTCATGGCGGCGGTGCTGATGGTACGGCCGTGGGGCCTGCTCGGGCGGCCGCTCCAATGATGACGCGCCTCGGGCGTGCGCCGTGGCCGCTCCTCGTCGTCGCGCTGGCGCTCCTGGTGCCGGCCGTGGGATCGCGCTTCTACACCTTTCTCGCCAACGACGTTCTGATCTGGGCGCTGTTCGCCACCAGCCTCAACCTCCTGGTCGGCTACACCGGGCTGGTCTCGTTCGGCCACGCGGCGTACTTCGGCATCGGCGCCTACACCACCGGCATCCTCATGAAGAAGCTCGCCGTGCCGTTCGTGCTGGCCTTCCCGGCCGCGGGGATCTTCGCGGGGCTCGCCGCCCTCGTGTTCGGCTTCTTCTGTGTGCGGCTCACCCGGATCTACTTCGCGATGCTGACGCTGGCCTTCGCCCAGATCGTGTGGGCGATCTGCTTCAAGTGGAACGAGGTGACGGGGGGCGAGCAGGGCATGCCCGAGATCCCCTACCCGGCGCTCGACTGGATGGACCGGCTGCCCTGGGTCGGCGACCTGCGGACGAGCGATCACTTCTACCTGCTCACGGTGCTCCTCGTGGCGCTGTGCTTGTGGGCGTTGCGGCGCATCGTCGGCTCACCGTTCGGGCGCATCCTCACGACGATCCGCGAGAACCCCGAGCGCGCCGAGTTCATCGGCGTCAACGTGCGGCGCTACGAGCTCATCGCCTTCGTCGTCGCCGGCGCCTTTGCCGGGCTGGCCGGCGGCCTGTTCGGGATCTTCAATCGCGGCGTCTTTCCCGACTTCGCGTACTGGACCAAGTCGTCCGAGGTCCTCATCATGACGCTGCTCGGCGGGATGGGCACGTTCTACGGTCCACCACTCGGCGCGCTCGCGCTCATCCTCCTCAACCAGCAGATCGTCTCCTACACCGAGTACTGGCCGTTCGTCCTCGGCACGATCCTGGTCGTGCTCCTCTTCGTCTTCCCCGGCGGCCTCGCCGGCGCCGCTGGCATCGTCAGCCGCCGGCTGGCGAGGGCATTGCGTGCTTGAGGTGCACAACGTCCGCAAGGCGTTCGACGGCTTCCAGGCCGTGGCCGGCGTCACGCTCGGCGTGGCCCGCGGCCAGATTGCGGCGATCATCGGGCCGAACGGCGCCGGCAAGACGACGTTCTTCAACCTGGTGACCGGCCATCTCCGCCCCGACGCGGGCACCGTGGTCCTGAACGGCCGCGACATCACAGGGCTGGCTCCGCACGACGTCTGCCGCCTCGGCATGGGCCGCTCGTTCCAGCGCACCAACATCTTCCCGAAGCTCACCGTATTCGAGAACGTGCAGGCCGCGTTCATCTCGCACCGGGGACGCGGCCTGAGCTTCTTCGCCCGGGTCGAGGGCCTCTACCGTGACGAGACGTACGCCGTGCTCGAGTCCGTCGGGCTGGGCGACAAGGCCGGCGAGGTGAGCGGCTTCCTGTCGCACGGCAACCAGAAGCAGCTCGAGCTGGGCATCGCGCTGGCCAGCGAGCCCGACCTCCTACTCCTGGACGAGCCGACGGCGGGGATGTCGGCCACCGAGACGCGCGAGACGATCCGGCTCATCGAGCGGATCACCCGCGAGCGGGGGCTCACGCTGCTCTTCACCGAGCACGACATGGAGGTGGTCTTCTCCATCGCCCAGCGCATCAGCGTGCTCCACCAGGGGCGCCTCATCGCCGAGGGCACGCCGTCCGAGGTCCGCAACGATCCCGAAGTCCGCCGCGTGTA
The DNA here is from genome assembly GCA_001917585.1 of Candidatus Rokubacteria bacterium 13_1_40CM_68_15. Lineage (GTDB taxonomy): Bacteria > Methylomirabilota > Methylomirabilia > Rokubacteriales > CSP1-6 > 40CM-68-15. Next base: position 15,092 of record MNEG01000131.1, read on the forward strand.
TCTGGGCGAGCGTCGGCGATGACGGCCCGCGTGCCCAGGCCAGGCCACCTGCGAAGCGACCCGGCCTCGCGTCGCTCGTTACAATGACGGCCCGCGTGCCCAGGCCGGGCCACCTGCGAAGCGACCCGGCCTCGCGTCGCTCGTTACAATGACGGCCCGCGTGCCCAGGCCGGGCCACCTGCGAAGCGAGCCGGCCTCGCGTCGCTCGTTACAATGATGGCCCGCGGCGCGCTCCTCGACGTGCACGCGATCGAGACGGCCTATGGACTCTCCCGCGTGCTCTTCGGCGTGTCGATCGAGGTCCACCCGGGGGAATGCGTCTGCCTGCTCGGCCGCAACGGCGTCGGCAAGACGACGACCATGCGCAGCATCATGGGCCTCACTCCTCCGCACGCCGGCCGCGTTCTATGGAGGGGTAGGGACATCACGGGCTGGCCGGCCTACCGCGTGGCCCGGGCCGGCCTCGGCTTCGTGCCCGAGGACCGCCGGATCTTCGCCGATCTCACGGTGTGGGAGAACCTCGACGTGGCCAGCCGCGCCGCGCGGGGCGGCGGCAGCAAGCAGTTCTCGATCGAGCGCGTGTTCGATCTCTTCCCCAAGCTGCGCGAGCTGACGGGACGGAACGGCGGGTTCCTCTCCGGCGGCGAGCAGCAGATGCTCACGATCGCCCGCACGCTCATGGGTAATCCCGAGCTGCTCCTGCTCGACGAGCCCTCGGAAGGCCTCGCCCCGATCGTCGTCGATCACCTGGGCGAGCAGATCGCCCGCCTCAAGCGCGACGGCCTCACCATCCTGCTCGCCGAGCAGAACGTGGAGTTCTCGCTCGCCCTCGCCGACCGCGTGTACGTGCTGGAGAAGGGAGCGCTTCGCTTCAGCGGCCCCGCCTCCGCGTTGCGCGACAACGAAGCCCTCCGTCACGAGCTGCTGGCGCTGTGAGGCCTACTCGAGCTTCTTCCCGCGCTCGGTCACGACGTCGAGGAAGCCGCCGATCTCGCGATTGAGGAAATCGACGTCGGCCGGGAACAGGCCGCCGGCGGCGGCGTGCCCGGTGATGGTGCCCGGGCTGATCGTCACCACGCGCACGTCACGGATGTAGCGCGCCGCTTCCTGCGGCTCGAACTCGGGATTGAGCAGGTCCTTCGTCCCGTTCAGGATGATCGTCTTGGCCTTGATCGCCCGCAGCGCCTTGACGTAGTCGCCGTTCATGCCGGGCGTCGTGCCGACGTCGTGGCGGTCGTAGGCCCAGGTCTGGTAGATCCAGTCGTTGGCGTCGAACGCGCGTACGAGATTGGCCTCCTGCGCTTCCAGCCAGGGCAGGACGTCGAGCTGGGCCTGGAACTGGTCGCGGTACATCTCCGGGCTGCGCGCGGCCAGAAAGCCCAGGATGTCGCGCCAGAGGCGGACGCCCTTCTCGGGCGGGCTCGTGTAGTTGCCGCCGCTCCACGCCGGGTCGAGCATGATCGCCTTGCGGCTCGCCTCCATCACCGCGACCGACCACGCCGGCGTCCTGGCCAACGGCACCAGCGCGACCACCGAGTCCATGAAGTCGGGATGACTCACGCCCCACTGGAGCGCCTGCATGCCGCCCATCGACGGCCCGACGACGGCCACCACGTGGCCGATGCCGAGGTGCTCGGTGAGCAGTCGGTGCTGCGACTGCACCATGTCGCGGATGAGGAACTTCGGGAAGCTCATGCGGGGCTGCGCGGTGCTGTTGCTCGGCGAGGTGGTGAGCCCGTTGCCGATGGCATCGGTGGCCACGACGAAGTACTTGTTCGTGTCGAGCGCCTTGCCGGGGCCGATGAGGAAGTCCAGGCGGTGGTGGTTGCCGCTGATCGCGGTCACCATCAGGATCGCGTTCGATTTCTTCGCGTTCAGTCGGCCGTGCGTGACGTAGGAGATGGCGAAGTCCCTGATCACCTCCCCGCTCTCGAGCTTCAGGTCGCCGACCTTGTAGACCTGATGGGGCGGCTGGCTGGGACCGTGCGCGTGCGCGACGCTGGCGAACACCACGACGAGAGCAACCAGACCGGACACGACGAATCGGGGCATAGCCTCCTCCTGGGGCGGCGAGTGTAGGCCGTGATGCGGACCCGGTCAACACGTGCTACCGTGATTGCGCTATGGCGGACACCAGCTTCACCATCGTGTGCCCGTGCTGCGACGGCAAGCTGACGATCGACGCCGAGCTGCGCGCCGTCATCGCGCACGAGCCGGCGCCGCCGAAGCGCACCGTCGCCGATCTCGGCAAGGCGCTGGGCGCGCTGGGCACGAAGGCCGCCGAGCGGGAGGCGCGCTTCCGTCAGCAGATGGAGGCGGAGTCGCAAAAGGGCAAGGTGCTCGATCGGAAGTTCCAGGAAGGCCTGAAGAAGGCGAAGGACACGCCCGATCCCCCGCGGAGGCCCTTCGACTTCGAGTAGCATGGCCGACGACCTGCTCGGCGCGCTCCTGCGGCAGGTCAGTCGGAGCTTCTACCTCTCGCTCACGATTCTCCCCCGCGGCGTGCGCGAGCCCGTCGGTCTCGCCTATCTGCTCGCTCGCGCCGCCGACACCGTGGCCGACACGCGCCTCATCGCCCGCGGCGAGCGCCTCGACCACCTGGAGACGCTGCGCGAGGTCTTTCGCGACGCGCCGGCCGACGTCACCGCGGTCGCGCGCGCGGCCGGTCCGCACCAGACGCTCGCGGCCGAGCGCCGGCTCCTCGAGCGCGTCGGCGACGTGGTCACGCGCGTTCGTGCTCTGCCCTCGGCGGATCGCCACGCCGTCGGCGCCGTCCTCGACACGCTCACGAGCGGCATGATCTTCGACCTCACGCGCTTTCCTGGCGAAGACCCCGGCACGCTCGCTGCGCTGGACACGCTCGAGGAGCTCGATCACTACACGTATCTCGTCGCCGGCTGCGTCGGGCCGTTCTGGACCGCGGTGCACGTGGCCCATCGCCCGCGCTTGCGGCGATGGGACGTGGCAAATCGCAGCGCCCAGGCGATCGCGTTCGGCAAGGCGCTGCAGATGACCAACGTGCTGCGCGACGTCGCCGGTGATCTGGCCCATGGACGCTGCTACGTTCCCGCGCGCGAGCTGACCGCAATCGGAATCCATCCCGTCGATCTGCTGCAGGTGGCGCCGCGCCAGCGGGCGCGGCCGCTGTACGATCGCCTGCTCGCTCGTGCGCTCGCACACTACGATCAGGGCTGGGACTACACGCTCGCGATTCCCGCTTCGGAATGGCGCATGCGGCTGGCCTGCGCGTGGCCGCTCATGATCGGGCTCGCCACGCTGGCCGCGCTCGCGGCACACCCCGATCCGATGGGCGCTCCGTCGCCGATCAAGATCTCGCGCGCCCAGGTGCGACGCCTCCTCACGCGCTCGACGCTGGTGGCGTGGTCCAATCGCGGCCTCGCGGGCCTTGCCGAGCGCCTGCGCCGACGCATCACGCTGCCGGCAGCCGGCGCAACCACCATCAGTCGCGTCCAGTAGCGACGCAATTAATCACTTGCGTGCGCGGGAGACGTTGTCGCAGGGTTATGGCGACATCAGCGCCAGCACCCTGGGGGAGGGGACGATGGAGCGACCGTTCGGCGACACACAGCCCTGGATGCCCAGCACGCCGCCCGCGCCGCCGGCACCGCCGGCCGCGCCTCCGATGAGCGCCCCGGCCGCCGCGAAGTCCGGGGCCGCGGCCAAGCCCAAGCCAATGGCCCCGGCCAAGCCGGCGGCTCCGGTCAAGCCGATGGCCCAAGCCAAGCCGGCGCCCAAGGCGAAACCGAAAGCCAAGGCGAAGCCAAAGGCGAAGGCAAAGGCCAAGAGCCGGGGCAAGGCAAAACCGAAGGGCAAGGCCCGCCCGAAGCGCCGCCGCTAGTCGGCGACCGTCAGTTCGAAGAGCGTCGCGGGGTCGATGCGCGCCGCGCCGACGTGGGCTCCGAAGTGCAGATGTGGCCCCGTCGCGCGGCCCGTAGCCCCGACGGTCCCGATCGGCTGGCCACGGCTCACCCGCTCGCCGTCGGTGACCTTGGCCTCCTGGAGGTGGAAGTAGAGCGTGTAGAGTCCCAGGCCATGGTCGATGACGACGAGACGGCCCGGGAAGAAGAAGTCGGCCACGAGGGCAACGCGTCCGTCGTTGACGGCGACCACCGGCGTGCCGGGCGCGGCTCCGAAATCGATCCCCGTGTGCGGCGCCTTGGGGTGGCCGTTGATCACACGACGGGCCCCGAAGCCTGTGCCGGGCTCGGTCCCCCCCACCGGCCGCGTAAAGCGGCCCCGCCAGAACCGCTCCGGTGTGACCGTCCGGTACAGCGTCCTGAGCTGATCGGCCTCTGCGACGGCACGTCGCTCCGTTTCCGGATCGAGGTCGACCATCTTCGTGGGCAGCGTCAAGCGCTGCACCTGGAAATCTCGTTTGAGGATCTTGAGCCGCCCCTCGACCGTCTGGGGTGGGTCAGCGTGCGTCATGATGGCCAGGCGCCATGGCTGGATGCCCGGCTTCGTCTCGAGATCGAGTCCAACGAGCGCCGCCCGACCACCGGCATATGGAAAGAACGACAGCGGTCGGCCGCCCAGCGAACCCTCGAGGACCGCGCTCTCGGGGACACCGTGGATCTCGAGCCACGCGACGTCGCCGACTCGTACCTGGGCTGGGTGCCAGCCAACCTTCACCTTGCCATGAGCGGATAGCGGCCCCGCGAGGACGGAAAATTGAGCGGCGGAAGCGAGGACCGCGGCGGCCAGCAGGAGGCCGGCCCGCCCGAGCCTCACTCTGGACGCTGCTGCTGCCGGAGAAACTGCTCGATCTCGGCGACGAGCTCGGACGCCGGAGGCAGGTCGCTTTCGCCAGCAGCGGGAGGCGGGCCGTCGTCGACGTCCTTCGACTCGAGCTTGGCGACGTACCCGGCGATCTTCTTGTTCTGGGAAATGACCTGGGCCAGGTTCTGGTCGAACTGACGGCCGGCCTCGTCAAGATCCCGGAGGTCGATCTCCATCCCGAACAGCATGGACACGCGGCGCAGGAGGGCCAGCGACGCCTTCGGGTTCTCGATACCCGAGATGTAATGAGGCACGTTGGCCCACAGGCTGGCCGTGGTCAGGCCCCGGTCGCGGCACGTGGTGTTGAGCACGCCCACGATGCCCGTCGGGCCCTCGTACTTCGTCGGCCGGATTCCGAGCCGGGCGGCCAGCTCGGGATCGGAGGCACCCCCGACCAGACGCACCGGTCGCGTGTGGGGAACCTCGGCCAGCAGCGCACCCAGCGTGAGGACGAGCGTCGTCTCCGTCACGCGGCCGAGCTCGATGATCGCGTCGGTGTACGCCCGCCACTTCAGGTGCGGCTCCGGGGCGACGCCGACGATGATGTCGCGCGGCAGATCGGGCGACTGCGCGATGGAGAACTCCGTCGCCGGCCACACCACCTCGCGCTCCGTCTCCGAGCCGGTCTTGAAGCGCACGTAGGGACGGGTGAGGCCGAAGTGATAGAACTCCTCGGGGTCGATCTCGGCGAACTTCTCGGCGTTGATGGCCGCGGCGAGATAGCGTGCGGCCGTGGTGGCGGCTTCGGCCGCGTCGTTCCAGCCCGTGAAGGCCATGATCAGAACAGGTCGCCGGAAGCGCTCCGGCATCGCGTGAATCTTCAGCGGGTCCATTCGTGGACTCCCCCGAGAACGCTCACGTCGAGTCTATCACGTGTACCCTCGGTTGACCCCTTCCGGGGCCGCCGGTAGCATTGGCTTTCGCTGATTCAATGCGACAGACCGGAGGACGGGACATGCGAAGCGAGCGGTGGCGCCTCATGCTGATTGGCAGTGCGCTCCTCGGGGTGGCGGGCTGTGCATCGAGCGAGGAGTGGGACACCTGGAAGTCGCATCCCACGCACTTCGCGTCGGGGTCGCACATGGGGTTCTCGATGCGGAATCGTGCTGACGGGAAAGCCCGGGTGACGCGTCAGGACATCGCGGCCGCCCGCGACGAGGGTTGGTGGGGCCGGCCGATCACGGTGGGCCAAGAGCAGATCCTCGAACGTTGAGACGGACAACGAGCGTCAGGAGCGCGACGGTCTGGCACGACGCAGTTCCTTCGATGCTGACACGCTCGCGAGCTAAGGCGGCGTCTTCTCGACGGTCCGACCTCTGGCACTCGCCGTGCAAATCAGAGGAGAGCATGAGCCACTACACGAGCCATCTTATCCGTACGCTGTCCGTGGTCCTGGCCGTCACGTCGCTAGTCCTGCTCATCTTCGCCGGCGTGGCCGCCGCCCAGGCGGCCGGCGACCGCATTCTCTCGGCCGACCAGTACACGTCGGACAAGGCCCGGCGCCTGGCGCAGAACCACGGCGGGGCGCTGCGGGAGCTGAACGAGGGCGTGTATCACTGCCTGCCCTGGCTGGAAGTGCAGAAGCAGAGTATCGGCTTTTTCAAGCCCAAGGGCGCGACGCAGGACGATCGCTACCTGTCGATGCGGGTGTACATCGAGCAGGATCCCTCGCCGCAGTTCTCGCGCCTTCGGGTCGAGGAGCGCGCCGCGGCGATGTTCTCGCGCTACGTGGGTCCCCTCCTCCGGCGGATGGCGGCCGATCGCTCGCTCCTGACGGACGGCCAGCTGGACGGCTTCACCGTGATCCTCGAGTGGCAGAAGCAGGCCGCTGCCAGCGGTGAGCGCCCGATCCACGAGACCATCGCCGTGTTCCTCCGCAAGGCGGTGGTCGCCGACTACCTCGCCGGCCGCGGGTCGGTGAGCCATCTCGCGGAGGTGGCTCAGATCCTCGGCTGGGACGGCGAGAACGCCCTCGGCGCCCTGAGGGTGAAGGCGTGGGACGACAACTTCGTCTCCACCTACAAGGTGGCCAACTACCAGCTGGCGAGCGGCGTCACCTGCCGCCAGTAGTCCGGAGCGCGCGCCG
>MNEG01000131.1:22062-28985 GCA_001917585.1 Candidatus Rokubacteria bacterium 13_1_40CM_68_15
CGCGAACCCCATCAGCCGCGGCCGCCGCACCCTGAGCCCGAGCTCCTCGCGGAGCTCGCGCCGCAGGCCGCGCTCGGGCGTCTCGCCGGCCTCGAGGAAGCCGCCCGGCAGATCCCACGTGCCCGCGTACGGCGGACGTGCACGCCGCACGAGCAACACCCGGTCACCGCGCTCGACGAGAGCTACCGCGGCCGGGACCGGATTGTCGTAGAACGTCCACCCGCAGGCGGGACAGCGGCGGCGGATCCGGCCATGCTCGCGCACAGGCCGCAGGCGCGTGCCGCAGACCAGGCAGTAACGCGCCGTCAACAGCGAGGACGGCGCTCGAGGCCATCGCGGATCTTCGTCGCGATGGCCGAGAACGCCCGGGCAGCCGGGGTGGCGGGCTCGGTGACGACGAAGGGATCGCCACGATCGCTCGCAAGGCTGAGGCCGCGGTCGAACGGGACGTCTCCGAGGAACGGAATGCCAGCCTCTGCCGCCAGCTTCGCCGCGTCGGGGCCGGGAAAGAGCCCCGCCATGTTCTCGATCAGACCGAGGACCGGCGTCTTCGCCTGCTGGGCGACGGTGATCGACTTGCGCACGACGAGCTGCGACACCTCCGATGGAATCGTCACGATGACCGTGCCCGCCAGCACCGGCACGAGCGAAGCGACCGTGGTGAGACGATCCGTGCCGGGTGGCAGATCGAGGACGAGCGCGTCGAGCTCACCCCAGGCGGTGTCCGCCAGGAACTCGCGGAGCGCCTGAGCTTCCATCGTGCCCCGCCACGTGTGGGCCTCCTGCTGCGTGGGCGCGTGCCATGTCAGCGGCTCCGCGTCGGAGGACAGCAGGAGGTCCATCGACATCACCTTCACGCCGATGGCCGAGCGTGGGGGGTCGACGGCGTCGCCGGCCACGGCCAGCGCCCGGCCGCGGACGCCGAGCATCTTGGCCATCGAGGGACCATTGAGATCGGCGTCGAGCACGCCGACTCGCCAGCCCGTCGACGCCCACGCGGCAGCGAGATTGGCGGTCACGGTCGACTTGCCCACGCCGCCCTTGCCCGACACGACCGCGACGACGAAGCGCACGGCGTCCAGTCGGCGTCCGAGCCGCGCCTGCTGCTCGCCGACCTGGGCGACGACGTTCGAGCCGCCGTCGCCGACGATGTCCTTGTATTTTTTCATTGCATCGGAGAGTAGGAGAACGGCTCGAGCCGTGGGTGGCCTGCTCGAGGTGCGGGGTGGCTGCGTCTGTCTCCCCGATTCATCATATTGGCGGCGTGGCTGCGTGCTTGCATCGGAGCGTTGGATGACGGCTCAAGCCGCGGGTGGCCTGTTCGAGGTGCAGGGCGGCTGCGTCCGTCTCCCCGATTGATCATGTTGGCGGGATGGCTGCGTCGGTCTTGCCGATTGATCATTGTGAAGTCTTCGAACACGCTGCGCGGGCCACGAACCCGAGCGCCATCAGCGTGACGGCCAGAAAGACGACGGCGCCGGCCTGGAACGTGATCTCCCCGCCCCAGGGCGCCGCGACCGTCGCGCCTCCGTGGACGGCAACCGCTCCGACCTTGAAAGCGCGGAACGCGAGCAGCAGGGCGACGAGCGCGGCGAACGTGCGCCGCGAGACCCAGCCGCGCAACCACGACCAGCGACGTGCGAGCAGCCATGGGATGACCATCAGCGGGATGAGACCGATCAGGCCCCACCGCAGCATGGTGAGCGTCGTCGCGCCGGTCGTCGGCGCTCCCATCACACCCACCCCTCGATAGACGAGGTACAGGCCGCCGACCAGGTACACGGCGCCGTAGACCAAGTAGGCGCCGGCCGCGGCTCGGAACCTGTCTGCCATCAGCTCTGAGAGCGGAAACGGCCGCCCCAGCGCTGTCGGACATCGGCGAGCAGCGCCGGCGTGATCACCGTCGCTCCCTGACCGCGCGCGTAGGCCTCCACAGCCTTCACCACCATGCCGCGCGCGAACGACGGGATCGCCTGCAGGCGCTCCCGTGCGGCCGATTCCCACGCGAGCTCGTAGTCGACGGGAAGGCCGAAGGTCAGCGTCGCAGGCAGCTCGATCACCTCACCGCCGTGGGCGCCGGGCTGATATCCGCAGGCGGGATCTTCAGCGAGATAGTCACCGTAGCTCGCGTAGGCGCGGCAGCGACAGCCGCCGCAGACCTTGGAAAACTCGCAGGCGCCACAGCGGCCGCCGAGCTTGGGCTCGCGCAGGTCGCCGAAGACTGGCGCGCTTCGCCAGAGATCGGCGAACGACGCCGATCTGAGATTCCCGGCAGCGACCGGCATGTAGGGACACGGCGTGACGTCGCCCTCGGGAGTGATTCGGCAATAGTACTTGCCGGCCGGACAGGAGCCGTGGGCGTAGTTCCTGAGCAGCGGTGAGGCCGGGTTGAGCTCGTAGATGATGCGCCGGAAGTGCGGCGCGCACTTGGCGCGGATCAGCAGGCCATCGGCGCGCCCTACAGGCGTCGACCAGGGATCTTCGAAGGCTTGGGGCGTCGACTCGGCCGGCGCGCGACCGAGCATTCGCTGGACCCACGTCGGCGGCCCCTGCCCCACGCCTTGGACGTTCGCGAGGTACGTGAGGATCCGCTCGTAGGCCACGGCGTCGATGTCGGTGAGGTCCTTTCCCCTTCCCGTCCGCACGAGGAAGAAGAAGTTCAGCACCTTGGCGCCGAGCGCACGGGCGAGGTCGATCATCGACGGCACCTCGCCGACGTTCCAGTCGGTCACCGACATGTGGAGCGAGAAATCGAGGCCCGCGTCGGTAAGCACCCTGGTCGCGCGCACCGCGCCGTCCCAGGCGTTGGGGAGATGCCGGAAGGCGTCGTGCTTCCTGGGATCGGTGGAGTCGAGGCTGATGGACGCGCCGAGCACGCCCCGCTCGCGCATGAGGCGCGCCTCTCGCTCGCGCAGCAGCACCCCGTTGGTGCCGAACACGGTGGTGAAGCGCTTCTCCGTCGCATAGGCGGCGATATCCCAGATGTCTCGCCGCAGCAGCGGCTCCCCGCCGGTGAGGATCAGGAACACGTTGGGGTTGACCGTCGCGATCTCGTCGATCACGCGCCGGCATTCCTCCGTGCTGAGCTCCCCCCGCGTGTCGGCTCCCGCGAACGCCGACATGTAGCAGTGCGCGCACTCCAGATTGCACCGCTGCGTCAAATTCCACGACACCGAGTACGCCGTATACGGCGACGCCGCTGTGGAGGATGTGAAGAACGTCATCGGGAGCGTCTCGACAAGCAGCCCGTGAGCACGATGGCTGTTGGGCGCCGGTCGGGAGCGGGGGACGTGGGACGCTCGGCGACCTGTTCCCCGCTGACCGAATGCCGGCTGGACCTCAGATGGACCCACGCGACGGCAGACTTCGAGTCACGCATCAGGGGTCGCCGAACGTCCTACGTCCCCCGCTCCCGGCCGGCGCCCGACAAACCGCCATGCCTACCGCGGTTTCTTGTTCGACACGTAGCCCGCGATGACTTCGTTCATCGTCTGCCGCGCGTGCCCGATGCCTTCTTCGCACACGGCCAGATCGACCAGCGTCACGCCCTTCTCCCCGGCGACCTTCTCGATCTCCTCGCGGGTCATGTCGCGCATGAAGCCGGCCGGCACGCGGTTGAGTCGGGCCACGGCGTCGTCCGTCCACGCGAAGGGCGAGGCGCTCGCCGCCGGTTGCACGGCCTCGGCCGGCTCGAACTTCGTCCTGGCCAGCAGCGTGTCCCAACCCGCCCCCAGCTTGTCGCGACCGACCGTCTCCTCGATCATCGGCAGCGCGACGGCGCAGGTGATGACGGGGATCTTCCTCGAGCGCGCGTACTTCTCCACGCGCGCCTTGGCCCGCCGGCGGAGATAGGCGTCCGTCACCTCGCGCAAGGCGTCGCGGGCGTCGGCCGACCACTTCACGGCAACGCCGGGCAGCGCCTCCTCCTCCTCGATGCCGCCTTCCTGACTGGCGATGGCTTCGACGACGTCCTTGGAGATGATCTGGAACTTGTCGGCGCCGGCGCGGCAGACCGGGCATGTGACGACCGGATTCGGCCCCTTCACCGTGTAACCGCAGATCGAGCAGATCGCCGTGGCCGCCTGGTTGTCGGCGCGCAGCCTGGCCACCGCCAGATCCTCGGCCATGATTTGCATCTTCTCGGCCATCCGCGTGGGCATGAAAATCGCCATCGCCTCGTCGATCACCTTGTTGGTGATCACGGTGTGGCCCTGCTCGATCGCGTAGCGCAGGAGCGCGGTGCGGGCCACGCCCTTGACCTGGAGCGGCACCCGCTCCATGCGCGCCTCGGCCTCCTCCGTCCAGGCGATGATCTCCTCGGCCTTCACGTCGAGGGGCGGGTAGAACTTGCCGCCGGTGAGGAGCACGTTGCACGGGGCGAGCCTCAAGAGATTCTCGGCGTTGGAGCCGAGGTCGACCTCGTTCTCGTCGGAGTGCACGCCGACGCGGCCGAGGATGAGGAGCCAGGGCTGCTCCTTGCGGGCGAAGGTCAGCATCTTCTCGAAGCACTTGCCATCGAGCAGCGTGATGGTGAGGTCCACGCCGTCTTCGGCGGCCAGCTTCCGGCCGATCTCGAGATGCGATTGATAGATCTTGGCCAAGCCCGTATCGATGATCTCCTCATGGAGCTGTTCCTGCTCCTTGAAGCGGAAGATCTTGGACGCCTTCTCGTTGAGGACTCCGACGATTCCATTGAACATTGCATAGTGAAGATAGGGATCATAAACGGCGACGGCATGCAGCGGCCGGCCGAGCGCTTTTGAAAGCGCGATGCCGATCTTCAATCCGTGAAAGGACTGGGGAGAGCCGTCGACGCCGACGACGATGGCGCCCTGCTGGTCCTTGAGCGGATCGTGGTTGCGCACGACGAGCGTGTCGGTCGTCACGCGGCGCACGAAGCGCTCGGTGACCGAGCCGAGCTGGCTGTCCTTCACCGCGCCCATGCCGAGGGCGCCCATGACGACGAGGTCGTACCCGGACGCCCGGGCGTCGTCGATGAGGGCCTTGTAGTGCTTGCCGTCCACCATCTTCCGGTCGAAGGTGAGCCCGGCCTCCTGGGCCTTCCTGTCCATGACGTCGAGATAGGAATCGGAGATGAGCTGGAGCCCCATCGCGATCAGCGAGTCGTGGATCTTGCGCTGGCGTTCGAGCTCGTTCTCGTCCTTGTACTCGTCGGGGAGCGTGTACTCCATCTGCTTGAAGCGGTAGTCGTGCAGCCGTGCGGCGTACACGTGACAGCCCGTCAGCCTCGCCCCGAACGCCCGCCCCAGCTCGACGGCGAGGTCGATCGCCCGGTTGGAGTAGTCCGAGTTGTCCACCGGAACGTAGATGTGCTGGTACATGCCCCCTCCTGTCCTACCGCAGTTCGAAGTCGAGCGTGGCCGCGCCGTTCGGGGCGATGGTCACGTCCTTGCTGATCGTGCGCGGCTCGTCGTAGGTGGGCCGGCCGTCCTTGTCGACACCCTTGGCCCTGAAGCCCTCGTGCCACATGGTGAGCTTGTAGGTGCCGGGTGGGATGCCGTCGATCTTGAAGGCGCCGCGCTCGTCGGTGACGGCGACGTACGGGCTGTCGTGGACGATCATCCACGCGAACATGTGGGGGTGGGCGTCGCACAGCACACGCACCACGCCGGGCTTGGTGAGGCGCTTGGTGATGTCGATCATCTGATCCCGGTTCGGCAGCGCGAGGTTGAAGACGGTCGCCTTGGCCAGGAAGCCGTGGGTGTTGTGCAGGATACCGTCGGAGTTCTTCACACGCGCCTTGGCGGCGACCATCGTGGCCGTCACGTGGCTGACGAACAGGCACTTGTGGTTGTCGAGCAAGACCTCGCCCGTCGGCTTCTTGCCCTTCGTGACGCCCTCGAGGAGAATCGCCGCGCCTCGGACTCCGCCGTCGGTGCCGACCACGAGCGCTTCCGACGGTTTGCGATCGCCGCAGACGTCGCGATTCTTGTTGACGGCCAGGGGCTCCAGCGTCGGCGGCGTCCCCGCAAACTTCACGCGCCCGGCAACGGCGCCCCCGTCTTTGACCGCGATCTCCTCATACGCGGCGGCCGGCGTCGCGAGGAGCGCAAGCACGAGCGCCGCGCAGAATAAGGCGTGTTGTGGACGCGTGTAGCGCCTCGAGCATATCCGGGGGGGAATTGGGGGGGATGCCTCATCCCCCCCGATGTTCATGATCAAAGCGCGCAGAGCCCAGATCGCGCTTATGGCTCGGGATTCACGTAGTACTCGATCGCGAGCCAGAAGCTCCGGCTGTAGCGGAAGAACCACAGCGGAAAGACGATGAGGAACGGCACCCAGATCGCGAACTGCCACGCGCTGGGCAGGTCGAGCCAGGCCCACAGCACGAAGAAGCCGCCGACCGCGATCACCGAGCTGACGGCGTAGTTGATGTAGATGGCGCCCACGAAGTAGCCCTGGGCCCGCTCGAAGACCAGCCCGCAGAGCGCGCACTCCCGCGCCATCGCAAACCAGCCACGAAAGAGCGGCGTCTCCCCGCAGCGGGGACAGCGCAGCCTCACCGCGCGACGCGCGATGGTCGTCGCGCGGTTCACATGACGGTCGAACGGCACGACGCACGATCAGCGCTTGGCTGGCTCGGTGGCGGCCGCCTTCTTCTCGGCCGTCTGATGGACGACGGCGAACCCGTCCGGCAGCAGGACAAAGACGAGCAGCGTGGCGATGGCAAGCGGGGTCATCGCGACCAGGGCCAGGGTGCGCGTCTCGAAGCGCAGGTGCATGAAGTACATGGCCACCAACGTGGCCTTGCCGAGCGCGAGCGCGCACAGCAGTACGCCGATCGTGACCTTGCCGAGTGGCATGAAGATCACGCCCAGCTCGACGACGGTGAGGATGGCGAGGTACCAGAAGATCGCCATGTAGTTGGGATGCTTGTGCGCCGTGGCCATGCCGCCCCCCTA
>MNEG01000038.1 GCA_001917585.1 Candidatus Rokubacteria bacterium 13_1_40CM_68_15
CTATCCGTTCTTTGGCGGCCGGGTCCGCGCCTTCATGCCGCCCCAGGGCCTGCTCGTCGTCGTCAGCTATCTTCCCGAGTCGTGGGCGGTGCGCTTCATCGACGAGAATGCCCGGGCCGCCACCGACGACGATTTCCTGTGGGCCGACGCGGTGCTGGTGTCCGGGATGCACGTGCAGCGCGCCTTCATCAACGACATCATCGTGCGCGCGCATCGTCACGGGCGCGCCGTGGTCCTCGGAGGTCCCTCCGTCTCGAGCTGCCCGGAGTACTATCCCGAGGCCGACCTCCTGCATCTCGGCGAGCTGGGCGATGCCACCGACCGCATCATCGAATACCTCGACACCCATAGCGGGCGGCCACGCCACCAGCTCCGCTTCGAGACGGTCACGCGCCTGCCGCTGGCCGACTTCCCGGCGCCGGCCTATCACCTGACGCCGCTCCGCCAGTACTTTCTCGCCAACATCCAGTTCTCGAGCGGCTGCCCGTACTCGTGCGAGTTCTGTGACATCCCGGCGCTCTACGGCCGCAACCCGCGGCTGAAGACGCCTCACCAGGTGTTGGCCGAGCTCGACGAGATCGTCGCCGGCGGGGCGACCAGCGTCTACTTCGTCGACGACAACTTCATCGGCAACCAGAAGGCGACGCTCGAGCTCTTGCCCCATCTGATCGAATGGCAACGGTCGCACCGGTATCCACTGCGGTTCGCCTGCGAGGCCACGCTCAACATCGCCAAGAACGAGCGGGTGCTGGCGCTCATGCGCGAAGCGGGGTTCATCACCATCTTCTGCGGCATCGAGACGCCGGAGCCCCAGGCGCTGCGCTTCATGTCGAAGGATCAGAACCTCCGCATGCCGGTGCTGGAGGCCGTCCGCACCCTCAACCGTTACGGCTTCGAGGTCGTCTCCGGCATCATCATCGGCCTCGACACCGACACGCCCGACACCGCCGACCGTATCATCGACTTCGTGCTGGCCTCCCAGATCCCGATCCTCACCATCAACATCCTCTATGCGTTGCCCCGCACGCCGCTGTGGCGCCGGCTGGAGGCCGAGGGGCGCCTGCTGCCCGACGAGGGACGGGAGTCCAACATCGCGTTCCGCATGCCGTACGCGAGCGTTCTCGACATGTGGCTGCGCTGCATCCGCACGGCCTACGCCCCGGCAGCCGTGTACGAGCGCTACATCTACAACGTCGAGCACACCTTTCCCAACCGGCTTCCGTTTCCGTCGAATCGCCAGCGCGCGTCGTGGAGGAACGTCGTGATGGGGTTCGCGATGCTCGGCCGGCTGTTCTGGCGCGTCGGGATCCGCGGCAGCTACCGGCGCACGTTCTGGAGGACGGCGCTGCCCCTGCTACGGGCGGGCAAGATCGAGGCCCTGATCAACGTCGCCCTGGTGAGTCACCACCTCATCGAGTTCACCCGGCAGTGCGAGCGGGGCGTGCGCGAGTCGTCGTTCTACGCGCCGGAAGCGCCGGCGCCGCCTGCCGCCATCGCTGGCTGACCGTCAGGCGGCTTCGCCGGTGTGCGCCCAGAACTCGTCGTCGCGCTCCGTCTGCGTCAGCCGCGGCGGGATTTTTCCCCGATGGAAGAAGTCACACATGATGCGATTGGCCACTGCCCAGTCGTCGCCGTACACGCAGTGATGATGCGGGCAGAGCGCGGCGTCGCCGGTCAGTTGCAGTCCGCATGAAGCACACAAACTCATACCACTCGGAATAGCGAATGGCGTGCCAACCGCGGCATTGGGCAGCTTTCTTCTTCTCAGGGAGCGCGCGATAGCGTACGATGCGGACGCTCGACGACTCGCCACACTTTCTGCGGAGGGCGAACCGCGCATGCGCATGACCGCCTGGGTCGCATTTTTTCTCGTGTCCAACGTCCTCGGCGTCGCCGCGTTTCGCGCGGCCATGACGCTGCCGCTCGACGAAGCCTTCCTGCCCGGCCTCCTCACCGTTCCTCTCGTGGGGCTCACCGCCTTCGGCGTGACTCGCGTCGTCGACGCCTGGCAACAACGGGACGAGTAAGTTTTACATCGGCGCTCTTTTGGCACCGGGTGTGCACCACACTCCCGCAGAGTGGTTGTTCACTGCCCTGAAAGGAGCGCGCGATGGACATCCTGTTGTGGATCGTGTTCGGCCTCGTCGTCGGTATCGTAGCCAAACTCATCATGCCGGGGGCGGATCCGGGCGGCATCATCATGACCATCATCCTCGGGGTCGTCGGTGCGCTGCTCGGGGGATGGATCGGGCGGGTGATGGGCCTCTATCGCGAAGGTGAGGCGGCCGGCTTCATCATGGCCGTCATCGGCGCCGTGATCGTGCTCGCCATCTACCGCCTGGTCGTGTCCCGGCGGGCCCTATAAGTACTCGAAGGCGGGGAGCCCGGCTCCCCGCCTCTTAGAGCAGATCGCGGATCGGCGTCGCCAGCAGCTCCATGAATCGATCGATCAATCCGCGGGCGCGCCAGTGGCGGTAGTCGACCTGGCGTGAGTAGCTGAGATCCTCCTTGATGATGGCCTCGAGCTGCTGGGCCGTCGGCGCGTCGTACACGACGAGGTTCAGCTCGTCGTTGAGCGCGAATGAGCGGTTGTCGAGGTTCGTGCTCCCGACGGTGGCCCACACGCCGTCGATCACCATCATCTTGGCGTGCAGCAGGGCGGGCATGTATTCGTAGATCTGCACTCCGCCACGGAGCATCCGACCCCATTTTCCGCGGCTGGCCTGGCGAACCAGGTTGTGATCGATAGCGCCGGGCGTCAGGACCACGACCTTGACGCCTCGCCTGACGGCGTTCAGCAGGGCCTCCCCCATCCGGTCATCGAGCACCAGGTACGGGTTCGTGATGTAGATCGAGCGCCGCGCTGACGACATGGCGAGGAGGAACGCCGTGTACATGGCGGCGCTGCCACCCGCGGGCGAGCTCCGCACGATCTGTGCGTGGACCGTGCCCGCGACCGCGAGCGGCCGCGGGAAATACGCGTCGCCACCCAGGACGATACCCGTGGCTTCGAGCCAGTTGTCGGCGAACGCACCCTGGAGATATTCCACAATCGGCCCTTGCAGGCGCACGTCGGTGTCCCGCCAGTGATCCTCGACCCGGCCGTTGCCCATCCACTTGCGGCTCACGCCCGAGCCGCCGGTCCAGCCGATGCGACCGTCGACGACCAGGATGCGTCGATGGTTCCGATTGTTGGCGCGGTGCCAGGCTAGCGGGCCGAGCGGCCGGAAGAACTCCACGTGGCAGCCTGCCCGCCGCATCATGTCCACGTAGTCGCCGGGAATGCCGAGCGCGCCGAACGCGTCGAGAAGCACGTTGACGCCGACGCCGGCCAGGCAGCGCTCACTCAGCGCGGCCGCGATGTCGCGGGAGACCGGGCCGTCTTCGTAGAAATACTGCGCATAGGTGATGGTCTTGCGCGCGCTCTGGATCGCATCGAGGACGGCCGGGAAGATTTCCTCACCGTTGAGCAGGAACTCCACACGGTTGCCGGCGAGGATGGGTGCCGTCGTGTAGGCCTCGATCGTCGGGAAGAACGAGGGTTCGCCCAGCCGCAAGTCGGGCAACAAGAGGTGAGGGGGCACGCGGACGCAGCCGGCCAGCAGGACGAACGCAAGACCGACGAGCAACGCCCACCGTGGACAAACTCTTTCCGTGTTCATCAGCACGCTCCCGGAACCTGCGTTCCGGACCGGGCTCGACGGCCGTCGTGGCAGGTGGATTGCTGCACTTCCAGCATACATGATCGCGTTGGGGCGCGCCTTCGGCATCCCGGTTCGGGTCGATCGCAGCTGGTTCGTCGTCTTCGCGCTGGTGGCGTCGACCCTGGCCTTCGTCTATTTTCCGCGCGCGTTGCCGACGGCGCCGGCCGTCGCGCACTGGGCCTGGGGCGTGGGCGCGGCCGTGCTGTTGTTCGCCTCGCTCCTCGCCCACGAGCTGGCGCACGCGCTCGTGGCCGAGCGCTCCGGCATCCGCGTGGAGTCGATCACGTTGTACCTGCTCGGTGGCGTGTCGCAGATGGTGGAAGAGCCACCGACGCCGCGTGCCGAGCTGCTGATCGCCGCCGCCGGGCCGTTGACGAGCGTCGGCCTGGCCGGTCTGGCCTTCGGAGGTCGCGCGATCGCGGGCGGCCCCGACTGGGCGCGCGTACTGTTCGGCTACGTCGGCGCCGCCAATCTCGTCATCGCGATCTTCAACTTGCTCCCGGGCTATCCGCTCGACGGCGGCCGCATCCTGCGCGCGCTTCTCTGGGCATGGCGCGGCAGCCTCGGCTGGGCGACGCGGGTCGCGAGCGCGGTCGGGCGGATCTGTGGGCTGACGCTCGCGGGGTTCGGCGTGGCGAACGCGGTCGTGGGCGGCGAGCTCATCGGCGGCCTGTGGCTCATCATGGTCGGAATCTTCGTCTATCAATCGGCGCACGCCGCCGGCAGGCTCGGCGAGATCCGCGAGCGCCTGGCCCTGCTCGAGGTCGAGCAGATCATGAGCGCGCCGCCAACGGCCGCCGCCACCGTGGATGCTCAGAGCGTCGGTCCTCACGACTCGGCGTGGCTGGCCTTCCGACGGCTGGCCGGGACGGGTGCAGGCGTCGTGCGTGTCGTCGAGGACGGGCGCGTGGTCGGCGCCGTGGATCGTGAGCACTTGAAGAAATCCCTGGCAAGTCGGGACGGCGAAGAACACGTGGCGTGAGATTCGCCGCATGAGATTTACCGCCGCGCGAAGCGACCCGTAGTGTCGGGCGCAACGCGATGGGGTGGGTTTGGGAGGGGGCGCGCCTCGTGCCCCCTCCCAATTTCATGATCATAGGCGGCCGCACTTTCTTCGCGCGTGACCGGGCGCCATCACGCGCGGCGGTTTCATCGCACGCGTCGGATCACCGCCTGACGATCAGCTCGACGTCGCCGCGGCGTGAGATCAGCTCGACTGAAGCGCCGTCGCGACCGCGGCTGATGGCCACGTCGAGCGTGGAGCGTCCCACCCGCAGATCGTGAATCTCCACGAAGCGCAGCCACGGCGGCAGGACCGGGCTCTGAAACGTGATGCGCCCGTGGACGGCATCGGCCTCGACGCCGATGAGCGCGGTGAGGAGCTGCAGCGTGCTCCCGGCCGCCCACGCCTGGGGCGCACACGCGACCGGATAGGCCACGGGTCCGTGATCGGGATGGCGCGCGAAGCCGCAGAACAGCTCGGGCACGCGCGCGTGCTCGAACCAGTGGGACGCGTCGAACAGCGCGCTGGTGACGGTGATCGCGTGCTCGAGCAGGCGATAGCGGCGGAAGCCTGCGGCGGCGACGGCGTTGTCGTGCGGCCACACCGAGCCGTTGTGGTAGCTCATCGGATTGTAGCGACGCTCGCGCGCCGACAGCGTGCGGATCCCCCAGCCCGAGAACATGTCGTCGGCCAGCAAACGCTTGGCGACGAGGGCGGCGCGCCGTTCGTCGACGATGCCGGTCCACAGGCAGTGCCCCGGGTTGGAGCCGATCACCTCACACGGCCGCCCGTCGGCGTCGATCGCAAGCGCGTAACTCTGTTCGTGCTCCATCCAGAAGTCGCGCTCGAAGTCGGCCCGCAGCGCTTCCGCGTCGGCGGCGGCGCGGGCGGCCATGGCCTCGTCGCCGAGGAGCCCAGCCAGGTCGGCGGCGGCGCGATACGCCGCGTAGGCGTACCCCTGCACCTCACAGAGCGCGATGGGCGCGGGCGCCAGCGTGCCGTCGGCGTGCATCACGGCGTCCTCGGAATCTTTCCAGCCCTGGTTGCCCAGGCCGAGGTGCGAGCGGCGCGTGTAGGTCAGATAGCGGTGGGACCGGCCCGGCGCCCCCATCCAGGCAAGGGCCGCCTGTACCGCCGGCCACAGCTCGCGCGCGAGGGCGACGTCGCCCGTCCAGCGCACGTACTCGCCGAGGAGCATCACGAAGAGCGGCGTCGCGTCGACGCTGCCGTAGTAAGGAATGAACGGGATCTCGCGACAGTTCGCCATCTCGCCACGACGGTACTCGTGCAGGATCTTGCCCGGAGCGGCGTCGAGGAACGCGTCGTCGACGCGGCTCTGCCAGCGCGCGAGGAACCGCAGGGTGCCCGCCGCCACCTCGGTGTCGTAGGGGAGGAGCTGGTAGGCGGTGATGAGGCTGTCGCGCCCGAACGGGGCCACGTACCACGGGACTCCGGCGTACGGCAGGCGCCCCTGGGGCGTCTCCGTGAGCAACATGTTGAGATCGACGAGCGAGCGCGCGACGAGCGCGTTGAAGCTCTCGTGGTCGCTCACCACGCGGGCGGCCCGGGTGGCGAGCCGAGCGCTGCCCGCACGGAGTCGCGTCACGACCTCGCCCAGGCGCGGCGCCGGCATCGTCGTCTCGGCGTCGGCGCTCTCGGCCGTCGCGGTGACGTCGAAGCGGAACGTCTCGCCCGGTCCGAGGGCCAGCCGGTAGACGGCG
The DNA here is from genome assembly GCA_001917585.1 of Candidatus Rokubacteria bacterium 13_1_40CM_68_15. Lineage (GTDB taxonomy): Bacteria > Methylomirabilota > Methylomirabilia > Rokubacteriales > CSP1-6 > 40CM-68-15. The sequence goes on from MNEG01000038.1 coordinate 6,429, forward strand.
CGGCTGGAGGCGATGAGCGCGGGCGGCGGGTCGAAGGTCAGCGTGGTCACGCGCTCGATACCGTCCCGGCCGAGATAACGGAGCCGGACGCGGCCGCTCTCGCGCTCTTCGGCGAGGAGCTGACCGCGCTCGGCCCGCTGCGTGCCGCGCACCTCGAAGACGTCGCGAAAGTCGGCGGTGAACATCACCTCGACCAACACCTCCCAGGGCGCGACGTGAAAGTTCGTGACGGTGATCGACTCCAGCAGGTGCGGATCGTAGAGGGTGAGTCGCCGGTCGAGGTAGATGGTGTTGCGTGGGACGATCACGCCGCCGCCGCTCGCGGCCGGAGCGTGCACGTCGGCATTCGTCAGCGTTACTAGAATTTGATCGTTGTCGGGCGCGGTGTCGGCGCCGAGCAGGAGCGGGGACTCGCCGTTGAGGCGCACTTCCAGCCAGCGCAGATGACGCGTGCCGGCGCGGTAGAAGCCGAGCTCGCCTTCGAAGTGAGCCGGGAAATCGCCCCGACGATCGGCGACGAGGAACGCCTCGCCGTGCTTGAGCACCAGCTTGGGAACGGCCGCCGCCTGCGGCGAGGCCTGGATGTGAAAATCCGCGGCGGGGATGTGATCGTCCATGTTCATCGGCACCGCAGTTGCATCTCTGGTGCCACGCTATGCGCATCGCTCAGGTGGCGCCGTTGTATGAGTCGGTACCGCCCCGACTGTACGGTGGCACCGAGCGCGTGGTGTCGTGGCTCACCGACGAGCTGGTTCGGCGTGGTCACGACGTCACGCTGTTCGCCAGCGGCGACTCCCACACGCAGGCGCGCCTCGTGTCTCCGTGGCCGCGGGCGTTGCGGCTCGATCCGGCGCAGCCGGATTCGTTCGCGCTTCACACCCTCGAGCTCGCTCAGACGTTTTCGCGCGCCGACGACTTCGACGTGGTGCATTGCCACGTCGATTATCTCGCGTTCCCTTACGGCCGCCTGGTGTCCACACCCGTCGTGCACACGCTGCACGGTCGACTCGATCTGCGGCCGCTCATCCACGTCCTCACCGAGCTCCGCGAAGTGCCGCTCGTCTCCATCAGCGACAGCCAGCGCGAGCCGCTCGACGGCCTCGACCTCAACTGGGTGGCGACCGTGCACCACGGTCTCCCCGTGCGCGACGTCCCCGCCGTCACGACGAGCGGTCCCGGGCGGTACCTCGTCTTCCTCGGCCGCATGTCGGCCGAGAAGCGGCCCGATCTCGCCATCACCGTGGCCAAGCGCGCGGGGCTGCCGCTCATCATGGCCGCCAAGGTCGATCGGCCCGATCGCGAGTACTTCGAGCGCGAGATCCGGCCCCAGCTCGGTCACCCGCTGATCGAGTACATCGGCGAAGTGACCGACGCCGAGAAGTGGCACTTGCTCGGGGATGCACTGGCCTTGCTGTTTCCCATCGACTGGCCCGAGCCGTTCGGCCTGGCGATGATCGAGGCGCTCGCCTGTGGCACACCGGTGGTCGCGCGTCCGTGCGGCGCCGTCCCCGAGATCGTGCGTGACGGGGAGGTCGGATTTCTCGCGGACACCGTCGACGAGCTGGTGGCCGCCGTCAAGCGCGTGGACGTGATCGATCGCGCGCGCTGCCGGCAGTGGGCCGAGGAGCAGTTCTCGGTCGGCGTCATGGCCGATCGTTACGAGTCGGTCTACCGGCGACTTCAGCAGCGAGCGCCGTAAAGAGCAAAGGCCGGGACGTGGGCTCCCGGCCTTCCTCTTCGGTTTCGGATGGACTATTTCTTCGTGCCTGAATCAGACGGCTTCGCGCCGGAGTCGGACGGCGACTTCGCGCCCGAGTCGGGTGACTTCGCGCCGGACTCCGATGACGACGAGCCGGTCGTGCTCGGCGAGGCTGCCGGGCTCGACTGACCGGAGGCGCTGCTGCGCCCTTCAACGCCGAGCTTCGACATCGTCTCGGCGTCGAGGCGCCCGGTGTCCTGGATGCCCTGAGACTTCTGAAAATCCTTCAGCGCGGCCTGGGTCTTGGGCCCCATCACGCCGTCCACCGAGCCCGGATCATGACCCTTGTCCTTGAGCGCCTGCTGGGCGGCGCGGACCTGATCGCGATTGCCGCCCCGGGCGGCCTTCCCGGCCTTCATCGCGCCCGACTTGTCGGCCTTGTCGGTATCGGCGGCGCCACTCTTCATGGTGTCGCTGGTGCTCGGGGCCGCGGACGTGCCGCTGTCGCTCTTCGGCTGCTCCGACTTGTCGGGAGCCTTCTGGTCGCCGCTCGGCGTCGTTCCCTGCGCGAATGCCAAGGTGGAGACCAGAACGCCCGCGAAGGCCAGAGCCAGTACGCCCTTCCAACTCTTCATGGGACGCCCCTCCTTTTGGGGAATCGGGACACTACGGTTGATGTTGAGATCGTCGAGGTCGATCTGTTCGGTAGAGCAACGCACATGCCACCGATGCCAGGCCGCAGGCTCAGCCGGCCTGGCGGCCTTCGATCGACGAGCGCCGGACCTCGCTCTCCAGCGGGGAGGGCTCGACCCGGGCGAGCCGCGGAAGGGTGACCGGGCGGCCATCGCGCGAGGAGCGATAGATCGCCTCGATGATGCGCGTATCCTGCAATCCCTCGATACCCGAGGGCTCAGGCTGGCGATCTTCCCGGATGGCGTCGGCGAAGTAGGTCAGGATCGCCGCGTACTCGTCGGTCGGCTCGAAGGTCTGCTCCTGCCGCTCGCCCCGCTGCACCGTCACCACGCGGCTCGGCAGCTCCGGCGTGAACGCGTTGAGCACGTGGATGTAGCCTTCCTCACCGAAGATGGTGAACGCGGAGCGTGGCTCCTCGCCGAAGCTCGAGTGGAAGTGGGCGAGGCGCTCATCGGGGAAGCGGATGAGGGCGACCGCGCCCTCGTCGACGTCGCCGCCATAGCGGCGACTCGTGCGGGCTGTCATCGCCATCACCTGCGCCGGCTCCGCCCCCAGCACGCTACGGGCGGCGTGGATGCACTCCACGCCGAGGTGGTACACGGTTCCGCCGCCGAGCCGTCGCTGGAGGCGGGTGCTCTCGGGATCCTCGATGCGCGTGGTGAAGTCGGCGCTGAACGTCTTGGGAATGCCGACGTGGCCGGTGCGGACGAGGCCGAGCGCGCGCACCACGGCCGGACGCACGTGCAGTCGGTAGGCGAGCATGAGCTTGACCCGATTGGACGTGCACACCGGCCCGGGCTGCCTCCACCGCGTAGTCACAGTGCAACGAGTTTGGCAGCGCTATGTAGACGGCGTTCACATCCTCACGCTGCAGACACTGCCGGAGCTCGTCGTAGTGATACGCGGCCGCCTTGAACTCTCGACCGACGATCTGGGCCTTGGCGCGATCGCCCGAGACGACGGCAACGAGCCGAGAATTCCCACCGATTGCCGCGAAGGCCGGAAGCACCGAGGTTCGCGCCACGGTGCCGAGTCCCACCACTGCGAATCCGATTTGCTTTGCCATTCGCTGAGTAACCGCCCGTTCGTTTGTCCAATTGGGGTGCAAGCGCGGGGCCACTGGTGGATCGTGCAACGTCGATTACACGCGGCGCGTCGGTGCGCACAGTCGGCGACTCGCGAGGGACGGAAATCGCGACAGGTCGGGGACTGATAGTTGCTGAGCCACTACATCTCGGGCCTTGCCAACAACTCGTCATGTGATAAGCAGTGAAGGTAGCGATGCGAGGCGAGGTGATCGAGATCGTGGGAAGACTGTCGTCGGGACGCACGAGTCTACTCACGGCGTGGCTCACCGATGTCACGCGCCGCGGTGGTCTCGCCGCGCTGGTCGATGCTGACGGTGCGTTCGATCCGCAGTCCGCGGTGCGCGCCGGTGTCGATCTCCGCCGGCTGCTCTGGGTGCGCACCGGAAGTCGCCGCGATACCGCGCTCCGCGCCGTCGACCTTCTCGTCCGCTGCCGGGGACTGGCGCTCGTCGCCATCGATCTCGGCGAGTCGCCGCCGCGCCTGTCGCTCGCGGCGGCGTTCCGGTGGCGGATGGCGGCGCAGCGTGCCGGCACCACGCTCGTGATCCTGACCACGCGGCGCATCGCCGGCGCCGGCGCCACGCTGGCCGTGCGCACCGCGCGCCGCGCGCTGGAATGGAGCGGCGACCCGCGACCGACGCGTCTGGCGCGCGTGGCGACGGACGTGGAGGTGCTGCGTGGTCAGGCGCCGGCGGCCGCGCACTGGTGGTGCGCGTGAGTCGCCTGGCCTGTGTGCGTGTGCCGTGGTTCGCGGCGGCCGCCATCGTGCGGTGCGAGCCCGCGCTGGCCGAGCGTCCGCTCGTGGTCGTTCAGGGAACGCCGCCGGTCACGCGGGTGGTCGAGACGAATGCCGCCGCTCGTGAGCGGGGCGTCGTCCCGGGCATGACGGAGGCTCACGCGGGCGCTCTGTGCGCGGAGCTCGTTCGCCGTCCGTTCGTCGAGACCAGCGTGGCGTCCGCCCAGCACGCCTTGCTCACCGCCGCGCTCGGCGTCTCACCGCGCGTCCAGGACGCTGGTCCCGGCCTCGCCTACACGGAGATTCATGGCCTGGGGCGTCTCGTCGGCGATGACGCGGCCGTGGGCGAGCGGCTCGTGCGCCTCGTCCGCAACGTGGGACTCGACGTGCGCGTCGGGATCGCCGATGGCCGCACGGCCGCCCGCGTCGCGTCGCACGGCGCTGCGCGCGTGACCGTCGTGCCGGCCGGCGGCGACGCGGCCTCGCTCGCTTCGGCCCCGCTCGATCGCCTCGATCTGCCCGAGCCCGTAGTCACCGCGCTTCGACGCTGGGGCATCGCCGACCTCGGTGCGCTGGCGGCGTTGCCGCGTGACGCCCTGGCCGCGCGCCTCGGTCCCGCCGGGCTCCTCGCCCACGACCTCGCGACCGGTGTCGACCACGCGCCGTTTCACCCGTGGACGCCACCGCCCTTCTGGGAGGAGGCGCAGGGTCTCGACTGGGAGGTGCACGACCTCCTGGCGCTCGGCACCGTGCTCGACGTAGTGCTGACGCGTCTGGCCGCGCGCCTGGCCGCCGTCCATCTCGCCGCCGACGTGATCGACGTCCGCCTCGGCCTCATCTCGGGCGCACACCACGAGCGCACGGTGGCGCTGGCCCATCCCACGCGGGACGTCGAGTTGATGCTGGCCCTGCTCCGTCTCGACCTCGAGCGTCAGCCGCCGCCGGCGGCGGTGATCGACGTGGCGCTCAGCGTGCGGCCGGTGGTGGCGCGCCCGGGCCAGGGCGGGTTGTGGCAGCCGCCGGCGCTGGCCGAGCGTGACCTGGCCGCGCTGCTCGCCAGGCTCGTCCGCCTCGTCGGGCCCGATAACGTCGGCTCGCCCACGCTCGATGATTCCCACCGGCCCGACGCGGTCACGCTCGATCCCTTCACCCCACCGGACGTCGACGTGGACGAGGGCGCCAGCGCGGTCACGAGCGATCCACCACTGGCGCTCCGGCGCTTGCGTCCGCCGCGGATGGTGAACGTCGTGATCGACGACGAACGTCCGGCGCGCGTCACGCGCGGCACGACGGTCACGCGGGTCGTGGCGTGCGCGGGGCCGTGGCGCATCTCCGGCGAGTGGTGGGACACGCGAGGCTGGGCGCGCGACGAGTGGGATCTGCTGCTCGACGATGGCACCCTCTGCCGCCTCGCCCACGACCACGTCAATGGCCACTGGCTCCTCGACGGCGTGTATGACTGACCGGGCGCACGTGATGCTCGCGGGTCGTGCCCGGCGAAACGCGATGCGCGAGCTCGCGCTGTGTGTGCGTCCGCTGAACATGGTTATGGGCCGATCCGAAGTGGGTCAGGGGGTCGGTGGGGTCCGCCGACCCGTTCCGTCCGGCCAGGACTGCGTCCCGCACAGTCACAACTCAGATCGCGCAGACGAATGATTACCGGGGGTGACCGCGGCGGGGCACGGGCGGGCGCCGGGGGAGTCCGAGGGGGGCGTAGCCCCCTTCGCTTGAACGATGCGGGGTGCCCGTGCCCAATTCAAAAATGCAATGTGGGCTGATTAGCATGTTCGTCGAGCTGCACGCGCAGTCGGCATTCTCGTTCCTGGAAGGCGCCGAGCTTCCTGAGACACTCGTGTCCGAGGCGGCGCGGCTCGACATGAACGCGCTCGCGCTCGTCGATCGCGACGGCCTCTATGGCGCACCTCGCTTTCACCGCGCGGCGACGGCGGCCGGGCTCACGCCGATCATCGGCAGCGAGGTGACGCTCGAGGACGGGTCGCGGCTGCCCCTGCTCGTGGAAGACCGCACGGGATATCGCAATCTGTCCCGGCTGCTGACCCGCATGAAGCTCGCTGCGCCCAAGGGCCGGGCCGCCCTCGCGCTCGCCGATCTCGAGTCCCACGCCGACGGCCTCGTCTGCCTCACCGGGGGGGCGGGCGGCCCGCTGGCACGGCTGGTGAGCGCCGGGCGTTACGATGACGCACTCGAACGACTGGCCACGCTCGTCCGCGTGTTCGGCCGTGACGGATGCTTCGTGGAGGTCCAGCGTCATCTCGATCGCGACGGCGAGCGGACGCTGGGGCGGCTCGTCCGCCTCGCGCGCGCCGCGCGCGTCGGGCTCGTCGCCGCCAATCAACCGCTCTACGCACGGCCGAGCGGCCGCGCGGTGGCCGACGTCTTCACCTGCCTGCGCGAGAAGACCGATCTCGATCATGCCGGCCGGCGGCTGAGCATCAACGCCGAGCGCGGCCTCCGCTCACCCGCGGCCATGGCGCGCGCGTTCGCCGACCTGCCCGACGCCCTGGCGACGACGGAAGAGCTCGCCCTCCGTCTGCAGTTCACCCTGAAGGACCTCGGCTATCGCTTTCCCGATTGCCGCTTGCCGCCCGATCAGTCCGCGCTCGAGCACTTGCGGGAGCTCACCCGCCACGGCGTGCGCGCCCGCTACGGCCAGGGGGCACTGGCCGAGCGCGCGCGACGCCAGGTCGTCCACGAGCTCGAGATCATCGGCCGGCTCGACCTCGCCGGCTACTTCCTCATCGTCTGGGACATCGTCGAGTACTGCCGCGCCAACGACATCCTCGTCCAGGGCCGGGGCTCGGCCGCCAACAGTGCGGTGTGCTACGCCCTCGGCATCACCGCCGTGGATCCCGTGAAGATGGAGCTTCTCTTCGAGCGCTTCCTCTCCGAAGCGCGCGGCGAGTGGCCCGACATCGACCTCGACCTGCCGAGCGGTGAGCGTCGCGAGCGGGTGATCCAGTACGTCTACGAGCACTATGGCCGGCTGGGGGCGGGGATGACGGCCAACGTCATCACCTACCGCGGCCGCAGCGCCGCCCGCGAGGTGGCCAAGGTTCTTGGACTGCCACCCGAGCTGCAAGATCGCCTGGCGCGGCTCGCGCCCGACTGGGGGTATCAGGATTCGAGCGATCTGCTCACCCGGCATCTGGCCGAGGCGGGCTGCGATCCGCGTCACCCGCGCATGCGCGTGTTCGCCGCGCTGTGGACGCGGCTTCAAGATCTGCCGCGCCACCTCGGTCAGCACTCGGGCGGTATGGTGATCGCCGCCGGCCGCCTCGACGACGTGGTGCCGCTGGAGCCGGCGACGATGCCCGGGCGCGTGGTCATCCAGTGGGACAAGGACGACTGCGCCGCGCTCGGCATGATCAAGATCGATCTGCTCGGACTGCGCATGATGTCGGTGCTCCAGGAAGCGATCGCGATGGTGAACGAAAGGGGCGGGGAGGTGGACCTCGCCCATTTACCGGCCGACGACTGCGACGTCTACGAGATGCTCCAGCGCGCGGAGACCATCGGCGTCTTCCAGGTGGAGAGTCGCGCGCAGATGGCGACGCTGCCCCGCATCCACCCCGAGCGCTTCTACGACCTCGTCGTGCAGATCGCCATCATCCGCCCGGGCCCGATCGTCGGCGACATGGTGCATCCCTACATCCGGCGGCGGCGCGGCCGCGAGGCGGTGACGTATCCGCATCCCAGCCTGGAGCCGATCCTGCGCCGCACGCTGGGCGTACCGCTGTTCCAGGAGCAGCTCTTGCGCATGGCGATGGCCGCGGCCGGCTTCACGGGAACCGAGGCCGAGGAGCTGCGCCGCGCCTTCGGCTTCAAACGCAGCGAGCAGCGCATGCACGAGGTCGAGGTCAAGCTGCGCGAGGGGATGGCCCGCCAGGGAATCACCGGTGAGGCCGCCGAGCAGATCGTGCACTCCATCACGTCGTTCGCGCTCTATGGTTTTCCCGAGTCGCACAGCTCGAGCTTTGCGCTGCTCGCCTACGCCAGCGCCTATCTCAAGGTCCATCATGCGGCGGCGTTCTACGCCGCGCTCCTCAACAACCAGCCGATGGGCTTTTACCACGCGTCCACGATCGTGAAGGAAGGGCAGCGTCGTGGTCAGCATTTCCTGCCCATCGACGTCACGCGCTCCGACTGGCTGTGCACCGTCGAGGATGGTGGACTGCAGTCGCGACTCACTCAGCGTGAACACATCATCGATACGGGTGATCCCGGCGGGGCCGCTGTGCGAGCCGAGGCGCACGGTGCGGCGAGGCGAGCGGTGAAATCTCGGGAGATGGGCGACGGGGGAGTCCGAGGGGGGCGTACCCCCCTTCGCTTGAACGATGCGGGTGCCCGTGCCCAGTACAACGTCCGCCTCGGCTTGCGCTATGTGAAAGGCCTGCGCGAGCGCGCCGGACGGGCGATCGTGGCCGCGCGCGCGGAGCGGCCGTTCCGCTCGCTCACCGACGTCGCCGTGCGCGCTGGCCTCGATCGCGATGAGCTGACGGTGCTCGCCGCCGTGGGGGCCTTCAACGCCCTCGGCGGCACCCGGCGCGGCAATCTGTGGCGCGCGGCCGTCCCGGTGGCCGGCCCGCTGTTCGCCGACGTCGAGGATCGTCACGCCGGCCCACGGCCGCACAACTCTGCCGAGATGTCGCAGCCGAACGCAGATACCCCGCAGCCGATCGCCGACATGACGATGCCGGAGCGGCTGGCCGCCGACTATGCCGGCACGGGGCTGACGCTGGGACCGCACCCCATGAGGCTCCGGCGCGCGGCGCTCGCTCGCGACGGCGTCGTCGCCGCCGCCGATCTCGCGAACGGCACTGACGGAGGACGCGTGCGGGTGGCTGGCAGCGTGATCGTGCGACAACGTCCGGGCACGGCGAAGGGATTCGTGTTTCTGTCGCTCGAAGATGAGACCGGTATCGCCAATGTGATCGTGACGCCGCAGCTCTTCGCCCGCCACCGGCTCACGCTGGTGGCCGAGCCATTTTTACTCGTAGAGGGAATCTTACAAATCCAGGATGGTGTCGTATCGGTCCGCGCGCAACGCGTGCATGCCTTGCCAGCCCGCGATTACGCTGTCCCATCTCACGATTTTGGTTGAACAACGCGCTGCGCCACCGTTTCGTGGCAGTCAATTTGCTACGTGCACCTTTGATGGCCACGGTGCATCGCCTTCGCGAAGTCCACATCGAGCCCGACGGTCTCGGCAGCTCCCTCTCGCGTTTGGCCCGCCTCGAGCTCGAGCTCGGACTGGCTGAAGCGCGCGCGGTGATCATCCAGCTCGCCATCGCGGTTGCGGTGGTGGTGACGGCCGCGATCGCCTTCGTGGCTGCACTGGTCGTGCTCGTGGCCGCTGCGTTCGCGCCGCTCTTCGGCGCGCCCTGGCAGCACCTCGTCATCGCCGGCGGCGGCGTGGCGCTGATCTCCGTCACGCTCATCGCGTGGTCCGTGATGCGCGTACGACACCTCCGGTGGCCTCACGGAACCATTCACTCGATCGAGGAGACGTGGCGATGGCTCGCAGCCCAACTGAAATCCAGGCTGATATAGCGCTCACCCGTCGTCACATCGAGACGCAGCTCGATGGTCTCGAGCAGCGCTTGACGCGGCGCGGACGAACCCTCGCGTTCGTGCTCGGCGGCGCCTTCGTGGCCGGCCTGGTGCTTTCGCAGCTCCCCGTGATGCGGCTGCTGCGACTCACCGCGGGTGTCGCGCGCGCCGGTGCGACGGTGGCCGGGACGATCGCGGCGCTCGGCGGAATGGCGGCCACCGTGGAGCGGCTCCGCGCGACGCCGCGCAGTCTGCGCGCGGCCTGACGTGCGTGCCCCTGCGGCCGGGCCCGCGCCCGGACCGGCACCAAGGGCTCCGCGATGAGCACGCGTGTTGGCGAGGTCGACGGGCGGCGCATCCTCTTCGGCAACACCGAGACGCCCCTCTGGCCCGAGGACGGCATCAGCAAGGGCGACCTCATCGACTATTACCTCGAGCTCGCCGATATCGTGCTGCCGTTCCTCGTGCATCGGCCGCTCAGCCTGCTCCGCTGCCCCGACGGCGTCAACGGCGAGTGCGTGTATCAGAAGACGGCACCCCCCGGCTTGCCGCAGTGGATCCCGACGCGGCGCGTGCGCAGCGACCAGGCCGCCCTCGGCTACACCGAGTACGTCATCGGCAGTGAGCGGGCGGCGCTCGCCTATCTCGTCAACCTCGGCTACACGTCGTTTCATCCCTGGGCCTGCATCGTCGACGCGGTCGATCGTCCCGATCTGATGCTGTTCGATCTCGATCCGACCGAAATCGCGTTCCGCGAGGTGCGCAACGCGGCGTTGCTCGTTCGCAGCCTGCTCGCCGGCTTCAAGATTCGCAGTTGGGTGAAGACGTCGGGCGGCGCCGGCGTTCACGTCCTGGTGCCGCTGGATCCCGTCTACTCGTTCGAGCAGACCCTCACGGCGGCGTCGACGATCACACGCATGGCGCGACAGCGCGAGCCGTCGCTGTTCACGTTCGACATGCGCCGCGCGCGGCGCCGCGGGAAGATCCTGATCGACGTCCTGCGTAACCGGAGGGGCGCCACCCTGGTGAGCCCCTACGCCGTGCGCGAGTACCCGGGAGCGCCAGTGTCGGCACCGCTCGAATGGAGCGAGCTCGAGCGCAGCGTGTACCCGGAGGACTTCCACTTCCACAACGTCCGGGCACGGCTGCGCCAGCGGGGCGACCCGCTGCTCGGCTTCTTCGCCGAGCGTCAATCGCTGGCCCCGCTGCTGGAAGGCGGGCGCGCACGGCGCGCCCGGCCGATGGCCTGAGCGGGCCGAGGAGCTTTGCCATGGAACATCAGATGGAGCGGACGATCGGCGTCGTGCGGGACCGCGCGCGTCAGCTCGCGCGCGGCGCCGACGAGCAGCTGATGGAGATGACGGGACGGCCGCTCACGGGATGGGCGGAAACTCTGCAGCGTGCCCTGCGCGATCATCCGCTGCCCGTGATCGTCGCGGCGCTCGGCGCCGGCTACGTCGTGGGCAAGCTCCTCCGCCGCTAGAGGTACCGATCTAGAGGAGCGTCCCGGCTCCGCCGGGGCGCTCCGAACGCGGGGGACATGGGGGGCCGTCGCGGCCCCCCATGGTTCATTGTCCTACTTCATCTGGCGCAGGGCTTCGATCCGATCGCCGGTCGCGGGATGGGTCGCGAAGAAGCCGCCCTTGCTGTTGCCTTCGACCTGGGTCAGCCACGTCAACGCGTCGATCATCTGCTCCTTCGGCCGGCCGATGCGCCGCAGCAGCTCGACGCCGTGCTTGTCGGCGGCGTACTCCTCGTTGCGACTGTACTTGTTCAGGATCAGCTGCCCGGCGATCGGGGTGAGCGCGCCGGTGCCCGGGAGGATCTGGTCGAGGATGACCATGCCGATGTTGAGTCCGGTGCCCAGCGCCTGAGCCTTGGCCACGTGACCCAGGTCCTCGTGGGCCGTCTCGTGAGCGAGCACCGCCTGCAGCCGATCGTCATTGGCCTTCTCGAGCAAGCCGGTGGTGACGAGGAACTGCCCGTTGCCGGCATTGGCGGCGTTGATGTGCGGGTCGTCCATCAACCCGACCTTCACCTGGTTCGGCTGCAGCGGATGGTCCATCGCCTTGAGCAACGGGGTCCACACGCGCTGGAGACGCTCGGCCTGCGCCGGATCGAGCGCCTTGGTGCTGGGACGCGGTGTGCTCGTATCGGTGCGGGGCGAGGGTGAAGGAGAGGGCGAGGACGTCGGTCCTGCGCACGCCGCCAGGAGGAGGGCTATCGATCCCAGCGCAGCAACGGAAGCCATGCGCAGCCGCCGGCCGTCCCCGCCTGAATGATGGACGGCTCGGGCTGTTCGACAATTCATGCCGTGAGCTCCTCAGCGACGACGGCGTCCATCCGCCCGTCCTCCTCCGCGACGGAAGGTATCCCGTCGCCGCCGAAGTAGTCGATGTAGCGGTCGATGGTCCGTGGACGGTCGCTCTTGAAGAACGCCGCGACGGCCGGCGAAACCCGCCCTGAATCGTTCATTACACTCGGATGTGCCATTGGATCGCTCCCCTGACGGTCTTCGCTCGAAATCGATGAATTTCGGCATTTCGATTGTGCAGTGGGCATGCCAGGACGTCGGGACGGGACTTTCGGCTCCTGAAAGCTTGTCGAAGTGGGAACAGATGAAAAACTTTCTCCTAAACAGTGTAGATCCGTCACCAGTACGTCTCGCGGGTGTGTTCGGTCGTGCACGGGTCCGCCGCGACCTCGCGCCGTGAATTCCGAGGAACTGGCTCAAAAACGCGTCGTTGCGGCGAGCCGCAACCGCGGCCGCGCGCTGGCACGGTCGGTGCCTCCTCCAGACCTCGCAGGCCCCGGGCCGTTCCGGCCCCCGAAGGAGGCGGCCATGCGAAGCATCAAGCGGGAGTTGGAGCGCAAGCGCTCGGCGCTGACCGAGGCGATCCACTCGAGCATGGATTCGACGCGTGAGGCCGATCATTTTCGAGAGCTCGCCAAAGACCCGTATGGCAGCGCCTCGCTCACGCACGACGAAGAGATCGCGGCGGCCGTGGTCGACCGTCGAGCCCGTGAATTACAACAGGTCAACTCCGCCCTCGAAGACATCGAGGCCGGACGCTACGGCGTGTGCCGGGATTGCGGCAGCGAGATCGCCGAGGCGCGGCTCCGTGTACTGCCCTTCGCCACGCGCTGCGTGGCATGCCAGGCTGAGCTGGAAACGATACGTCGCGCGGCATGAAGCGACGGGAGGAACGCATATTATGAGGATGGGACGGCTGACGAAGACGGTGGTGGTCATGGTGGCAGTCCTCTCGGTGCTGAGCGGGTGTCGGAGCTTGACCGGCAAGTCCGCCGGTACGAACATCGACGACGCGAGCATCACCGCGGCGGTGAAGTCGAAGCTGGTTGCCGACAAGGCGTCCAACCTCACGCGCGTGAACGTTGACACCAACAACGGCACTGTTTACCTTAACGGAACGGTCGACAGCCCCGACCAGCGGGCCCGTGCCGAGCAGATTGCTCGCGAGGCGAAGGGTGTCCGGAACGTCGTCAACAACCTGCAAGTCCAGAAGAACTAGCGAACGCGAAACACAGCGGGTACCCTGACGGGGCGGGAGACGACTTCCCGTCGACTCCCGCCCCAAACGTGTGGACTCTACGAGAAACCAGAGGCGAGTGCGACGGTGAGCCCGGCACGACGTGATCAAACGAAGGGTGGCAAGGTTCTCGTCGTCGACGACGAGCCGACCGAACGGGAAGGCCTTGCCCGCATGGTCGGACAATGGGGCTACGAGGTGGAGACGGCCTCGTCCGGCGAAGAGGCGCTCGAGCTCGTCGAGACGCATCACCCGGCGGTGGTGGTCACCGATCTCGTGCTCCCAGAGATGGACGGTCTCACGCTCCTGCAGAAGCTCAAGGAGACCGGCCGGCCTCCGGCGGTACTGCTCGTCACCGGCCATGCGACCGTCGAGAGCGCCGTGGAGGCGATGCGCCACGGTGCGTTCGACTACCTCACCAAGCCGGTGGATGCGACGCGGCTGCAGGTTCTCCTCGAGAAGTCCATCGAGCAGGAGTCGCTGTCGCGCGAGGTCAACTTCCTGCGCCACCAGCTGCGCCAGAAGGGCAGCTTCGGCCAGCTGGTCGGGCAGTCGAAGGGGATGCACGAGGTCTATCGCTGGATCGAGCTGGCGGCGACCAGCACGGCGCCCGTCCTCGTGTACGGCGAGAGCGGAACGGGCAAAGAGCTGGTGGCCCGCACGATCCACGACCTCTCGAACCGGCGCAACCGCGCCTTCGTCGCGATCAACTGCGCGGCGATCCCCGAGACGCTGATCGAGAGCGAGCTGTTCGGGCACGAGCGCGGTGCCTTCACCGGCGCCACCGAGCGACGCCTCGGCTGCTTCGAGCTCGCCGACGGCGGCACGCTCTTCCTGGACGAGATCGCGGAGATGGACAACTCGACGCAGGCCAAGCTGCTCCGCGTACTCCAGGAGGGCAACTTCCGGCGCGTGGGTGGCGGCAAGCAGGAGATCCAGGTCGACGTCCGCGTCATCGCTGCCACCAACCGCGTGCCCCAGGACGCCATGACCGCCGGCCAGCTCCGCGAGGACCTCTTCTACCGCCTCAACGTCTTCGCCATCCGGCTGCCCTCGCTGCGGGAGCGCAAGGAGGACATCCCCGTCCTCAGCCGCTCCTTCGTCGAGGAGTTCAACCGCCAGGACAGCCGGCAAGTGCGTGGCATCGGCCCCGAGGCCGAGAAGGCCCTCGATCGCTATGGCTGGCCCGGCAACGTGCGCGAGCTGCGCAACGTGATCCAGCGCGCCGTCGTGCTCTCCGGCAGCGGCCTCATCGCCCTCGAGCACCTGCCCGAGAACGTGCTGCACACGGCGGAGCCGGCGCGGCCGTCGGCCAAGGGCTCGGTGACGCCGATTCGCGAGATGGAGCGAGAGCTGATCCTGCGCGCGCTCGAGGACACCAACCAGGACAAGCGGCGCGCGGCCGCCCTCCTCGGCATCAGCCTCAAGACGCTCTACAACAAGCTCGCGAAGTACGGCATCCAGGCGGTCAAATCGGCGCGCATCACCTGATGGCGTCGCCGCCGCCAGAGGACGTACGCCGGCCTACCTTGCCGGCCGACCTCGAGCGCCTGCTGCACGACCTGCGTGGCCCGCTCAACTCCGCGGTGATGCATCTCGAAGTGGTCAAGCGTGCCGGCGTGGACGATCCCCTCGCCAAGCAAAGCCTGGAGACGATCGGCCAGGAGCTCGTGCGCCTGGCCCGCATGCTGCCAGCCGCGTTTTCCGTGGCGGCCCTGGACCGCAACGAGATGGTCGTGGTGGACTTGCGCTCGACCGTCGAGCAAGAGCTGCGTCGGCAGGGAGCGGCGAGCGTGAGGCTCCTCGGGAGTGAATGGCCGCGAGTCCGTGGGGACGCGGAGTTGCTCACCGTCGCGGCGTCGCACCTCATCCGCAATGCGCTGGAGGCCACCGAGGCGGCCGGCCCGGGGCGCCCGACCCCGACCGTCACCGCGGAGTCGACCGACGGACGGGTCGCGCTCCTCGTCCGTGACTACGGCACCGGGATGCGAAACCCCCGCGTCGCCATTCGTCTGGCGGCGTCCCAGAAGCCGGGACGCACCGGTATTGGACTGGTCACGGTGGAGCGGATCGCCCGCCTGCACGGTGGCACGCTGGCGCTCTCGACACCGCCGGACGGCGGGATCGAAGCGCGGCTCACGCTGCCGGGCGCCTAGTCGCCGGCGCCACTCCGTCGCGTCGGAGCACGTGCGGTATCGGCGCGCGAGTGAACGAGCGCAGTATCGGCGCCACCCGCCGCATGTGGTCGTGAACCGCGAAGCCGATCAGCGCGGCCCACACGGCGATGGCAACATCACCGGAGGCCGAAGCAAGGACCGCGACGCCGACCAGCGTCCAGCCGAGGAGCCGCCCGATATTGTCCGTGATCGCCGCCGCGACGTCGGGGCGGCCGAGGGCCATGGCGAGCGCCGCGCGAGACACGTGGCCGCCGTCCAGCGGCAACGCCGGGATTAGGTTCACGATCGTGATGCCGAGGTTGATCACGACGATACTGGCAGCCGCGGCCGCGGCGAGGGGATCGGCTTCGACCTCGACGAGGACGACGTGGACGATGCCAGCCACGACCGCTGCGACCAGGTTCGCCAGTGGACCGGCCAGGGCCAGGCCGCAGGCCTGGCGCGGCGTATCCGGCTCGCGGTCGAACACCGTCACGCCCCCGAAGAGCGAGAGCGAGATGTGACGTGGCGTGAGGCCGATCCGCCGGCCCACGATCGCATGGCCCACCTCGTGGAGCAGCAGTGACATGATCAGCGCGCTGGCGACCACGAGCCCGGTGGCCCAGTACGCGACCATGCTGCGTCCCGGAGCGGCCGCCGGAAATACGGAGTCGGCGAACGTCCACGCGCTGAGACCGATGGCGAGGAGACAGGAGATGTCCGGTCGCACCGCGATGGCCAGCGTGGCGACGCCTCCCGCGGCACGCAGCGGCCCGATGCGGGGAACGGGGGCCCGTCGCACCGCTGACGACGCCATCGACCTTCGATCAGGAGGCGAGAGCGTGCACGGCGGGCACGGAGTCTTCCGTGCTGATCCGCACGTCCGACACGGGCAGCACTGCGGCGTGTTGCGGACGCACGAACAGGGCGTGGGCGATGTCGGCGTACGGCATCTGCTCGTAGACCGCCTCGCACAGCAGCCGCTCCTCCGGCATGCCGAACGCGGCCTCCAGCGGTTCGAGTGTCTCGAGGACGTCGGGCAGGTAGCGGCGCCCGAGCTCGAGGAGCGCGCCGACCTTGGCGATCACGACGTGGGTGTTGACGAGCGCTTCGCCGGCGTAGAGGGCGACGGCCTCCCCGCGGGAGGGCCGCGCGACGAAGCGTCGCACCGCACGCACCGCCAGCGTCTCGAGGCCTTCGACCAGATCGCCGGGATCGATCCATGTGCACGGAACCTCGAGACTGAGCGGGTGCGCACCGATCACCACCACGAGGTCGGGCCGCTGGGCGACGGCCTGTGCGGCGCGGCCCACATAGGCCATGAGCCGGGCCTCGCCGTCGACGAGCTGATCGCTGGGGATGACCACGACCGTGGCGTGGGGGTCCTCGTACGCAATTCGGAGCACGGGCAGGAAGAGCTCGGGCGCGCTGCCGCGATAGGCGGGTTGCACCATCCGGCGCACCCCGGGCCAATCCCTCAGCTCCGTGTCGTAGTATGCGCAGTGATCGCGGGCGAGAACGGCACAGAGCCGATCCGCGTCGATGAGACGCGCGGCCCGGTCGAGAGCCTGGCGGAACAGGATGTGGCGCGCCGACGTGGGAATCCGCGACCGGCGCAGCCTTCGATTGTGAGGGCCGCGCACGGGGCGATGCTCGGCGCTACCAGCGAGGACGACGCCCCAAAGGTGGTCTGTCATCATGGCGGTGACGCCAGGAGACTGCAGCGGTTGTGCCATGCACGGTGTTACGGAATTCTGCATATTTGAGCGAGCGGCGCGCTCCTCCGGGAGTGAAAAATCTTCAAAGCGCCGCTCGTGGGTGTAAGACTTACACCCTTCGTTATATATAAGGAGGCGCCAGTGTTCGATCTGAAAGGCAAGGTTGCGGTCGTGACCGGAGGTAACGGCGGCATCGGTCTCGGGATGGCGCGCGGGCTTGCGGCCGCAGGGGCTCAGATCGTCGTCGCGGCGCGCAATCGCGAGAAGTCGCGCGTCGCCGTGGCCGAGATCGAGCGCCGAGGTGGGACGGCGATCGCCCTGGACGTCGACGTCACGAGCGAGGCGTCGGTCGAGTCGATGACGAAGGCCACCGTCGACCGCCTGGGGCGCCTGGACATCCTCGTCAACAACGCGGGCACGAATATCCGGAAGCCGGCCCACGATCTGACGTTCGACGAGTGGCGCCATGTGCTGGACACGAACCTGAGCTCGGCGTTCCTGTGCTCGCGCGCCGCTTATCCGGCGATGAAGAGGGCCGGCGGCGGCAAGGTGATCAACATCGGCTCGATGATGTCGATCTTCGGGGCTCCGTTCGCACCTGCCTACGGCGCGAGCAAAGGGGGAATTGTCCAGCTCACCAAGTCGCTGGCCACGACCTGGGCGCGTGACAACATCCAGGTCAACGCGGTGCTGCCGGGCTGGATCGACACCGAGCTGACGCAGAAGGCGCGGCTCGAGGTCTCCGGCCTCAACGAGATGGTTCTGCGCCGGACGCCGGCCGGTCGGTGGGGCGCCGGCGAAGACATGGCGGGGATCGCTGTCTTCCTGGCCAGCCCGGCGTCCGACTTCATCACCGGCGCCGCCATTCCCGTGGATGGTGGGTACTCTATCCAGGTCTAGATGAAGACGCTGGTCGTCGACGCGGTCGCTCCGGAGGGCTTGGCCTACCTGCGCGAGCATGGCTTCGAGATCGACCAGCTCATGAAACCGCCGCTGGCGACGCTCTACGACCGCATCGGTGATTACGAGGCGCTGGTGACGCGGTCGGGGACGGCGGTCACGCCGGAGCTGCTGGCGCACGCGCCCCGGCTCCGGATCATCGGCCGGGCCGGCGTGGGTGTCGACAACATCGACGTCGAAGCCTGCTCGCGCCGGGGCATCGTCGTGGTCAACGCGCCGGTCGGGAACGTCGTGTCGGCCGCCGAGCACACGATGGGCATGCTGCTGGCGCTGGTGCGCCGGATCCCGGACGCTCACGATCTCCTCAAGGCCATGAAGTGGGATCGGGGGATCTACGGGACCGAGCTGTTCCGAAAGACGATCGGCGTGGTCGGTCTCGGCAAGGTGGGCTCGCGAGTGGCGGCGCGGCTGCGCGGATTCGACGCCCGGGTGCTGGTCCACGACCCCTACATTCCGGAGAGTCGCGCCCGCGACGTGGGGGCCGAGCTCACGGACTTCGACCGGCTCGTCCGCACGTCCGACATGATTACGTTCCACGTGCCGTTGACCGACGAGACCGAGAACATGATGACGGCGCGCGAGCTGGCTACGACGAAGCGGGGCGTGCGACTGGTGAACTGTGCACGGGGCGGGATCATCAACGAGGCCGATCTGCTGGCGGCGCTCGAGTCCGGCCAGGTCGCGGGGGCGGCCATCGACGTCTGGAGCGAGGAGCCGCCCAAGGGCGACGTCGTCTGGCGCCTCATCGCGCACCCCGCTGTGGTCGTCACCCCGCACCTCGGCGCCAACTCCGCGGAGGCTCAGGTCAACGTCGCCCTCGACGTCGCCCGCCAGCTCGTCGCGTTCCGCGACGGCGCACTCGTCGAGTACGCAGTGAACATCCCGGTCGGGGACGCCGGGGCGCTCGTCGAGATGAGGCCGTTCATCGCCCTGGCCGATCGGCTGGGACGCTTCAGCGTCCAGCTCGATCCCGAGCACTTGAGCAGCGTGGAAGTGAAGGTGGCGGGCGCGCTGGCCCAGCGTGATCCCGAGTTGCTGGCCCGCGCAGCGCTGGCCGGGCTGCTCGCACCCGTCATGGCCGGGCCCGTGAACCTCGTCAATGCGCATCTCGTCGCCCGCGAGCGGGGCGTTGCCGTCACCGTCACCGCCGAGGACGAGACCCACGGGTACGGCAGCCTGCTCACGGTCGTGACCCAGACGCGCGAAGGACGCAAGATCATCGCGGGGACGGTCTTCGATGGGCAGCCGCGGATCGTCCGCCTGCGCGATCTCAACATCGAGTTCACCCCCGAGGGGTACATCCTCGTCCTCTCCTACGAGGACCGCCCCGGCATGGTCGGACGGATCGGAACGATGCTGGGAGGGTTCGGCGTCAATATCGCCTCCATGCACGTGGGCCGTAAGTCCAAGCGCGGCCGAGCGATCGTCGTCTTGATCCTGGACGAGGAGCTGTCGCCGCGCCAGCTGGCGGAAGTGGCACGTACTGTGGAAGCGGACTTCACTCGCCTGATTCGCCTGGTCTGAAACGTCCGCGCGCCAATTTTCTTGGAAACGGAACGTCCGCCTGCTAGGCTCACGCCATGCGAGCACAACGCTTCCTCCTCGTGTCGCTCGTCGTTTTCGTTGCCACTGCGTGTGTCACGACCCAGTCGCGTCCTCTCCGGAGTGAGTTCGAGGACATCCCCGTGCCGAAGGGCCTCGCCTATGTCGACAGCCAGTCGGTCATCATCGAGTCGCCGTCCGTGAAGGCGGCGAGGATGATTTACCGCGGGCGGATCGAGGTGGGAAGCCTGGCCGTGGCGATGCGAACCATGATGGAGGCGAACGGCTGGCGTGCCATCAGTAACACGTCGGCGGCGACGCACGGTACGACGCAGGTGTATGAGAAGACCGGTAACTCACTACAGGTCCGACTGTGGGAGGGCTGGTACTACACCTACGTCGAGATGACCGCCTCGCGCGCGCTGCCGGCGCCCACAGCCGAAACGAAGTAGTCGGCGGCGGCGCCAGACGGGCGAGGTTTAGCAACGCCCTCTGATCATTGACTTGGGAGGGGGCATAGGAATGCCCCCTCCCAAACCCACCCCGTTGCGTTGCGCGCGACAGCGCGGGTCGTTCTGCGCGGCGACGTTGCCTCACCGCGTGGAGGAATGCCCCCTCCCAAACCCACCCCGTTGCGTTGTGCGCGACAATACGGGTCGCTCTGCGCGGCGACCTCCCTCGCGCGCGAGGCGAGCACACCCTGTCCTCTTGCGGGGCGGCAAATCTACGGGTTGCGCCAGCGAAACCCGTCTCTCGCGATGAACGCGTCGGCCTCGGGCGGTCCCCACGATCCAGCCTCGTACACCGGTATCGGGCTCGTGGTGTCGCGCGCCCACGCTCTCAGCACGGGATCGAGAATCTGCCACGCCAGCTCCACCCAGTCCCCACGGGCGAACAGCGTGGCATCGCCGTGGATGACGTCGAGCAGGAGTCGCTCGTAGGCTTCGGGAGACTGGCCGCCGAACACCTCCCCGTACTTGAAGTCGAGCTTGACGACGCCGAGCTTGAGGTCCGGTCCTGGGACCTTGGCCGCCAACGTCAGCGCCAGCCCCTCGTCGGGCTGGATGCGAATGAGCAACATGTTCGGCTCGACACCGTCGGGATGACGCCGGAAGATCATGTGGGGCGTGCGGCGGAACTGGATGGCGATCTCGCTGGCGCGCTTGGCCAGCCGCTTCCCAGCGCGCAGGTAGAACGGCACCGACGCCCACCGCCAGTTGTCGATCAAGAGCTTGAGCGCCACATAGGTCTCGGTGCGGGAGTCGGGCGCCACGCCTTTTTCCTGGCGGTACCCGACGACCGGGCGACCCTCCACGAACCCGGGGCCATACTGCGCGCGGACGGCGGCCTCGTCGATGTGATCGAGGGCGACGGGATGAATCGCGGCCAAAACCTTGTTCTTCTCGTCGTGGACCGGCGCGGCGTCGAAGGTCACGGGCGGCTCCATGGCGATGAGGCAGAGGAGCTGGAGCAGGTGGTTCTGCACCATGTCGCGCAGGGCGCCCGCCTCCTCGTAGTACGCGCCCCGTGTCTCCACGCCGATGGTCTCGGCGACCGTGATCTGGACGTGGGCGACGTGATTACGGTTCCACAGCGGCTCGAAGATCTGGTTGGCGAAGCGCAGGACGAGGAGGTTCTGGACCGTCTCCTTCCCGAGATAGTGATCGATGCGATAGATCTGGTCCTCGCCGAAGTAGCGCCTCAGCTGCCGGTTGAGGGCCCGGGCGCTCTCGACGTCGTGACCGAAGGGCTTCTCCACGACGATCCGTGTCCACCCGTTGCGGCTCTGGGCCAGGCCCGAGTTCCCCAGATTCTCGACGATGTCGTCGTAGAGACTCGGCGGCGTGGCGCAGTAGAAGAGGCGATTGGCGGGCCCGCCCCGCCGCTGCTCGACGTCGCTCAGGAAGGCTTTCAGCTCGGTGTAGAGCGCGAGGTCCTTGGGATCGCCCGGCAGGTAGTAGAGGGCCTGGGCAAAGCGCTCCCACACGTACTCGGACGGCGGTTGAACGCGTCCGTGGTCGCGGACGGCCTCCCGCATCCTCCGCCTGAACTCTTCGTGGCTCATCTCCGTCCGGGCGACGGCCACGATGGTGAAGGGCTCGGGCAACGTGCGCGTCGCGTAGAGTGCGAAGAGCGCGGGCACGAGCTTCCGCCGCGTCAGGTCGCCGGAGGCGCCGAAGATGACCAGCGAGAACGGCTCATCGGCGGACGGCATGGCCCCCGAAGGCGTTGCGGAGCGCGGCCAGCAGGCGGTCCGCGAACGAGTTCTCGCGGCGTGAGCGGAAGCGAGCGTAGAGCGCGGCCGTGATCACAGGCGCCGGCACCGCCTTTTCGACGGCGTCCGCGATCGTCCACCGGCCCTCGCCGGAGTCCTCGACCCAGGCCTTGAGCGCGGCGAGCTTGGGATCGTTGCTCAGCGCGCCGGCGGTGAGCTCGAGCAGCCACGAACGCACGACGCTTCCGCGGTTCCAGAGTCGGGCGACCGCCGGCAGGTCGAGGCCGTAGTCGGAGGCCGACATGAGCTCGAAGCCTTCAGCATATGGCTGCATCAGACCGTACTCGATGCCGTTGTGGATCATCTTCACGTAATGGCCGCTGCCCACGGCGCCGACGTGCAGCCAGCCGTCGGGAGGTGCCAGCGTCGTGAAGATCGGCGCCAGGCGCTGGACCACGTCTGAGGGCAGGCGCGCGGCGGACGTCGTCCTTGTAGTAGGTATTGCCGCCTTCGATGATGGTGTCGCCCGGCGCGAGCAGCTCGGCCAGCTCGCGCAGCGCGATCTCGGTCGGCTCGCCGGCCGGGACCATGATCCACACGGCGCGAGGCGGCGGCAGCGCCGTCACGAGGTCGCGAAGAGAGCCGGCGGCCTCGATGCCACTGGTCTGCGCCGCCTGACGCGCGGTCGGCGAGGGATCGAAGCCGACGACGCGGTGTCCTCCCCGCACGCGACGCGTTGCCATGTTCCCACCCATCCGTCCGAGCCCGACCAGCCCCACGTCCATCAGGCGAGCTTCCGGGCGAGCGCGCCGCGCAGCGTGTCGATCGCCGCGACAGGGGAGCCGGTGAGCGGCAGCCACAGCGCCCGCCGATTGGCCGAGCGGAGCGTTGCGAGATCGCCGAGCGCCTGCGCCGTCTCGAGCGTGGCGAAGCCGTAGCGTTCGCCCGGGATGGGCAGATCGTCAGGGGCCTCCTGCGTCATGACGACGGCGATCGGCGTGGGCGGGCCTCCCTTGTGCAGCTGTCCGGTCGAGTGCAGGTAACGCGGCCCGTAGCCGAGCGTGGTCGCCAGCCGCGTGCCGTCACGCACCAGGTGACGGAGCGACTGCAGCGCGTCCGTGGTGGCGGGCTCGGACGTGAGATAGGCCAGCAACGCGACGTAGTCGCCTGGACGCGACTGCACCAGCGTTTCGGCGAGCGTGTCGACGGTGTCGACGGGCCACTCGGGCAGGCGGCCGCGTTCGAGGAACGTGGCCAGCGCCGCCTGCGTCGCTTCCTTCGCCTGAGCGACGTTTGGCTCGTCGAAAGGATTGACGTCGAGCAGAATGCCGGCCGCCGCCGTGGCCATCTCCCAGCGGAAGAACTCGCCGCCCACGTCGAGGCGATCGCGGAGCGTGATCCGGATCACCGGGTGACCGGCCGCTTCGACAGGCTGAAGCGCGCGGGCGACGCGGTCGTCGTCGCCCAGCGTGATGCCGACGAAGACTCGATCACGACCATAGACGGCGGGCGAGGCGGGCGATTCGTCGACGACGACGACGAGCCCGCGGCCCTGCTTACCGGTCGATTCGGTCAGCAGCTGCTCGAGCCACGCCCCCAGTGAGCGCAATGGCTCGGAGATCACGAACGTGATCTTGTCCCGCCCGGCGGTGGCGAGACCACCCAGGGTCGCGCCGAGCCTGAGGGCAGGATTGGCGGCGACCGGCACGTCGGGGCCACAGGTCGTGGCCATCCCGAGGGCGCGCTCGAGCAAGGTGGCGATGTCGACGCCGAGCAGGGCGCCGGGAACGAGACCGAAATACGACAGGGCGGAGAAGCGGCCGCCGATGTCGACCGGGTTCAGGAAGATCCGACGGAAGCGCGCCTCGCCGGCCAGCCGCTCCAGCGGTGTGCCGGAGTCCGTGATGGCGACGAAGTGCGATCCCGGGCGCGCGCCCGCACGCTCCAGCTCGCTTCGAAAGAAGCGGTAGAGCGCGTGCATCTCGAGGGTCGTCCCGGATTTCGACGCAACGATGAAGAGCGTGTTGGCGAGCTTCAGCCGGGCCCGGACGCCGCGGATGGCTCCCGGATCGGTGGTGTCGAGCACGGTGAGCGCCGGCGCCGGTGCGGCGGGCGCGAGCGTCACGCCAAGCGTCTCGGCGGCCAGGCTCGAGCCGCCCATGCCGAGCAGCACCACGTCGGTGATGCCGTCGGCGCGCACGGCGCCGGCGAAGTCGATCAGGTCGCGCACGTGCGCCCGCATGCTCTCGGCCACCGTGAGCCACCCGAGCCGGTTGACGATGGCCGCCTGCACCGACGCCACGGTGCTCCACAGGCTCGCATCCTTCTTCCAGATCCGCGCGCCGGTGCCCAGGCGCTCGAGGCACTCGAGCGCGGCGGTCACGGGAGCGAGCGTGTCGATGGTCGGAGCCGGCCCCGTGCTCATGGCTTCGCCCTCCTCGAGCGCGCGGATCTTGGCGAGCCGCCGCACGTGGCGCTCGGCGCCGGAGAAGCGGGCACCGACGAAGGCCCGGGCCAGCGCGACCGCCATGTCGCCGGTGACGACCTTCGCCCCCAGGCACAGGACGTTGGCGTCGTCGTCCTCGCGCGATTGCCGCGCCGTGAACAGATCGTGGCAGAGCGCGGCCCGCACTCCACGAATCTTGTTGGCGGCGATCGACACGCCGGCTCCACTGCCGCAGATGAGGATCCCGACGTCGGCCATGCCGTCGCGCACGGCGACGCCCACGACACGCGCGTAATCGGGATAGTCGACGGGATCCGGAGTCGACGAGCCGACGTCCACGACCTGATGGCCGTCAGCGGTCAGGACGCGGACGACCTCGGCCTTGTAGGCGACCCCGTGATGATCACCGCCGATGACGATGCGCACGTCAGGGACCGAGGAGCGCAGCCGCCGCGCGGTCGAGCATCCACACGAGGCGCCCATTGCCCGGGCGAACCATGCCGGCGGGAAGGAGCGCGCCATCCTTGAGCGCGGCGCGGACCACCTTGGCCTTTTCGGCTCCGGCGGCGAGGAAGATCACGTTGGCCGCGTTGTTCAGCACGGGATAGGTGAGAGTCACGCGCTCGGGAATCGCCGCCGCCGCGGCGTGCACCGCGACGACGGGCCGAAAGACTTCCTTCAGTGCGGGCGATCCGGGAAAGAGCGACCCGGTGTGGCCGTCGATCCCGACGCCGAGCAGGATCAGGTCGAAGCGAGGCAACTCGCCGCGGCGGAGGCCGAACACCTGGCTGAGAGCGCGAGCGTAGTCGGCGGCGGCCGCGTCGCTATCGGCGCCGTCATCACAGCTGATCGGGAAGACCTGGTTCGCGGGGATCGCCACCTTGCCGAGCAGGGTCTCTTGCGCCATCCGGTAGTTGGACTCGGGGTGGTCACGAGGCACGCAGCGCTCGTCGCTGAAGAACACGAAGGTGCGATTCCAGGGCAGGCCCTCGCCGTACGGCGGCTGAGCCAGGCGCATGTAGGTCTCGCGCGGCGTGGCGCCGCCCGACAGTGCGACAGTGAAGCGACCTCGGGCGGAGACGGCCTCGCCCGCGATGGACGCGATGGTCTGCGCGGCTGCGGTGGCCAACGCTCCCCCATCGTCGAAGACCTTGACCGTGACGCTGTCGTCCATGGCCCTCATGATACCGGCTCACGCCAGCCTGGCGTCGAGCGCGCGCTGTCGCGCCAGGGCGTCCCGGTAGTGTGCGTGGCGCGCAGCGTCCGGACGCAGCGTCTCCCCGATGGGCGGGCGGCCTGACGCGAGCTCGGGACGCAAGCCGAGCGCCGACAGCGCGAGCAGCGCCGCGCCCCGGCTCGTCGCTTCCTCGTCCGGGAGCACGGTGATGGGCCGGCCGAGGACGTCGGTGATGATCTGGGCCCATGTCCGGGAGTGAGCGAATGCGCCGCCAGAGGCGACGACCGCGTGATCGGTGGCGACGCACGGCATCAGCAACTCGTGCACGATGCCCAGGCGCAGCGCGACGGCTTCGAGCATCGCGCGCATGATGTGCGCGGCCGTCGTGTCCAGCCGCAAGCCGCTGATGGTCGCCCGCTGATCGCCGCGCCAACCGGGAGCACGCTCACCCGCGATGAAGGGCAGGACGGTCAGGCCGTGGCTGTCGGCAGCAAGCGGGGCGATCGCCGCCTCGGTGGCCGCCCCCTCGGGCAGGCGCAAGACCTCGCGACACCACGCCAGGAGGTTCCCACCCTCGCTCAGCGCTCCTCCAACGATGGCGAGGCGGCGGTCCAGCCGATACCGCCAGAGACCCCGGGGTGGAGGGCCCGGCGCCGTCGTCATCGCGCGGAGCGCCGCCGACGTACCGATGTTGAGGGCAACCCGCGACGGGTCGATACACTCGGAGCCGGCGTTGCTCGCCGCGCCATCGCCGACGGCAGGGAACCACGGCACTCCCCGCAACGCGGGCCAGCGGCGCGCCCACGCCGGGCGCAGGCCGCGCCGCGGTTCGTGCCGATCCACGAGCGGGAACAGCTGGCGGCTTTCGATCCCGGCCGCGGCGAGCGCGGTCGGCTCCCACGTGAGCGCGACCTGATCGAAGAGTCCCGTCGCCGAGGCCATCGACACGCTCGTGGCCGCTTCGCCGAAGAACGCGAGCTCCAGGTGCTCGCCGATCGAGCCCCAGCGCGCGACGCGCTGGATCTCGGCCGGACGCTCGCGCGCGAGCCAGCGGAGCCTGGCCGGCCAGTACGACGTGTGAACGTGACAGCCGGTGCGCGCGTGCAGCGCGGCCTCGTCGAGCGCGCCGGCCAGGAGCGTGGCCTCCTGCGCGCTCCGCGTGTCCGCCCACATGTAGATCGGTGTGGCGGCGTGGCCGGTCGCGTCAAAGCCCAGCAGCCCGTGCCAGAAGGTGGCGACGCCCACGCCCGCGACGTCGGGCAGGCCAGGGCCGGCGAGCACGGCATCGAGGCACGTGGCCACGGCGGCCAGCACGACGTTCGGATCGTGCTCGACGCCGCCGCCGGCGGTGATGGTCGGCTCGTAGGCGACGCGATGGAATCGTCGCGGCACGGCGATGCCGGTCTCGTCGTACATCGCGGCGCGCGCCGAGGACGTGCCGACGTCGAGCGCCAGGATCATGAGGAGCGCACCTCGGGTAAGATACCGCCCATGAACGAGACGTGGGAAGTGCTCACCCTGCGCGGCCTCAGCGCCACCGACGAGCGGGCCGAAGAGTTCACCGGCACCCTCGTCATCCACCGTGAAGGCCAGCGTGAACCGGTGGAGACGATCCGCATCCGCGTCAAGCGCTCCATTCTGAGCGAGCTGCACACGACGCTCGGCCGCCTGCTGAGTCGCTCCATCGGATTTCGGCGCGGGTTACAATGAGCGCCCTCGACGGGAGGATGAGATGACGGTGATCCGTGTGCTCAGTCCGACCGGTGTCGACACCGGTGAACGCGTCTCGGTGCCCGCGCTGCCCCACGATCTCACGGGCCGCACGATCGGCTTCCTCGACAACACCAAGCACAACTTCGACCGCCTCGTCGCCGAGTTCGGCTCGCTCCTGCGGGAGCGTCACGGCGTGAAGGCCGTCGTCCATCGGCGCAAGGCCAACGCCTCGACGCCGGCGGCGGCCGAGCTGATCGTCGAGCTCGCGAAGACGTGCGATGTCGTCTTCGCCGGCTCCGCGGACTGAGGGTCGTGCACGTCGTGGAGTCTCCACGACGCCCTCGAGGTGGCGAAGGTGGGAACGGCGGCGGGGCTCATCGCGACCACGGCCTTCCAGGGCCTAGCCGTGCACCAGCTCTCCGCGCGCGGCGTCGCCGGTTTGCCCCTCCTCGTGATCGAGCATCCGCTGGGCGGCGAGCGACCGGAATCCGTCGCCCGACGGGCCCAGCAGGCCGTCGAGCAGCTCGCTAGTCTCCTCGGCCCCGCGTGAGCACCGCGCTCCGGCTGATCGAGGTCGACGACGCGCCGGAGGCCGTCCTCGAAGCGTTCGTCGCTCGCGAGTGGTGCGACGGGCTTCCCATCGTTCCGCCGACGGAGGACCGCGTCCAGGCCATGCTCGGGGACGCCGATCCCGAACGCACACTCGGGGCCATGCCGCCGCTCTGGCGGATGGCAACGCTGGAGGCGCTCGCGGTCAACGCGGTGATGGCCGGGTGCCGCCCCGAGTATTTCCCGGTGATCGTCGCCGCGGTGGACGCGATGCAGGATCCCGCGTTCAACCTCTATGGCGTGCAGGCCACGACGCACCCGGTGGCGCCGCTCGTCATCGTCCACGGCGCCTACGGTCGCCGCATCGGACTTCACTCGGGTAGCGGGTGCTTCGGGCCCGGCTTCCGCGCCAACGCCACCATCGGACGCGCCCTGCGACTGATCC
The DNA here is from genome assembly GCA_001917585.1 of Candidatus Rokubacteria bacterium 13_1_40CM_68_15. GTDB lineage: Bacteria > Methylomirabilota > Methylomirabilia > Rokubacteriales > CSP1-6 > 40CM-68-15. The sequence goes on from MNEG01000038.1 coordinate 34,688, forward strand.
TCATGAACGTCGGCGGCGCCTGGCCGGGCCGTCACGACATGGCGACCCAGGGCAGCCCCGCGAAGTTCTCGTACTGCATCGCCGAGAACGAAGAGGCGTCGCCCTGGGGGCCGCTCCGGGACGGTGACACCGTCACAGTCTATGGCGGCGAGGGGCCGCACAACGTCAACGACCACGCCTCGACGACCGCCAGCGGCATTCTCTCCACCGTCAGTCACACGGCGGCGACGCTCGGCTCGAACGTCGGCTGGTACTTCGCTCAGAGCCAGCTCCTGATCGTGCTCGGCCCGGAGCACGCGCGGACCATCGCCGCCGACGGTCTCACGCGCGCCGACGTGCAGCGCTTCGTGTACGAGCACGCGCGCCTGCCACTCGCGACGCTGAAGCTCGGCGGGATGTGGGGCATGCACGACTGGCCGGCCTGGATGATGGCGCTGCGCGATGACGAGGCCCGGCCGCCGCAGGTGCCGTCGCCGGATGACGTGCTGGTCGTCGTCGCCGGGGGCGCGGGCAAGCACTCGTCGGTCGTGCCGAACACGTGCTTCAGCCGGGCCGTGTCGCGGTCTCTGCGCGCGGGAGCGTGAGCCAGATCGCGGCGAAGAGCAGCAGCGCGCCGACGAGCCCGGCCGGGCCGAGGCGCTCGGCAAACATCCACACGCCGAGCAGCGTCGCGGTCAAGGGCTCGAGCAGCGTCACCACGCCGGCCACCGACGCCGGCACATGACGGAGCCCGAGCGTGTAGAGCGCATAGGCGCCCGCGGTCGCGATCGCTCCGAGGTAGAGGAGCCACGGCCAGCCCTGCGCCGCCTGCGTCAGCGGCGCGTGTGTCCATGCGAGGAAGGGCAGCGTCAGGACCGCCGCGGCGGCGAACGTGACGGCCGTGACCGCGAGCGAATTGGCCTGCGCGACGGCGGCCTTGGCGATGACGACGTACACCGCGTATGCCAGCCCGGCGGCGAGGGCGAGGGCGACGCCGATCAGGAAGCGCGGCGCGGGTGCCGTGGTCGTCGGCGGTGTGGCGATGAGAAGTGCGGTGCCGATCACGCCGAGGACGAGCGCGGTGCCGGTCCGTCTCGTGAGCCGTTCCCCGAGCGCAGCGGCGGCGAGCGTGGCGATCATCAGCGGGGCCGAACAGATGGCGATGAGGGCGGTGACGGCGATGCCCGTCAACGCCACGGCCGAGAAGTACGCCGCCTGGTAGATCGCCATGCACGCACCCATCGCGAGACAGTGCGGCAGCGCGCGGGCCGCGCGCGTCGGGCCCGCGCCGATCAGCTTCGCGCCGGTGACGAGCACGAGCGCCGCCACCCACATACGGGCGGCGCCGATGAGGAACGGCTCGGCGTCGGCCCGGGCGATGAGGATGGTCGTGACGGAGCCTGTGGTGCCCCAGAAGACCGCCGCCAGGCCGATGAGGACGACGCCACGCAGCACTGGCGCCGAATTATAGCGGAGGCGGGATGACGATCGATCCCAAGGACCTCGACCACCACCACCGGGGAACCCTCACCGAGCATCTCGGCGTGCGCTTCGTGGAAGCGACCCTCGAGCGCGTCGTCGCCGAGGTGGACATCACGGACCAGCTCCGAACGGTCGGCGGCCGGCTCCACGGCGGCACGCTGATGGCGCTCGCCGACATCGTCGGCGCCACGGCGACGTTTCTCAACCTTCCGCCGGGGACGACGACCACCACGCTGGAATCGAAGACCAACTTCTTCACGGCCGGCCGCGAGGGCGTCGTACGTGCGGAGACGACACCACTGCACCGCGGCCGAAAGACGATGGTGTGGCAGACGCGCCTCACCGATGAATCGGGCCGGCTCCTGGCGATGACGGTCCAGACTCAGATGGTGCTGGAGGCATAGATGACGAGTGAACCGATCGGGTTCATCGGGACCGGACGGATGGGAACACCGATGGCTGGCCACCTGCTCACCGGCGGGCGCACGTTGGTCGTCCACGACGCGCGCCGAGAGGCGGCGGCACCGTTGCTGGATCAGGGCGCTCAGTGGATGGACTCGCCGATCGACGTGGCTCGCCGCGCGAAGACCGTCATCACGATCGTCCCGGCCTCGCGCGAGGTGGAGGCGGTCGTGGGCGCGATGCTTCCCGTCCTCGGCCCCGACCATCTGCTCGTCGACATGACGTCGGCCGATCCCAGCAGCACGCGGCGTCTGGCCAAGGAGGTCGAAGCTCGGGGAGCCCGCATGATCGACGCGCCGGTGTCGGGGGGCGTGGGCGGAGCCCAACGAGCGACCCTGGCCATCATGGTCGGGGGTGCCGCCGCCGACTTCGAGCGCGCGCGGCCGCTCCTGGCGCTCATGGGCAAGAACATCTTCCACGTCGGCGGCGTCGGTACCGGCCACGCCATGAAGATCGTCAACAACGTGCTGTCGGCCTCGTGCCTCACCGCAACCGCCGAGGCCATCGTGGTGGCCATGCGCGCAGGCATCGATCCCAAGCGCGCGGTGGACATCATCGCCGTGTCGTCCGGACGCTCCGACGCCACGCTCCGGAAATTCCCCGAGTTCATCCTGCCCGGCGGCTTCAACTCCGGCTTCGCGATGGCCTTGATGGACAAGGACCTGCGTGGGTTCGCGAAGCTCGCCGAGGAAGTCGGCTACGAGCCCCGCGTGACGGGAGCGGCGATCCGCTGGTTCCGGGACGCGATGGCGGGAACGCTCGCGTCCGGCGATCATGTCGAGGTCGTCAAGCTCATCGGCTATTTGGAAGGAGGACATTCATGAAGGTCGCGTTCATCGGCACGGGGACCATGGGTGGGCCCATGGCCGCCAACCTCGTGAAGAAGGGCTTCGCTGTCGTCGCCTACGACATCGTGCCGGCGGCGCTCGCGGCCGCGGCGCGAGCCGGCGCCGAGCAGGCCGGCTCGGCGGCCGAGGCGGCCAAGCAGGCCGAGGTCGTCGTCACCATGCTGCCGTCGTCGTCGCACGTTGAGCAGGCCTACCTCGGTCCAGCCGGTGTCCTCGAGGGCGTGATGCGCGGCCGTCTCTGCGTGGACATGTCGACGATCGAGCCGGTCGTGTCGCGCCGGGTGGCCGAGCGGCTGCACCAGCGCGGGGTGCGCTTCATCGACGCGCCCGTCTCGGGTGGCGTGCCGCGTGCCGAGGACGGAACGCTCGCCATCATGGTCGGCGGCGAGGCCAAGGACGTGGAGGAAGCGCGGCCGGTGCTGGCCGCGATGGGCGCCAACATCTTCCACGTCGGCCCGGTGGGCAGCGGCGAAGTGGCCAAGCTCTGCAACAATCTCATCGCCGGCGTGGCCGCCGTGGCCGTGAGCGAGGCGTTCCGGATCGCCGAGGGTTTCGGCGTCGACCCCAAGGTCCTGACCGACGTGATCGCCAAGTCATCGGGGAACACGTGGCTCATGGAGAACATGCATCCGGTGCCTGGGATCGTGGCGCGAGCTTCGTCCACGCGCGATTACGCTCCCGGGTTCATGACCGATCTCATGGCCAAGGATCTCGGCCTCGCCGTCAACGCCGCCCGCACCCTGCGCGTGCCCGTCGTCGTCGCGCCGGCCGCCCAGCAGGTGCTGCGGCTGGCCTCCTCTCACGGCCTCGGGCGAAAGGACTTCACGTCGGTGTACCAGTTCCTCAAGCCATCCGACGGAAATGCGCCGGTCTGACGTCCGCGCACGCCGAGCGCGCGGTGTATACTGGCGCCCGCTGCGCGCAAAGGAGGCCCGGGCGTGAGTTTCTACGTGATGCTCAGCACGCTCTCGGAATCCGGACGAAAGGTCCTCCGTGAACGGCCGGGCTGGATCCGCAAGGTCAACGCCGACGTCGAGCGCATGGGCGCGCGCGTCGTGGCCCAGTACGCCGTGCTCGGCCCCTACGACTTTGTGACCATCATCGAGGCCGCCGACAACGCGGCCATCACGCGCATGTCGGTCGAGCTGGGCGCGCGCGGAGGCGTGGCCGGCATGACGATGGCCGCCATGCCGCTCGACGAGTTCATCTCCCGCCTGGAAGGCCGGGACGGAAGGAAGGGACGGAAGAAACGGTGAGCATCCTCAAGATCACCCCCGAGCGCTGCACCGGCTGTCTGCGCTGCGAGCTGGCCTGCTCGTACATGCAGACCGGCGAGTACCAGCCGGCCAAGTCCGTCATCCGCGTGTCGCCGTTCGAAGGCCACACCTCCTACGCGCCCTATACTTGCGTGCAGTGTGCCGAGGGCTGGTGCATGACGGCGTGCCCGGTCGGCGCCATCACCATCAACGCGGCCGGAGCCAAGGACGTCGTCGACGATCGATGCGTCGGCTGCAAGCTGTGCACGATCGCCTGTCCGTACGGGACGATGTTCTACGACCCGGACACGCGCAAGGCCTTCAAGTGCAACCTGTGCGGCGGCGATCCCGCCTGCGCCCATGCCTGCCCGACGGCGGCCATCACCTACGAGGACGTGGCCACCTCCGACTGGCTGGCCGACTTCGCCGCCGAGCGCACACAGCGCTTGCTGGTGGGGGTGTAGTCATGGCGCGACGGCATCTCATCATCGGTGGCGGTACCGCGGGGATGAACGCCATCCGCACGATTCGCGAGGAGGAGGCGGAGCGCTCGGAGATCATGCTGGTCAGTGCCGAGAAGCCGTACTCGCGCATGGTCCTCCCGTACTACCTCGATCGCTCGATCTCCGAGTCCCACGTGTTCACGGCCACGGCGGCGGTGCTGGCGGAGTGGGGCGCGAAGACGCACCTCGGACGGCGCGCCACCAACCTGGACACGAAGGCCAGCGTGTGCACGTTGGACGATGGCACCCGGCTCGAGTACGACGACTGCCTGATCGCCACCGGCTCGTCGGCGGTGAAGGCGCCGGTGCCCGGCGCCGAGCTGCCGGGCGTGCACTCGTTCTGGACGCTCGACCAGTGCCGCGCGCTCATCGCCGACGTCAAGCCGGGCGGGCACGTGGTGATGGTCGGTGCCGGGTTCATCAGCTTCACGATCCTGAACTCGATCCTGTCGCTGGGCGCCAAGCTCACGATCGTCGAGATCGCGCCGCGGATCCTGCCGCGCATGATCGACGACACCGGGGCGTCGCTCGTCGAGGACTGGCTCACCCGACACGGCGTCACCATCCGAACCGACGCCCGGCTCAACAAGATCGAGGACGCCAAGGGCAAGAAGCGGCTGAAGTTCGCCAAGGGCGGCGATCTCACGTGCGACGCCGTCATCATGGCCACCGGAATTCGCACCAACCTCGAGTGGCTCAAGGGCTCGGGCATCCGCGTGAACCAGGGCGTCGTCGTCGACGATCATCTGCGATCCAACGTCGCCAACGTCTACGCGGCCGGCGACGTGGCCGAAGGCCCCGACCGGCTCTCCAAGTCCGGCGTTGTGCATGCGATCGAGCCGACGGCCCAGGAGCACGGACGGGTCGTCGGCGCCAACATGGCGGGACGCGGGGTCGGCTACGCCGGCAGCCTCGTGATGAACATCGTCGAGGTCTGTCACCTCGACGTCGCGTCGTTCGGCGCCTGGGACGATGGCAAGGCGGAGGCGACCGTCGGCGTCAAGCGCGACCGGCACGCCTATCGCAAGCTCCTGTGGACGGACGACCGCCTCAGCGGCGCCATCATCCTCGGCCCCTCGAGCGACATCTGGACGACCAACGACGTCGGCATGCTGAAGGGTCTCGTCCAGTCGCAAGTGCCGCTGGCGCGCTTCAAGGCGTATCTCAAAACGAATCCGTTCGACATCAAGCCGGCGTTCATCGCGGTGAAAACCGCGGGCCGGCTGCTTCCCGAAACCGTCCTGGGCCGCCCCGCAAAGGCGCCCGGAGAAACCCCGGTGGCGGTATGAGTCCAATGCTGACCAAGCGAGCGATGACGACGGCCACGCCGCCGCTGCCCGGCGCCTACGCCGGCAAGCTCCTGCGCGTGGATCTGTCGAAGAAGAAGTGCTGGGCCGAGCCGTGGTCACCGGCCGACATGCGCGATTACCTGGGCGGCGCCGGGCTCGGCGCCATCATTCTCTACCGCGAGACGGCCACCCGAGGCGGCAAGGGAAACGTGGCGTGGGACCATCCGGACAACCGGCTGGTGCTCGCGACCGGTCCGCTGGCCGGCTTGCCCGTGTGGGGCACGGGCGCGCTCACCGTCGTCACGATCGGCGCCATGACGAACGGCCCGACGTCCACGCAAGCCAACGGGTTCTTCGGCACCAACCTGAAATACTGCGGCTACGACGCGATCGTGATCCAGGGTCAGTCGAAAGACTGGGTCTACCTCTACATCAACGACGACGTCCTCGAGCTCCGCGACGCCAAATCGCTGATCGGCCTCGACACCTGGGAGATGCAGGACGCCCTCAACAGGGAAACCGGCCTCTCGGGTCACCAGCTCTCGGTCTACGGCATCGGCCCCGCCGGCGAAAATCTCGTGCGCTTCGCCGCGATCCACGGCGACTACGGTCACGTGGCGTCGAAGAACGGCGTCGGCGCCGTCATGGGGAAGAAGAAGCTGAAGGCGGTCGCCATCGTCAAGGGCACCCGGGCGCTCAAAGCCGCCGACTATCGGGGCACCGTGCAGGCCGCCGACGACATCGCCCATGATCTGCGGACCGATCCGTCGGCGAAGTCACTCTACGAGTACGGCACCCTGCCGGGCGTCGTGAACCTCGGCAAGCTCGGCGCGCTGCCGATCAAGAACTACACGACGAACGTGCCCTACGACGACCTCACCAACTGGGAGGCGCCGAAGTTGCGTGAGGGCTTCGATCACCGCGGGCATCAGTGCAACGCGTGCGGCATGCATCATTGCCACATGCAGGTGATCCGGGGAGGCGACTTCAAGGGCAGCATCGTGGACGAGCCCGAGTACGAGGGGTGGTCGGGCGCCGGCTGGGCGATCGGGGCGCGCGACAAGGAAGGTGTGTCCTGGCTCAACACGCAGCTCGACCGCGCGTGCGTCGACGTCAACGAGTGGGGGTGGTTGTGCGGGTGGGTGATGGAGTGCCAGGAGCGCGGCCTCATCACCGAGAAACAGCTGGGATTCCGGCTCCAGTGGGGTGACATCAAGGGCTCCGACCGCCTCCTCCAGATGGTGAACCGGCGGCAGGGCTTCGGCGACGTGCTGGCCGAGGGCGTCAAGCGCGCGGCCGAGAAGCTGGGCGGGGCGGCCAAGGACGCGGCGATCTACACGATGCAGGGGTGCTCGCCCCGCGGCCACGACCACCGTGCCCGCTGGGAGGAGATGCTCGACACGTGCACGTCGTCGACGGGCACCCTGGAAAGCGGGGTGCCGGTCCACGTCACCGAGCTGGGATTACCGGCGCGCATCAATCCATTCGCCGGCGAGGAAGTCGCGATGATGGTGGCGGGGATCCGTGGCCGCCGGCACTTCGAGGATTCGATCGGCATCTGCATCTTTACCGGGCGCACGCGACTGGAGAACCTCTGTCGAGCGCTCAACGCGGCCACCGGCTGGAACTACACCGTCGACGAGTCGATGCGCTTCGGCCGCCGCGTCGCGGCCATCTTCCGTGCCACTCGGCTGCGCTGCGGGATCGGCCCTGATCTCGAGAAGCCGTCGGTCCGCTACGGCTCGACGCCCCACGACGGCCCGGCCAAGGGCCAGGCCATCGGTGCGCAGTGGGCGAAGATGATCGACCTCTGGTACGAGAAGGTCGGCTACGACCGCAAGACGGGCAAGCCGTCGCCGAAGACACTGAAGGATCTCGGTCTCGACTGGCTGGCCAAGGACCTCTGGGGGCGCAAGGCCTAGCCCGTCGCGACGCGCACGATGTAGTCGGCGAAGCGCGAGAACGGATCGAACCCGAGCACCTCGGGTGCGTTCGCCACGAAGTTCGACGTGGCGTTGACGTCGTAGAAGTACGCTTCGCCGTCCTCCGCGCTCACCAGGTACTCGACGCCTCCCACGTCGATCGACGCCGCGCGAGTCAGTTGCCGCGCGGTTTCGACGCACGGCGCGGGCGCGTCGTAGCGGGTGACGACAAGCCCCCCTGTCGTGCCGGCCGGGCAGGCGCCCAGCGATGCATCAGTGGCTGGTGCCGGCAGTTGGCAAAGATCGGCCGGACAGAGGTTGAAGCTCTCACCCGCCCGGACGATGCGAATCGCATACAGCGCCTCGCCGTCCAGGATCTCGACACGGACGATCGCGTTTGACGCCGGCTCGACGTGCTCCTGGAGCAGCGCCGTGCCGTCGGGCCCAAAGTGAAGGCTCGCCGCGGCCTCGAGCGCGGCCGGCGAGTCGAAGCGAACGATGCCGGCGCCCGAGCCGCCGATGTTCGGCTTGAGAAGGACGGGAAAGCGCAGGCGATCGATCACCTTGCCGATCTGCTCCCGATGATTGAGGACGATCGTTCGCGGATAGCGCACTCCGAAGCGCTCGAAGAGCTGGATCTGGAGGGCCTTGGATTTCTCGAAGCGCCACGCCGCGACGGGATTGATCACCGGAATGCCGATCGCTTCCCAGTACGCGAGCAGAGGTTCGGCGTAGAAGAGAACATTGTCGTGACCGCGCCGGTGCGATGACGGACTCGTCCGGTTCACGATGACCGAATACCGCCGGGAGCGATCGCGGGGGTCCCAGGCGTGACTCGACGGGTCGATCTTCTCGAACGGCAGCCGGCGATGCGCGAGCTCCTCCATCAGTCGGCTCGACCACTCCGGATGTTCGTCCAGAATCGCGATAGGCTTTGAAATCATTCAGGTATTTATTCTACACATTCCCGAGCGACAATAGCATGCCAGCCAGCGAGCCGCAATCTCGCTTGACCCGGTGCGAAATGGCATGATATCTACGGGCCGGCGCAGCAGTCCCCAGGGTGTGGAGAATTTCGGCTGGCGCGGGGGAGATATGGCTCAAACCATTGGATTCATTGGCCTAGGGATCATGGGACGACCCATGGCCAAAAATCTGATCAAGGCCGGTTACCCACTGGTTGTCCACAATCGGAGCAGGGCCGCCGTGGACGACCTGGTCGGTGCCGGTGCCAAGAGCGCGACGTCGCCGCGCGAGGTGGCGCGCCAGTGTGACGTTCTGATCACGATGCTTCCTAACTCGCCGGACGTGGAGCTCGTGGCGCTCGGCAAGGACGGCGTCATCGAGAGCGCTCGACCGGGACTGATCCTCGTCGATATGTCGACGATCTCGCCGATCGTCAGCCAGAAGATCGGCAAGGCTCTCGAGGCCAAGGGCGTCAAGATGCTGGACGCCCCGGTGTCGGGCGGTGAGAAGGGCGCCATCGAAGGCACGCTGTCCATCATGGCCGGCGGCGACAAGGCGGTGTTCGACACCGTGCTCCCGATCTTCCAGGCCATGGGCAAGACCATCACGTATCTGGGGCCCCTCGGTTTCGGCGGCTTCACCAAGCTGGCCAACCAGATCATCGTGGCCGTGAATCTCACGGCGCTTGCCGAGGCCCTGACGCTCGCCAAGAAGGCCGGGCTCGATCGCGAGCTGACGCTGAAGGCGCTCGCCGGAGGGCTGGCCGGGTCGAAGTGCCTCGATCAGAAGGCGCCCAACTACATCGCCAACTCGTACAAGCCCGGGTTCAAGATCGATCTCCACTTCAAGGACCTCGGGCTCATCATGGAATCCGCCCACGCTCTCGGCGTGCCGGTGCCGGCCACGGCCGTCGTCCAGGAGCTCTTCAATGCGCTCCGGGTCAAGGGACGGGGCGGACTCGATCACTCGGCCGTCATCACCCTGCTGGAAGATCTAGCGGGCGTGTCCGCGTGAGGGCGGCGGTCGACCGCGTCGGAATCGATTCTCAAGGCCGCTCGACGAAGGTTCAGATCCGTCGTGTCCGCAAGGGCGACCTGGCCAAGGCTCGCGACGTCATCGAGCAGACCTTCACCGATTTCCTCGAACGGCAGCTCGGCACGCGTCCCCGTCAGCCATTCGGCGGCGCCCAGTACGTGCACCACCGCTGGCTGATGGAGCCGTGGGGCTGCTTCGTCGCCGAGGAGGATCAGTCGAAGATCGTCGGGGCCGCGCTGGCCGTGACGTGGGGTGCGGTCGGCCTCTTGGGCCCGGTCGCCGTCCTCACCAACTATCAGAACCAGAAGATCGGCCAGCAGCTCATCCTGGCCGTCGAGGAGTTCTTCGAAGAGAACAAGGTGGCGCTGCAGGGAGTGGTCACGTATCCGACCAGCCCCAAGCACCTGTTCCTCTATTCGAAGTTCGGATACCGGCCCAAGGGCCTCGTGGCCATCACCAGCCGGCTGCTCGATCGCCGCGACGGCCGCACCTCGACGCCACGGCCGGCGAAGGGCGGGCTCACCGTCCGGCGGTTCTCGAGCCTCGAGGAGACGAAGAAGAAGGCGGCCCTGGCTCGCTTCCACAAGATCACGAGCACCGTCTGCCGCGGACTCGATCTCGCCAAGGAAGTGGAGATCGTGGACGGCCTCGCCCTGGGCGACACCCTGCTGTTCGAGCGCGGGCGCGATCTCCTGGGCTTCGCGGTCTATCACACGCCGGGCGTGAGCGAAGCGCCGGCCGGCGCGCTCTACGTGAAGTTCCTCGCCCTCGATCCGCAGCACAAGCGGGCGGAGAACCTCGAACAATCACTGGCCGCCGTCGAAGAGGTCGCCGCCGAGGCTGGAGTGCAGCGCGTGATCATCCCCGTTTACACTCGGTACTGGGCGGCCTACAGCACGCTCATCAAATGGGGCTACCAGGTCGACTTCACGATGGTCCGCATGCAGCGCGGCAAGCAGGAGGATTACGAGGACCCGACGCACCTGGTCCTCGACGACTGGCGTTGAACGCGCGCCGCGCCGTGCTCCTCGGCGCCCTCCTCGCCCTGGTGCCGGCGACCGTGGCCGCTCACTCGCTGCTCCTGGAAGCCACGCCCGCCGCCGACGCGCTCCTCTCGGGGCCTCCGACGGAGATCGCGCTCCGGTTCAACAATCGGGTGGAGAAGCGGCTCTGCACCATCCTCCTCGTGGACACGCGTGGTGAGAGGCTGCGGGCCGAGGTTCGGGCCGACGGTCCGGCCGATCGCGTGAACGCTGTAGCGCCTGCGCTCGGGCCCGGCACGTGGCGGCTCGAGTGGCGGGTGTTGTCGACCGACGGTCACGTCGTGACCGGCCGATTTTCGTTCCGCGTCGCGCCCTAGGCTTGGCCGATCTCCCGGTCTGGCCGCGGCCCTGGCGGCTTGATGGTGTGGAATCACCGATCCTAGTCTATCGTGTGGCCTGGTCATGATCGACGGACGCGCGACGTCTGAAGGCACGGCACGCTACGCGGCGAGGTTTGCGCCCACCGTTCCCGGCGAGAATTACCGGCGACTGAAGCCAGCGGGTCAGCTGTCGAGCCTGGGCCTGGGCACCTACCTCGGCCGCGAAGACGCCGCCACCGATGACCTGTACCGCCGCGCCATCGGTCAGGCGCTCGAGCGCGGCCTCAACGTCGTCGACACCGCCGTGAACTATCGCCACCAGCGCAGTGAGCGCGTGATCGGGGCCGTGCTGGCCGAGCGCATCAAGCGCGGGGAGCTTCGCCGCGACGAGGTCGTCGTGGCCACCAAAGGCGGCTACATCCCGCTCGACGCCGACGCCGGCACCGACGCGCGGACGTACTTCACCGAGACGTACCTGCGGTCGGGTATCGTGCGGCCCGACGATGTCGTGGGCGGCGCTCACTGCATGACCCCACGCTATCTCGCCGATCAGATCGAGCGCAGTCGTCAGAACCTGGGGCTGTCGACGATCGACATTTACTACGTCCACAATCCCGAGAGCCAGCTCGACGAGGTCGAACGCCCGGTCGTTCTCGAACGGCTGCGCGACGCCTTCACGGCGCTGGAGCAGGCGGTGCAGGAGGGGAAGATCGGCTGCTACGGTACAGCGACCTGGAACGGCTATCGCCAGGCCCCGACGGATCCGGACTATCTGTCGCTCGAAGAGGTCCTGGAAGCTGCCCGCACCGTCGCCGGCGACGGCCATCACTTCAAGGTGGTCCAGCTTCCCTACAATCTCGGCATGACGGAAGCGTTCACGCGCGCCAATCAGCGGGTCGGCAAGGAGACGGTGCCGGCGCTGGAGGCGGCGCGGCGCCTTGGCGTGTACGTCATGGCCTCGGCGTCTGTGCACCAGGGACAGCTCACGCGGAATTTGCCGCCAATGCTGACGGAGTTCCTGCCCGGCCTCCAGACCGATGCCCAGCGCGCCCTGCAGTTCGTGCGTTCGACGCCTGGCGTGGGGACGGCGCTGGTCGGCATGAAGAGCGTCGCCCACGTGGTGGAGAACGCCGGCGTGGCGGCCACCGCGCCGATGCCCTGGGACCAGTTCGGGCGGCTCTTCACCGCCGGCTCGTGATCACGCTCGAGCCGGACGTCACCCACGCGCTGGGAGTCCGCTCCAGCGTCTCCGCCGTGATCGTCGACCGTCGCGGCCGACTCCTGCTCCAGCAGCGCTCTGACGGCGGTCAGTGGGGCCTGCCTGGCGGGTCCGTCGAGATCGGTGAGTCGCTGGCCGAGGCCGTGCGTCGTGAAGTGCACGAAGAAACGGGGCTCGTCGTCGCCGTGCGGCGTCTGATCGGTGTCTACTCGGACCCCGCGCTCCAGGTCGTCCGGTATCCCACCGGCCACGTCTGGCACTACGTCAACGTCTGCTTCGAGTGCCAGGTGACGTCCGGCACACTCACGACGTGCGATGAGACGCTCGATCTGCGATACTTCTCGCCGCGTCGGCTGCCGCGCATGCTATTGCCGAATCACCGCGTCCGCATCGCCGACGCCCGCGCCCGCCGGGGCGCGGCATTCATCCGCTAGAGGAGGATTCGGCCGTGGTGCTCGGGATTCATCACGTCGGTATCGTGGTGAAACGGCTGCGGGACGCCTACACGTTTTACCGGGGCACGCTGGGATTGCCCCTGCTGCGCGAAGCCGAGGTGGCCGATCAAGGCGTGCGCGCCGCGTTGCTGGGCGCGGGTGACACCGAGATCGAGCTGCTGGAGCCCCTCGAGCCCGAGAACGGTGTCGGGCGCTTTCTGGCCAAGCGCGGCGAGGGCCTCCACCACTTCTGCCTCGACACGCCGAGCGTGGATGCGGAGCTCGCCGATCTCCGGCGACGCGGCGTCCCGCTGATCGACGACGCTCCGCGCCGAGGGCTGGCCGGGCGGATCGCCTTCCTCCACCCGAAGGCGTGCGCCGGCGTGCTCGTGGAGCTGGCGACGCCGGACCATCGCCCGGCCTCGGCGCCGTCGGCACCACTTCACCTCAAGCGTCTTGTCATCGGCGCCCGCGAGCCGAAGCAAACCGTGAGCGTGCTCCAGTCGCTCTTCGCGTTGCCCGAGATGGCCATGAACGGGGGACCGCGAACGATGCTGACGGTCGGGCAGGGCGCGCTGCTCGTCGTGCCCGCCGACGAAGTGGGCGGCAGCGAGGGGATGGTGGCGTTGTCGCTGGTCGCGGAGGACTTCGATGCACTCATCGGCGTCTGCGATCGTGAGCACGTGACGTTGCTGCGGGGCACCGGCGAGGTGACCATCGAGCCGACGTCGAGCCACGGAGTGCACTTGCACATCAGCCGTTACCGGTTTCCGTGACTCGGGAGCGCGGACTGCGGCGAGTCGCGCTCTGATTATTGAGTTGGGGGGCCCCGTTCCGCTTCCCCCCAACCCCCCCTCATTCGCGTTGCGTGCTCACACGCTATGCGCGCCACGCGTTAGCCGCGCGATCGCGCCTAACTAGAACGCGTCGCTCGCTGCGGCGATCTTCTCGAGGTCGCCGCGCGTGTACGAGGCCAGGCTCCGGAAGTCCAGATCCACGTAGTTCTTGATCCAGCGCATCGCGATCTTCGCCGACTTCCGGTAACGCTCCTGCACCGCGGGATCGGCGGGACGGCGCGCGACGATATCGTTGAGTTCCTCGCCGAGCAGCCGCTTGACCAGCGCGAAATCATGGGCGGGGCCGGGACCCTCGGTCGTGCGCACGTGGTGGCGGATGCGCTGGGCGATCTGCGCGACCGACATGCGGCCGGTGGCCAGGTCCTCCATGAGCGCGGGATGGACGCCCGGTTTGCCTTCGAGGCTGTCGATCCCCTTGGCGCCGCGGCCGTTCAGCCAGCCCTCGACGTACTCGATCACCATCCGACAGTTCCGACGCGTGCCGTCGAGCGTGATCGGGCCCTCGGGCACGTCGATCCGTACGGGGTAGTTCTCGGGTCTGGCCATGGCCGCGGTCGGTCTCCATCCTGACCCGATGAGCTGCTTGAAGGGCGTGGCGGCCGTCTTCATGTGAAAGATGTGAGCGACCCAGGCGCGGATGAAGCCCTGGCGCGCTTCCCACTCCTTGTCGGCGCGGATCGCCTCGCCGGCGGCGCGGTTGACCTCGGGATCGGGATTCGGCAGCGCCGTGGCCATGCCCCCGATGGGCACGGCGCTGCGCTTGAGCGAGATGGCGACCAGGCGCCGGAAGATGTTGCTGAGGAACGGCGTCGTCTTGATGTCGACGCCGAACCGATCCGGCCAGACCGACTTCGCGTCAGCCATCACGTATTCGAAGATGCTCGCCTTGAGATCCCAGCGCGCGGCGTTGAGCCCGGCCGCGTAGGGCCCGAGCTCGTGGAGCATCTCCTCCATCGCATAGACACAGGGCAACGCCTCGACGAGCACGATGGCCCGGATGGTGGCCGTGCGCAGCCAGGGCAGCCTCTCGCGGCTGCGGTCGAAGACGTCGCGGTAGAGGCGCGCTTCCGGCGCGAACTCCAGCTTGGGGAGATAGAAGTAAATGCCCTGGCCCCGCTCGGCCTGGGCTCGGCCGGCGTGGAACAGCGTCAGCGCGGTGCCGAGGAGCGCGGCGTTGACCGGCGTACCGTCCACGGTGACCTCTGGCTCGACCAGGTGGATGCCGCGCTCGCGATGCATGAAGAAGGGCAGCTCGCCGTCGGCCAGGCGGTATTCCTTTTTTCGCTCGGTGTCGACGTAATAGAGCTCGCGCTGGACGGCGGCAACCCGGTTGTGGGCGGCGCGCACGGTGTCGACGAGCCGGTGTCCACCGGAGTCCTCGTCGTCGTCCAGGTCGCCCTCGGCGCGCTCGCCCTCGGGTCCGGGATTGAGCGCATTGATGAACATCGACGTGATCGAGCAGGGGCCCGAGATCTCGATGCCCGCCTTCTGGAGGTCGGCGGGAACGGGCGGCACGCTCCAGTCGCCGGTCGTCGCGGCGCTGGCCGCCGGGTGAGCGGGCAGGACACCTGCGGTGTGCGCCCTGGCCAGGGCCTCGGCCCGCCAGGCGAGAAGCTCACCGATGCGAGAGGTGAAGCCGTCGTGGAGGTCCACCAGGTAATCGACGAAGGCCGGCGTGAAGAGCGGCGCCGCGCCTTCTACCGGCGCGAACTTCACGCGTGTCGCTGCAATGGCAGAATGCCACGGCAAAGACGGGAGGAACGCGCCATGGCCACCGTGCTGTTCGTAGTGAAAGCGACGATCACGAAGGACCGCGAAGAGGCGTTCAACCGCTGGTACAACGACGAACACGTGCCGCAGGTCTTGCAGTTCAAGGGTGTCGTCAGCGCGCGCCGCTACAAGGCCCTGGAGGGCGAAGAGAAATACCAGTACATGGCGGTCTACGAGCTGCAGGACGAGGCGACGTATCGCCGGCTCATGACCTCGGACCACATGAAGCTCCTCCGCAGCGAGTACGACGCGCACTTCGGCGGTGTGAGCGACCGTGCGCGCTTCGCCTACACGCAGGTCTGGCCATAACGGAGCCCCGCGTGCCGAGGCCAGGCCACCTGCGGTTCGATCCGGGCTCGCGCCGCCCGCTCCAATGACCCGTCGGATCCGCGGCCTTGGCCGCGGGCGAAAGACGCGCCGCACGCTCGAGCGAGGGGGCACCGGCACTGCCCGCCGTCTCAACACGGAGCTCGGCGGCTGGGCCGGCGTGAGGATCACGCCGATGTTCGGGCGCTGGGGCTACTTCGTGGGCGAGACGCTGTTCGCATGCTTCCCCGTTCGCGAGAAAGAGCACGACCTCTGGATCCGGCTGCGGCCCGACGAGCAGCGGCGAGCGCTGGCCGCCGGCGCCCGGCCCCACCGGCGCTTCGGTGGTCGTGGATGGATCGAAGTGAACGTCGAGAGCCCCGCCGACGTGGCCTCCGCGCTGGGCTGGCTGCGCCGGGCCTACCGGACCGCCAGCGCAGAGTAGCCGGCATGTCGATTGCGTTACCTCCGACCGGGAGGTGCTTGCCATGGAACAGTATGACTCGGGTTGGAGGCCATGGCCCGTGGTCTGGAGCGCGGTCGTCGTGGGCGCGCTGGCCGCGCTGGCCGTCGGGCTCATCATCGGTCTGATCGGATTCGCCGTCGGGGCCCATGAGGTCTCGAAGGCCGCGAGCTGGAAGGGCGTCCGGATGATCACGCTGATCTTCAACGTGGGCGGCGCGTTCTTCGCCTTCGTCGTCGGAGGCTGGGTGGCCGCCCGTATCGCGGGCTTCCGCCGCGCCGAGCCGGCCATCATCCACGGGGCGATCGCGTGGCTCGTGACGCTTCCGATTCTGATGTTGCTCGCGGCCACCGGCACGCTCGCCAACTATGGTGGATGGCTGGGATCGCTCGCCGGCTTCCACGCTACACCGACCGCCGTGCCGTCGTCGACGGACTTGGCGGCGGCGATGCGGAATACCGCGCTCTCGACTCTGACCGGAGTGCTGGTAGGCCTGATCGGCAGCGTGATCGGTGGATGGATGGCGTCGGGCGAGCCGATGACGCTGTCGTACTACCGGCGTCGCGGTCAGGCTCCGATCGAGGAGACCCGGACCCGGCGCGTCGCCTAGACAATATGGAAGGACCGGCCTGACCTATTGCACAGTCGTGGGTTGTTCCGGGCAGGAACA
>MNEG01000121.1:0-23992 GCA_001917585.1 Candidatus Rokubacteria bacterium 13_1_40CM_68_15
TCCTGGAAGACCACGCCACGGTCGGCCCCGGGGCCGCTGATGGCCCGGCCGTCGACGAGCACGCGGCCCGACGTCGGCTGGAGAAAGCCGGCGACGATGTTGAGGAGCGTGGACTTGCCGCAGCCCGAGGGCCCCAGGATGCAGATCAGCTCGCGCTCGGCGACGTCGAGGTCGACGTCCATCAGCGCCGCTTGCCTCGCGCCGCCGACGGCGAACGACTTCGACACGCCCTGGACCTGGATCCTCACGCGGGGTGCTGCCACCGGAGCGCGCGCCGCTCCAGCAGCCTGACGAGCGCGTTGCCGGCATAGCCGAGGAGGCCGAGGACGATGGCCGCGCCCAGCATCTGCTCCACCAGGAAGAAGTTGCGCCCGTCGTTGATGAGATAGCCGAGCCCGTGCTCGGCGCCGATGAACTCCGAGATCACGATGACGAAGAAGGAGAGGGCCAGACCGAGCCGCATGCCGGTGAGGATCTCGGGCAGCGCCGCCCGCAGCAGGACCCGGAAGAAGAGCTGGCGCGGCCGGGCACCGAGACTCTGCGCTGCGCGCACGAGGAGCGGATCGATCCGACGGACGGCGTGGACGGTGGTGAGGAACATCGGGAAGAACGTGGCATAGGTGATGAAGCCGACCTTGGAGGGCTCACCGATGCCGATCCACACGATGAAGAGCGGCAGCATCGCGAGCGGAGGGATCGGGCGCAGTAGCTCGACGACCGGCTCCACGGCATTCCGGACGAACCCGAAATGCCCGGCGGGCAGACCGACCGCGAGCGCGAGCACGGCGCCGGTGCCGAAGCCCAGGGCGACGCGCTGGAGCGTCGCGCCCATGTGAGCCCACAGCTGCCCATTGAATCCCAGCTCCAGCACCTTGCCCATGACGAGCCAGGGACCTGGGAGGAAGATCGGGTTGAAGAGCTTCGCCGCCTCGACGACCCCGGAGACGAGGCTCCACAGCGCGAGGAAGAGCGCCACCGCGACGACGCGCATCCCGAGAGCGCGCCGACGCGGCAGCGCGGGGCCCCGCAGCCCCCACTCCATCATCTCGGGGACGGTCGTCAGCAGGGATGTCTTGATCGGGTCCCCTACTTCTTCCGCGGATCGTCCGCGGGATCGATGTACGTGATGCCGGACGGGCCGACGCCGTGGATCTGGACGACCGTCTCTTCTTTCGACCACGCGAAGTGCGGCGTCTTCGCCGTCGCGATGAAGAAGCCGCCGGGTGGAAATGCCTTGCTCTCCGCCTCGCTCAGCTTGGAGCCGTGGCCGGCATAGAACGTTCCGGAGATGACGGTCACGTGCTCGTCGGCCGGATGCCAGTGAGCCGGGACTTTGTAATTCGCGGGAAATTTATACCGGAGGGTGAATGGCCCGGGCTGTCCGGGGTTGCCCTCGAGCATCGCCATCTTCAGGCCTGGCGGCAGGGCTGCGGGGCCATCGCCCCACTTCATCTCATCGGGCGTGAGCATGACGATGCCGGCCGGCATCGATGGCATTCCCGGCATCGTTGGCGACTGGGCCGAGGCCGTCGTCACGACCGCGAAGACCAGCAGGGCGAGCAGTGTCAGTCGGCGTAACATCGAGCACCTCCTGGGAAATGTGGGCGGAGTATACTCCACGCTCGTCGCGAGTCGGCACCTCGAAATCTCACTGTGGCACTACCGACAGGAGGAACCGAACATGAGGACGACACGGGGCGTGTACTTCGGCATGGTCGCGCTCGTCATCGTCGTGCTTCTGGCCGCGGGCCAGAGCCGGCTGAGCGCCCAGCAGACCACCGACCCGGCGATCCGTCCGGGGACCAATGACCTCGGCGGCGTCGTCACCAGCGTGAAGGGGCCGGAAGCCGGCGTCTGGGTCATCGCGGAAACGTCGGACCTGCCCACCAAGTTCGCCAGGATCGTCGTGACCGATGACCAGGGCCGCTACCTCATGCCCGATCTTCCCAAGGCCGGCTACAGCGTGTGGGTGCGCGGTTACGGACTGGTCGACTCGCCGAAGATTCGGACCTCACCCGGCAAGGTCCTCAACCTGAGAGCGGTGATGGCGCCCAGCCCCGCGGCGGCGGCGGAATACTATCCGGCGATCTACTGGTATTCGATGCTCAAGGTTCCGGACAAGGGCGAGTTCCCGATCGCCGCCGTGAAGAGCCAGGCCCAGTGGCTGGACGTCGTCAAGACCAACGGCTGCTACACCTGTCACCAGCTCGGCAACAAGGCGACGCGCACGATCCCCAAGGAGCTCGGCACGTTCGATTCCTCCGCCGAGGCGTGGCAGCGGCGCATCCAGTCCGGGCAGGCGATGATCCAGATGACCACCAATCTCGGCCGGCTCGACCCTCCGCGTGCGTTGAAGTTGTTCGGTGACTGGACGGACCGGATCGCCGGCGGAGAGCTCCCCGGCGCGCAGCCGTCGCGGCCGCAAGGCGTGGAGCGCAACGTCGTCATCACGCTCTGGGACTGGGCCGGGCCCAAGGACTACCTCCACGACGAGGTCTCGACCGACAAGCGCAATCCGCGGGTCAACGCCAACGGTCTGATCTACGGCGCTACCGAGGAGAGCACGGATCTCTTCCCGGTGCTCGACCCCGTGAAGCACAAGGCGACGCAGGTGAAGATGCTGGTGCGCGATCCCAACACGCCCTCGTCGAAGCAGAATGCGATGCTCCCGTCACCGTACTGGGGCCCCGAGCCGATCTGGGATAGCCAGAGCAGCATGCACAACCCGATGCTCGACGAGAAGGGACGGGTGTGGTTCACGTCGCGCGTCGGCGTGCCCGCCAATCCCGACTTCTGCAAGAAGGGCTCGGACCATCGGTCGGCGAAGCTCACCCCGATGGAGACGTCGAACCGGCATCTCTCCATGTACGATCCCAAGACCGGAAAGATCACGCTGATCAGGACGTGCTTCCAGACCCACCACCTGGTCTTCGCCGAGGACGCCAACCACACGCTGTGGACGAGCGCGGGCGGCCCGCAGAGTGGCGTCATCGGCTGGCTGAATCGGAAGATGTTCGAGGAGACCGGTGACGAGGCGAAGTCACAGGGATGGACCGCGCTCATCCTCGACACCAACGGCAACGGCAAGCGCGACGACTACGTCGAGCCGAACCAGCCGGTCGATCCCACGAAGGACAAGCGGGTCATCGCGGCCTTCTATGGAGTCGGGGTCAGCCCGGTCGACGGGACGATCTGGGGTACGGTCCTCGGCTTCCCCGGCTACGTCATTCGACTGAACCCGGGATCGAATCCCCCGGAGACCGCGCTGGCGGAAGTCTTCGAGCCGCCCATGCCGGGATACGGCCCGCGCGGCATGGACATCGATCGCAACGGCGTCGCCTGGACGCCGCTCGCGAGCGGACATCTGGCGAGCTTCGACCGGCGCAAGTGCAAGGGGCCGCTCAACGGGCCCAATGCAACGGGACAGCACTGCCCCGAGGGCTGGACGCTCTACCCGTTCCCTGGCCCCCAGCTGCAGAACGTGACGGAGTCGGGCAGCGCCGAGGCCAGCTACTACACCTGGGTCGATCAGTTCGACACGTTCGGCCTCGGCAAGGACGTGCCGATTGCCACCGGCAACGCCAACGAGTCGCTGCTCGCCCTCGTGAACGGGCAGTTCGTGAACCTGCGCGTTCCGTATCCGATGGGCTTCTACACCAAGTGGGTGGACGGACGCATCGACGATCCGAATGGGGGCTGGAAGGGCAAGGGGCTGTGGGCGACCTACAGCACCAGGACGCCGTTCCACGTCGAAGGCGGCAAGGGGACGACGAGCAAGGTCGTGAAGTTCCAGCTGCGCCCCGATCCGCTCGCGAAGTGAGCGCATGAAGCGATTCCTCGCCACGATGGCCGCGGCCGTCGTGATCGTGGTCGCGCCGGGCGCCCGGGCCCAGGCGCCGGCGACGATCACCGCGGCCATCGGCAACAACATGAATCACGTGCCGAGCTTCGTCGGCGTCGAGAAGGGGATCTTCCTCAAGCACGGCATCGACGCGAAGCTGAAGATCCTGAGCACCGGGCAGGAGATGTCGAAGGCGCTCCAGGCCGGCGAGGCGCAGCTCGTCGGCGCCGCCTTCTCGAACTTCCCGCTGGCCGTCGAGCGGGGGATGATGGCCAGGGGCGTGGTGGGCTCCATGGGGGATCGCACCACCATGCACTCCGACGAGCCCGTCAGCGTGTGGACGCGGAAGGGCAGCGGCATCACCAGACTCGAGGATCTCGCCGGCAAGCGCGTGGGCACGCCGGTCGGTGGCACCGCCGACGAGTACCTGGGGGCCGCCCTGAAGAAGAAAGGGATCGCGCGCGAGCGCGTGACCCTGCTGAACGTGATGCCCGGCAACGCGGTCTCCACGCTCCAGGGAGGCAGCGTTGACGCCATCGCCATCTGGGAGCCATACGGCTCGCTGATCGGCGCCAAGGTGCCCGACGCCCAGCTCGTCTCGCGCGGCGGCGGCTACGTCGGCTACTACATCAACATCAGCTTCCGGAACGACATCATCGAAAAAGACCCGCAGCTCGTCGAGCGCTTCGTGCTGGCGTTCGCCGAAGCCACCCAGTACACGCGACAACACCTCGACGAGGGCGCCGAGATCGCCACGCGGTGGATCCCGGGTCTCGACTTCGCCGTGGCCAAGACCGCCATCCGCAATCTGACGTTCGATCCCCGGATCACGCGTCACACGATCGCCGCGTGGGAGGAGAACGTTCGCATCCTGATCGAGCAGAAGAAGCTGCGCACGGCGCTGCCGTGGCAGCAGGGAATGGAGCCGCGGTTCATCGAGAAGGTGATGAAGGAGCACCCGGAGCTCTTCGCGGATCTCAAGCCGGTGCCCTGAGCGCGTGCCCGCCAAGATCGCGCTCGCCGGGCTCGGTCACGAGTACGTCAATCCCTTCACCCGCGAGCGGGTGCTGGCGCTCGACGGACTCGACCTCGACGTGGCCCAGGGCGAGTTCCTCACGGTGGTCGGGCCGAGCGGGTGCGGCAAGTCCACGCTGCTCGGCATCCTGGCCGGCCTGCTGACGCCCACACGCGGCGCCGTGCTGGTGGACGGCCGGCCGGTGAAGGGCCCCGGCCACGATCGCGGCGTCGTCTTCCAGGAGTTCGCCATCCTGCCCTGGCGCACGGTGGAGCGGAACATCGCCCACGGCCTCGAGATCCAGCGCGTGCCCCGGAGCGAGCGCGCCGCCACCGTGCGGCGCTTCGTCGAGCTGGTCGGCCTCAAGGGCTTCGAGACGAAATATCCCCACGAGCTGTCCGGCGGCATGAAGCAGCGGGTGGCGGTGGCGCGCACGCTGGCCGCGAATCCCGAGGTCATGCTGATGGACGAGCCGTTCGCCGCGGTGGATGCGCAGACGCGCATCACGCTCCAGGAAGAGCTGAACGCGATCGCCCAGGCCACGGGTAAGACCATCCTGTTCGTCACGCACAACGTGGAGGAGGCGGTCTTTCTCGGCGACCGCTGTTGCGTGCTCTCGCGGCGCCCCGGGCGCGTGAAGACCCTCGTGCCGATCAACATCCCGCGGGCCAAGCGGACGTGGACGCTCTTCACCTCGGATCCCGCGTTCTCGCGGATCAAGGATCACGTGCTCCGGCTCGTGCGGGAGGAAGTGTGACCCTCCGGCGCGAGGTCGTGATGACGTGGCTCGTCGTCCTCGGCGGCTTCTTCGGCGCGTGGAGCCTGATGGCGGCGACGCTTCCCGTGCCCGCCTATTTCCTGCCGCCGCCGACGGCGGTGGTGAGCGCGCTCGGTGAGCTCGTGCGCAAGGGCATCCTTCCCGTGTATGTCGCCGAGAGCCTGCGCCGCATCCTGACCGCGGCGGTGCTCGGCCTCGTCGTCGGCGTCCCGGTCGGACTGCTGCTCGGCATGAGCCGGCGCGTCGCGGACTTCTTCTATCCGCTGCTGAACTTCTTTCAGTCGGTCTCGGGCATCGCGTGGCTGCCGCTCTTCCTGGTGTGGTTCGGCTTCAGCGAGCGGACGATCCTGGTGGCCGTGAACTACACGCTGCTGTTTCCTGTGATCTTCAACGCCCTGCTGGGCGTGCGGAGCGTGCCGCCACTCTACGTCAACGCGCTGAGGACGCTCGGGGCGTCCCGGTGGCGCATCGTCCGCGACGTGGTCCTGCCGGGCGCGCTGCCCTCGATCGCGACCGGCATGCGGCTCGGGCTCGCCTATGGCTGGCGGGCCCTGATCGCCGCCGAGATGCTCGTTGGCGCCAACGGCCTCGGCTTCATGATCTTCAACGCCCAGAGCTTCCATCTCACTGCGCGCATCATGCTCGGGATGGGCCTCATCGGCGGGCTCTGGCTCGTGCTCGATTACTTCCTGCTGCGTCCTCTGGAGGAAGCGACGATCGCCCGCTGGGGCCTGGTGCAGAGATGACAGCCGTGAATCGCGCGCTGCGCGGCGCGCTGCCGTTCGCGGTCCTCATCGCCGCGTGGTGGCTGGTGACGCGCCTGGGTGTCGTGCCGCCGATCTTCCTGCCGCCGCCGGGCGACGTCGTCCGCGTCGCCATCGAGCTGGCGAGCGACGGCTCCCTGTGGATCGACATCGCGGCCAGCCTCGGGCGCGTGCTCCTCGGCATCGTCGCCGGTGTCCCGCTGGCCGTCGGCCTCGGCGTGCTCGTCGCGCTCAATCGCCGGCTGGCGCCGGTGGTCGAGCCGATCGTCGGCTTCTTCAACGCGCTCTCCGGCATCGCCTGGCTGCCGCTCGCCATCACGTGGTTCGGCCTGGGCTGGGCCAGCGTGACCTTCATCATGTTCAACACGATCTTCTTCCTGGTCTTCTTCAACACGCTGGTCGGCGTACGGGCGGTGCCGCGCATCTTCGAGCAGGCCGTGCTGACGATGGGCGGCTCGCGCCGCGACGTGATCTGGGAGGTGCTGATCCCGGGCGCCCTGCCCAGTATCGTCACCGGGATCCGCATGTCCATCGGCTTCGGCTGGCGCGCCCTGATCGCCGCCGAGATGATCGCCACCAGTACCGGCCTCGGCTTCCTCATCTACAACGGCGCCAACTTCCTCCAGAGCGACACGATCCTGGTCGGCATCATCGTCATCGGCTTGCTGTGGCTGCTCACCGACCGCTTGCTGCTGCGGCCGCTCGAGCGCCGCACCATCGAGCGCTGGGGCCTCGTCTCGGTCTCGTGAGATACCTGCGGCACCGGACCGTGGCGTTCCTGGCGGTGGCCATCCTGGCCTGGGCGGCCTGGGAGCTATATATAAGGATGGCGGCTCCGGGGCGGTTGGACCCCGATCTGGCGCGGGTCGTGGGCCGCGAGCCGTTCGTGAACGTGGCCGTGACCCTCGGCTTCGCGCCGGAGGACTTTCACATCCGCCTCTTCCAGAGCTACGGCGTCGTGAGCGGCGTGCAGGGAATGACGGTGAAGCTCCAGCGCGTGCCGGCCGACGGCGTGACCCGTCTCGCGCGACTGTACTGGGTGCGGCGCATCTCGCGGGAGCCCTGAGGGGAGGTGCTCGAATGACACCCTGGGATCCGTCGCAGTACCTGAAGTTCGCCGGCCAGCGGCTGCGGCCGGCCGTCGATCTATTGAATCGTGTCGACGTCGAAGATCCCCGCGAGATCTACGATCTCGGCGCCGGCGCCGGCAACGTCACGCAGCTCCTGAAGGCGCGCTGGCCGAACGCGCGCATCACGGGCATCGACGAGTCCGCGGAGATGCTGGCGAAGGCCGCCGTCGCGGCGCCGACGATCACCTGGGAGCGCGCGGACCTCGCGACGTGGCGGCCACCCCGACCGGCCGACGTCATCTACTCCAACGCTGCGCTCCATTGGCTCCCTGACCACGGCCGCGTCTTCCCCGCGCTGCTCTCCGGGCTGACCCCGGGCGGCGTTCTCGCCGTGCAGTTGCCGCGGAACTTCGGCGCGCCGTCTCACACGCTCATTGCGGACGTGGCCCGCAGCGGACCGTGGCGGGAGAAGGTCGAGCCATTTATCAGGCCGAACCCGGTGGCCGAGCCGAGCTTCTACTTCGATCTCCTGTCCCCGCGCGCCGCCGCGCTCGACATCTGGGAGATCGAGTATCTCCAAGTACTGGAAGGCGACGATCCCGTGAAGGAGTGGGTGAAGGGGACGTGGCTCAAGCCGCTGCTCGACGCGCTCGACCAGCCCGATCGCGCCCGCTTCGAGGCCCGCTATGCCGAGCTGGCCGCGCGCGCGTATCCGCGACGTGCCGACGGCCGCACGCTGTTTCCGTTCCGCCGACTCTTCATCGTGGCCAGGGCTGGCTAGACTAAGGCCGTTGACAACGCCTGCCGATGCGCCCATGCTGGCCGCGACGTGGGCAGTTGCTCATCTCTTTGGATCGTCTGAACTAAGTCAGACCCTCTGAATCCCCCCCCCCGCTTAGCCGCGAAGGAGTCTCCATGTTTGCTCGTACAGTGCGAATGCATCTCAAGCCGAACAGCATGTCGCAGTTCACCGAGACGATGGAGAAAGACGTACGCCTACCAGCGCGGCGCCTACCCGGACGTGCTGAAGGCGGTGGCCAAGGTGGCCGACGGCACTCCTCAGGTCCAGACGTCGGAGGTCTCGAACTCGACCTGGCACAAGATCGCCGCCCGGTAGACCTGAAGCAGGGCGTCGATAGGGGCGGACCGGTCCGCCCCTATCGCGCCTACAGCCCTCATCGCGCCTACAGCCAGGTCGTGTCGGGCTCGAGCCCCATCAGGTGCTGACCCACCGTCTCGAAGTGTGACAGGCGGCCCTGCAGCTGCTGGGTCACCGTGTGCATGTCGCGGAAGCGACGCTCGAACGCGTTGCTCTGGAAGACGGACGTCCCGCCGGCGGCGTGATAGACGACGTCGACCACGTCCTTCGCGTTCTGGATGGCGTTCGTCGCCGCCATGCGGATGGTCACACGCTGGTCGAGGCTCAGCACACCCTGACCGCCCACGTCGCGCCAGATGGTTTCCAACGATTGCAGGAGCAGCATGCGCGCGGATCGTAACTGCGCTTCGCACTGTCCCACCTGCGCCTGGACGGCGGCACTCTCACGCAGCGTGCGGCTCATGCCTCGCGGCGTCTTGTCACGGGCCAGAGCCACGAAAGCGTCGAGGGAGGCGCGGGCAATGGCGAGCGCGACCCCGGCGAAGCCCGAGGCGAACAGGTTGACGATGGGGAAGCAGTAGAGCGCGCCGGGCTGGCGACGCTCGGACGCGTCGTCCCGCGCCATCGAATATTCCTTCCGCACGAAGAGATCGCTCACCGAGTACGAATCGCTGGCCGTTCCCCGCAGACCGATGACGTGCCAGACGTCGGTCATCCGCGCGCTGCTGGCCGGGAACAGCATCGTCCGCCCCTCGTGGCCGCCGTCCGCGTGCCGGCGCGGCGTGCCGTCGGGCTCGTAAATCGGGCAATAGCCGCCGAACCACGTGGCGTGGCGGCCGCCGCTGGCAAAGCTCCACGTGCCCGTCACGCGATAGCCGCCGTCGGTCGCGACGGCGCGCGCGCCGGGTCCCGGACCCCACGCCATCACCGCACGACGATCGCCGAAGATGTCGCGTGCGACGTCGGGCGGCACGTACGCCGCCGTCATCGAGCAGCCCGCCGTCTGGCAGAGGACCCACGCCGTGCTCGCGTCAGCCTTGGCGATCTCCTCGATGACCAGCGTGAACGTCACCGGATCGAGCTCGCCGCCGTCGAAGCTCCGCGGCAACAGCAACCGGAAGAATCCGGCGTCATGCAGCGCGTCAAGGAGGGCCTCTGGGATCCGGCGGTCACGCTCGATCTGGGGGGCGGCGACGGCGACGCGGGGACTCAGCTCCCTGGCTCGGTCCAAATAGTCCACGGTTTGGGTTCTGTACTTGGTTCGCGGGCGACTGTCAACGTCAAGCGGGTGTGTCATCGCCGCGACGGCCGCGCCGCCTTGTCACTGACAAGCCGTCCTCGGCAGGGTGGCATCGCCGAGTTTTCGGGTGTTTGGGGCCTGGCATAGCCGCTGCTTTGAGGGGTCCCCGGTGGGCGAGGAGTCAGCCTGCCGGGGAGGCTTCCATGGTTTTCGCAGCGCAGGCAGGCGCCCTCGCGTTCCTGTTCGTCAGCGTCGCCGCCGCGCAGCCAACGCGGCCGGTCGACCCGGGCGAGATGAAGCACGCCGAGCGGCTGCAAACCGAGGCGAAGGAAATCGACGCCGGTGCCGCCAAGGCGATGTCACCCGAAGGTCAGAAGCGGATCACCGACACCATCGCGAAGCAATTCAAAGTCGATCCGTCGGTCGTGACGAGTCTGCGAAATCGCCGTATCGGCTTCGGTGAAGCGACCGTGGCTCTGGCGCTCTCGCAGGAGCTGATGAAGCAGGACAAGAGCCTCACCCAGCAGCGTGCCCTCGATCAGATTCTCGCCAAGCGAGCGGGTGGCGAGGGCTGGGGGCGCATCGCTCAGGACCTGGGCCTCAAGCTCGGTCGCGTGCGGGCCGAAGTGGAGCGGGCCGAGAAGCAGGTGGCGCGCCTGGACCGCGGTGACAAGGTCGCGAAGGACCGGGGCGAGAAGATGGAGCGGGGCGACAAGGTCGAGAACATGGACAGCAAGCCGGTGCGGATGGACAGGCCTGAGAAGGCTGGCCGCAGTGGTCGCTGACGAGAGGAGGCGGACCATGAAGCGCTTTGGGATTTGCATGGCAATCGCCGGCATGGTGTGGGGGCCGGGTCTGGCCATGGCCGATCAGTCGCCGGTCAAGGATACGTGGCTCACATCGAAGACGAAGGCGCGGCTCTTCGCCGACAAGCGGGTGAAGGCGACCGCGGTCACCGTGGACACCGACGATCGCGTCGTCACGCTGCGCGGCAAGGTGAGGACGGTCGAGGAGAAATTGGCCGCCGAGCAGGTCGCGCGCGGGACCGACGGCGTGCGCGGCGTCAACAACGTCCTGCAGGTCGTCCCCGAGGGGCAGCGGCGCATCGTGGACGCACGCGACGGTGATATCAAGCAGTCGGTGAAGAACCGACTGGAGACCGATGCGATGCTCCGCGAGGCCGACATCGCCGTACGCGCGGACGCCGGCATGGTCACTCTGAAGGGCAGCGTTCCCGACGCGCGGGCCCGCAACCGGGCCGCCGATCTCGCGCGCGGAGTGTCCGGCGTCAAGTCCGTGCGAAACGAGCTCAAGTCCAAGGACACGCGGGCGGCAGCCGCCCCGCGGTAACCAATCAGGCGGCGCGCGAGATTCGCCAGACGGCGATCTCGCGCGCCCGCCGCAAGCCCGATCTCCCTCAGGTCTTCCTGTCCGCAGGCAGGGTGACGGCGAAGCTCGCGCCGCCGCCAGAGCCAGTCGCCACCGTGACGCGCCCGCCCTGGGCCTCGGCGAACTTCTTGACGATCGCGAGCCCGAGGCCGCTGCCCTGGGACTTCGTCGTGTAGAAGAGCTCGAAGATCTTCGGCAGCTCGGCGGCGGGAACGCCGGGTCCGGTGTCGTGAACCTCCGCGATGACCTCCGGCGCGCCGTCCGCTCGCGCGTGCGCGCGAGTCGTCAGCGTGATGGTCCCGCCCTTGGGCGTGGCCTCGACCGCGTTGGCGATGAGGTTGATGAAGACCTGCTCGAGGAGGGCCGGATCGCCGAAGGTCAGGGGCACGGCTGGCGCGAGCTGCTCGTCGACGAACAGCCCCGCCTCCTCGATGCGCCCAGCCGTGGCCCGGACCGCTGCGCGCACCACCGCGTTGATGTCGAAGGGCACGGTCTGGCGGTCGGCGGGCCGGACCGAGCGCAGAAGGTCGCGCAGGCGCGCTTCCAGTCGGTCCACCTCACCGATGATGTTGCCGAGGCTCCGGCCGCTCTGCGGCGATGCCTCGCACTGGCCACAATCGAGCCGCGCGACCTGCGCCGAGGCACGGATGTTGGCGAGCGGGTTCCGGATCCCGTGGGCAACGGCGGCGACCACCTCGCCGATCGCCGCCATGCGCTCGGCGCCCACGAGCTGTTGCTGCACCGAGCGCAGCTCGTCGTTGGCCGCCGCCAGCTCACGCGTCTGGCTCTCCAGCGCCCGCCGCTGGCTGTCGATCCGCCGGGCCGCGCGCCGGACGATCCAGAACAAAGAGACGTAGAGCCCGGTGCCTCCGGCCAGCGCGGTGGTGATCACGGTCATCTGTCCGCGTCGGATGTTGGTGAACACGCGGATGGGGCGCTTGTACGCCTCCACGACCCCGACAACGGGCCCGCCCATCTCGAAGACGATGGGGACGTAGACCTCCACGAGGTTGGCCTGATCGGGCTCGTAGATGTTCTCGCCCTTCCTGAGACGCTCGAGGTTGACGGCCGTGTGGCCGGTCAACGCGGCGCTGAGCTCGGGATTGTCGCGGAACGCCTGGCCGACGAGCCGGGCCTCGTCGGACCACACGACGCGCATCTTCGCGTCGTAGATCTTCACCCTGATGATCTCCGGCATGACCACCGTGCGCTGGTAGAACGTCAGGAAGCGCGCCTGGGCCTCCGGGGTCTCGGGGGCTTCAAAGTCGCGTGCCCTCAGAGTCTGGACGGCTTCCGTTCGGACGAAATCCGCGGTCGTGCTCCACTCCCGATCCAGGAGGTCGTACTGCAGCGAGTGAGAGATCACGGCGCAGAACGCCACGGTGATGAGGCCGATGACGACCAGACTCAGCACCGCGAACTGCCGCGTCAGGGCGGCGTCCCGCTGCCAGCCGAGGAGCCTCCCGACCGAGCCCACGTGTTTCCCCATTGGACCGTGAATCAGAGCAACCCGGGTGCCAGACCTCGCGGCTCGGGCTCGCCCAACGATGGGGCCGGAATCGCGTGCGAACTCGGTCGGTTAACTGTCTTGCTGACGGCCTCTTCCGCGGCCGTCGGTCATGCTGGAACGAACGTTGGGCATTTGCCGCTGGTCATTTCACCGCGTGGCCTTTCCACCCGCCGGGAACGAGCGCGAGCACGACGCCGATCCCGGCGACAGCGGCCATGCCGAGACACGACCAGAAGAATCCCCAGCGGAGGGCCGCGTCGTCGCCGCCGGCTCCCGCAAGCCCGGCCACGACCAGGCTCAGGATCGCCGTGGGAATGGTGACGCCGAAGGCATGGCCGAAGTGGCGCGTCGTCTCGAGCATCCCTGACGCGACCCCCCGGAAGTCGTCGGGCAGGGTGCCCATGATGACGGTGTTGTTCACGGCGAGCAGCACTCCGGTACCGAGACCGGTGAAGAGCCCGACGGCGAGCATCGCGGCGTAGGAGCCGGCAACGCCGGAGAGCGCCCAGAGCACGAAGCCGGCGGTGAGGATGCCGGCCGCGGAAGGGCGCAGCCAGGGCGCGCGTGTGCGGTCGTAGAGCCAGCCGCCGAGGAACGTCGTGGCGATCGCGCTGATCTGCACCATCACCATGAGCATGCCGCCGGCGGTCGTCGAGCGCCCGAGCCCGCGCACGACCAGGACCGGCGCCAGGTACATCGTGGCCATCATGGTGAGATGAAGGACGGTGTTGACGCCGATGGCGGCGGCGAAGCCGCCGTGGCGGAGCTGGCGCCAGTCCATCAAGGGCTCGGTCCGTCGTCGCTCGAGCAGCACGAACAGTGCGGCGGCGCCCAGCGCGATCACGGGCAGGACGACGTGGAAGACGGGCATCACGCTCGAGGGCGTCGTGCCGTGCGGATGGTTGAGCGCGATCGCGAGCACGGTGATGGTGACGGCGAGCAGCCCGGCGCCCATCCAGTCCACGCTGCCCCGCTCACGCCGCGCGGCATCGGGCAGGTGGCGCGAGCGCCACGCCGCCCACAGCGCGAGCGGCGCCGGAGCCAGGAAGAGCAGCGGCCAGTCGCCGAGAGCGAGCACGAGCGTGCCGAAGCCGGCGCCGACGACGGCGAAGACCGACGCGGTCGTGGCGACCACGGCGATGGCGCGACCCTGCTGCTCCACGGGCACGGCCGCGGTCAGAATGGCCAGGTTGTTGCCCGACACCATCGCCGCGCCGACGCCCTGAAGCGCGCGGGCCACGAGCAGCATCCCAAGACCGGGCGAGAGTCCACCGAGGATGGCGCCGAACGCGTACACGAGCGTGCCGAAGCCGAACATTCGGCGGTGGCCGATCAGGTCGCCGAGACGGCCGCACACGAGCAGCGTGCCGGCCAGCGCCAGGATGAAGACGGTCAGGATCCAGGCGGCGTCGGCTCCACCGACCCCGAGCGCGCTGGCGAGGCCCGGAATCACGGCGACGACGGGCGTGAGGCCGAACTGGATCAGCGTCTCACCGATGCCGACGGTGATGACGGTGGAGCGGGCGACATCGACGGGGCCGGCGACAGGATGGGCAGCGCCGGGAGCGGACACGGTGGACACCGCGAGCAGTGTACACTCTGGGTCGGCGGTGAACGCCGATCCCCTCGAGGAGGGACGCATGGCGGCGCTGGTGACCGTCTACAGCAACGTTGGCTGAACGGGCTGTCACAAGGCGATGGAGTATCTATCGCGAAAAGGCATCACCTACACGGAGAAGAATCTCAGCCGCATGCCCGAGGCGCGCCAAGAGCTGATCGAGATGGGCGTCATGTCACTGCCCGTGATCCTCATCGGCGAGCAGCGGCTGGTTGGCTTCTTCCCGGCCCAGATCGACTCCGCTCTGAAGGCGGCTGGGCTGGGGTAAGAGACCCGCGCTCCTGACCTCGCGCTGGGCCGCGCTCGCGCTCGTGACCGCGGCCTTCGCGCTGAGTGCGCTGTCGGCGCTCGCCGTCGCGCCGCTGGCGCCGTTCCTCCTCGAGTCGTTACGCCTTTCACGTGCCCAGGTCGGGCTCTTCCTGCCCGCCGTCTACCTGGGCGGCGTGCTGATGGCCCTGCCCGCGGGCTGGCTCACCGACCTGCTCGGCGTGCGCAAGACGCTCGCGCTCGGTCAGGCGCTCACCGGCGTGATGGTGGCACTCGTCGCGCTCACCGGCTCGTTGCCTCTCATGCTCTGCTGTCTGGTCCTGGCTGGCTTCGGCTTCAGCGTCGCCAATCCGGCGACGGGACGCGCGATCGTCGAATGGTTTCCCGCGCGCGAGCGCGGCATGGCCATGGGCATCAAGCAGACGGGCCTCACGGTGGGCGGTATCCTCGGCTCCCTGCTGTTGCCGCCGATCGCGCTTCGCCTGGACTGGCGCGACGCCTTCATCGTGGCGGGCCTGCTCTCGCTCGCCTCCGCCGTCGCCGTCATGGCCTTTTATCGCCCGCCGTCGCTGGCTGCCGTCCGCGCTCCTGAGGAGCGTCCGCGTCTCGGCGAGCTCGGCGTGGTGCTGCGCCGTCGCGGTGTGCTCGTGGTGTTCACCGCCGGCTTCCTGCTCTCGCTCGCCCAGGCCTCACTCCTGGCGTACCTCGCGCTCTACGCGCGCGAGACGTTCGACGTGTCACCGGTGGCGGCCGGGCAGCTCCTGGCGCTAGCCCAGCTCGGCGGCACGCTCGCGCGGCTGGTGTGGGGCTTCGCGAGTGACCGGTTCTTTGGAGGCCGCCGGCGGCCCGGGGTTGTCGTCACGGCTCTCACCGGAGCCGCTGCCTACGTCGTGCTCTCGCTCGGGGCCGT
The DNA here is from genome assembly GCA_001917585.1 of Candidatus Rokubacteria bacterium 13_1_40CM_68_15. Classification (GTDB taxonomy): domain Bacteria; phylum Methylomirabilota; class Methylomirabilia; order Rokubacteriales; family CSP1-6; genus 40CM-68-15. The sequence goes on from MNEG01000121.1 coordinate 15,502, forward strand.
CGTGCCGATCGTGCTGACGGCGCCGCTGGCGTTCCTGGCTGGCGCCGGCGCGTTCGGCTGGGTCGGGCTGTACTTCGCCCTCGTGGCGGAGGTCGGTGGCCCGCGTTACGCCGGGCTCCTGACCGGCGTCGCCGTCGTCTTCGCGTGGTCGGGCGTGCTCGCGGGGCCGCTCGTGTTCGGCACGGTGCTGCACGTGAGCGGAGACTACGCTTGGGCCTGGCGGGTTCTGAGCGTGATCGTCGTGGTGGCGGCGCTGGCCGTCGCGCGGCTCGAGCCGCTGGTGCAGCGCGAGCGGCTAGAGTAAGGTCACTCCCTCGGCAGGCCGAGGGCGCGCAACGTCTCCGGCGAGAAGCGGTCGTAGTAGCCGGAGCCCCGCAGTGAATCCGATGCCCTCTTGAGAAGCGAATGGCTCAGGACCTGGAAGCTCGGGAACGGCGAGACGCGCGGCAGCACGCCGCCGATGCTGAAGTGACTCTCAGGGTGCGCCTCGAACACGCGGAGGTCGGCCAGCGCCGGGAGGCCGGCCAGCCTCGCGTTGAGCCGGGCCACGAATGCCTCCAGCGCCGTGGCCGACATCGCGCGCCGATCAGGGTGAATGACGAAGAGCGTCTCGTAGGCGGTGTCGCTCGAGAACGCGGCGATCATCGTCATCAGCTCACCGTCCTCGTCCAGCGGGTCGCGCACGTCGAAGGGATGAACTTGCCAGTCGATCGTGCCCTTAAGCCTTGCCGCGCGGGCGAACGGGCGGGTGGGCAGGCCGCCGAAGCCGCGATGCGGTCGCTCCAGCACGTCGCGCGACCACGCGTGCATCGTCTCGATGATGACGTCGCGAAGTGTTCGCTGAAGCTCCCGCTCGGGCAAGGCCATGCGCTGCTCGGAAAGAGCAAGACTGCTGCCAGTGGCTGTAGCAGCCCGGGCGACCGGAGCCGGCCGTGATTAGGTGCGGCGCTGCGCGAGCGATCGAGGCCGGTGGCGTGCGGCTCGCGGCCTGGGAGTGGGGCGCCCGCGGCCGGCCCGCCATTCTGTTGCTCCATTCGCTGGCCGCTCACAGCCACTGGTGGGACGGAGCGGCCGCGCTGATGGAGGACGCCTTCCACATCATGGCACTCGATTTCCGGGGTCATGGCCAGAGCGGGCATGCCGTGCCGCCCGCCTATCACTTCGATGATTACGTGGCCGATGCCCTCGCGGTGCTCGATGTCCTCGGCTGGCAGGCGCCGATCGTCGTCGGTCACTCGATGGGAGCGTACGTCGGGTCGACGCTCGCCGCGCGTCACCCCGATCGGGTCGCCGCGCTCGTCATCGGCGACATGCTCACGGGCTGGACCCAAACCATGTCCGAGCGGGCCCGCGCCATGGCCGAGCGCCCGGCGCTGTCGTTCGTGAGCCGTGACGACGCGGTCGGCCGCTTTCGACTGACACCGCCCGAGACGCGCGCGCCGTCGGACGTCCTGCGTCACCTCGCCGAGACCGGTGTCGTCGAGAGCCGAGACGGGATGTTCACGTTCGCGTTCGATCGCCAGGGCTTCCTCCACCCGCCCCTCGACCCCTGGGCCGTGCTGCCGCGTATCCAGTGCCCGACGCTCGTCGTCCGGGGCGAAGGCAGCGTCGTCATGCCCCGGGACGCCGGCGAACGCGTGGTCGCCGCCCTGAAGCGGGCGAGCTTCGTCGAAGTGAACGACGCGTGGCACCACCTCATCCTGGACGATCCGGCTGCCTTCTCTGACGCCGTCAGAAGTTGGTTGGCCGACATTCACAAGGAGGACCTCAGATGAAGGCCAAGGCCGCAGTGCTCTTCGAGGTCGGCAAGCGCCTGGAGCTGTGTGACGTGGACGTGGCCGCCCCGCAAGCCGGCGAGGTATTGATCCGCATGGCGGCCGGTGGCGTGTGCCACAGCGATCTGCACGCGATGACCGGGCACCTGGTGGCGTCGTTGCCCGCCATCCTTGGCCACGAGGGCGCCGGCGTCGTCGCCGACGTCGGGTCGGGCGTCACGTCGCTCAAGCCGGGCGATCACGTGATCCCGCTGTGGCGGCTGTCGTGCGGCGTTTGCGAGTTCTGCAGCGACGGGCGGCCCGCGCTCTGCAACGCCGGCCTGCAGGTGCGCATGACCGGGCGCTTCCTCGATGGCACGACGCGCTTCTCGCTGAGCGGACGCGAGATCAAGCACTTCGCCGGCGTGTCGACCTTCTCGGAATACTCGGTCGTACCGGAGAAGGCCGTGCTGAAGATCCCCGACGATTTGCCGCTCGACAAAGCGGCGCTGCTCGGCTGCGCCGTCATCACCGGCTACGGCGCGGTGGTCAATTGCGCCAAGGTGAAGCCGGGCGGAAGCGTCGTCGTCTTCGGCGCCGGCGGCGTGGGGCTCAATGCGATCCAGGGCGCCGCCATCGCCGGCGCCGAGAAGATCATCGCCGTCGATCTGGTGCCGAGGAAGCTCGAGTACGCGCGCCAGTTCGGGGCGACCCACGTCGTGAACGCCTCCGACGGCGATCCGGTGGCGGCGGTGCGCGCGCTCACCGGTGGCCGGGGCGTCGACTACGCGTTCGAGGTCATCGGCCTGCCCAAGACGATGCGCCAGGCCTACGACTGCCTGGCCAAGCGCGGCGTGTGCGTCGTCGTCGGCGTCGCGCCGATGGCGATGGAGATTTCCGTTCCGGTGATGACGCTCGTGTACGAGGAGCGGGTGCTGACGGGTTCGGTGTACGGCTCGAGCCGACCCGCGATCGACATCCCGAAGCTGATCGCCCTCTACCGTGCAGGGAAGCTGAAGCTCGACGAGCTGCTCACGCGCACGTATCCGTTCAGGGAAATCAACGAGGCGTACGCCGCACTCGAGCGGGGCGAGGTGGCGCGCAGCGTCGTGACGTTCTGACGCCCATCCGGCCCGAGGCCCGGACGGTCATGCCTCCGGGCCTCGGGCATCCTCGCTCCGTGGACGTCACGCCGCCCGCCGAGCTGCGGCGCTTCCGACCTCAATGCGCCGAAGCGCTCGGGTATCGCTCGCGCAAGAGCCAGGCGCCCCAGCGGATGAGCCTGGTGCCGAGCGCCACGCGGAGTGCCGGGCGTTGCGGCTTCCCCGCCTTGGCCAGCCGCACCAGCGCTTCGCGATGGGCCGCCTCTTGGAGCTCGGCGTGACGCTGCCTGATCAGCACGCGAGTGGCGTACTCGTTGTACTCCATCAGTGCCGCCCCCGCGCCGCCTGCGGAACCAGGACGATCTGGAACGGCGCTGCCGATCCAGCCAGCGCACGGTGCGCCACCGCGAGCACGTCGCTGGCAAAGCTGGGATCCTCGAAGCGCACCGGAATCACGACACGCCACGGCCCCCACGCGGACTTCTCGACGGTCGGGGCCACGACGGCGCCCAGCTCCTGGTGAATGGCGTCAGTGATCGAGACCTGTCGGGCCGTGACGCGTTCGCGACGGCGCTGAACGCGCTCGGCGACGACGAGCAGGCCGGCGACGACCACGAACGGAACGAGGGCGATGGCGATGGCGGCCAGCAGCTGCAGCATAGTTGCCTCCTTACCTGGGAAAACCCCGGGCGGAGGCCGGCGTGAAATCGTGAGCTAGTTCGTCAGCGGGTGGAGATCGGGACGGCAATCGCCGCAGGCCGTTCGGCCGGCCGCCTCCGCCCGCTCCCGTGTCCCGAAGAAGATGAACCGATGCGGGTGTTCGGCGGTGGGAATCCAGGAGCACGATGGCAGGCAGTAGAACGTCTCACCGGGAACGGAGACGTACATGGAATTTCGCGGGATGGTCGTCTTCTGCGTGCGAATGCCTTCGGTGCTGAGGAGCTGTTGCTTGAGCCCGATCTTGTCGCCGGCGTAGCCGGTGAGCGCGCCCGACGTCCCGACGACACGGTGGCAGGGGATGACGATCGGGAGCGGATTCCATCGCAGGGCCTGCGCGACCGCCCGGGCCGCCGTCGGCTTCCCGACCTGGCAGGCGAGCCCGGCGTACGACGTCACGGCGCCATACGGGATTTCGGCCGTAGCCGAGAGCACGTGTCGGTGGAAATCGCTGCGGACGAGCCGGAGATCGAGCGGCCATTCGAGCCGCGTGCGCTTGCCCTCGACGTACTCCATCAGCTCCCGGTAGCGGGCCTCGACCTCGGCGCCATCCTCGACGGGCTCCACGCCGCGCGTGTGGGCCAGTCGCGAATGTCGAACGTCTCCACGCGGACCCAGGTACTCGACCAGCGAGACACCCTGCTCCGATTGTCCAATCAGGATCTGGCCCAGCGGGGAGGGGAAGATGCGGTAAGCGATGGTGCGGTGACGAAGTCCGTGGAGGCTCGCCTCGAGGCGCTTTCGCGCCCGTCCGGCGGCCGCCATCGGGGCGGGAACTCGCCGGATGGCTCCGACGACGCCCTCGATGGCTCGGTACCGCTGGTACTCCCCGGCGCAGGGCGCGCAGCGGCCGATGTGGCGCTGCACTCGCTCGTCGGTGACAGGATCAGAGTCGCCGGTCGCGCTGGCGACGATCTCGGGCTCGATATCGGAGCACACGCGCGGTCGATTCATCGCTGGATCTCCATCTGGGGCGGCTCGCCCAGGCTGTGGCGGATCTTGCGGAGGGCCTGAAAGACGTGGGCCCGCGCCGTCTCGGCCGAACAATCGAGGCTGCGCGCAATGACTTCGTAGTCGACGTCGTGGATCTTTCTCAAGATGAAGGCCAGGCGCTGGCGAAGCGGCAGCCGCTCCACCACCGCTTCGACTCGTGCCCGTGTCTCGTTGAACAGAGTTTCGCCCTCTGGCCCGGCCCCATCGTCGAGAACGCTCCGGGAGACGGTGACCGCGGCATGGGCGCGGCTTCGGCGCCCCTCAGAGCGGAAGTGGTTCCGGGCCAGGTTGGTGGCGATGGTGAACAGCCAGGCCCGGACGTTGGCGTCCGAGGGGAGGGCGCGATACGCGCGATAGGCGCGCAGGAACGTCTCCTGAGACAGGTCGTCTGCCTCGGCGGCGCGCGAGGTTACGCGGCGGAGATACCGATATATCTCCGCATGATGAGCTTCCAGGATGGTCTCGAAGGGCTGTTGACCCATTAACCCGTATAACCCCGCAGCGCCGCGGTTGTGAAAAGCCCGCGACGGTCGCCGCTACACGACGGCCGACGCCCCGCCGTCGAAGTTCACCGCGCTGCCCGTGATGTAGCCGGCCCGCTCGGACACGAGGAAGGCCACCAGGTCGGCAAATTCCTCGGGCTCGCCCAGTCGGCCGACCGGTACGCGCTTGCCCAGCTCCCGCCAGTGGGCCTCGAGATCGCCGTCCTTGGCCCGCCGGGCGAGCTGGACGCTCTTGGCCATGCCGAGGCATACCGTGTTGACGAGGATGCGGTCGGCCGCGTACTCGAGGGCCAGCGACTTGGTGAGATTGATCCCCGCCGCGCGGGTCACGCTGGTCGGCAGCGCCTGTGGCCGGGGCGCCTTGCCGCCGATCGTGGTCACGTTGACGATGCGCCCGCCTCCGCGCTGCTTCATGATCGGAATGACGAGCCGGCAGAAGCGTACGGCGGCCATCAGCTTCAGATCGATGTCGGTCTGCCAGGCGGCGTCGTCCACCTTCTCGAAGCCGGCCGCCGCCGAGGTCCCCGCGTTGTTGACCAGGATGTCCACCCCGCCGAAGCGGCCGACCACCGCCCGCACGAAGGCCTCCACGTCATCGGGGCGGGTGACGTCCGCCGGTTGGGCGAAGACTTCGCCCCCCGTCGTGTGGCGGATCGCCTCCGCCGTCTGCTCCAGCACGTCCTTCCGCCGCGCGCAGATCGCCACCCGTACACCCTCGCGCGCCAGCCGATCCGCGGTGGCGCGGCCGAGCCCCTCGCTGCCCCCCGTCACGATCGCCGCCTTGCCCTTGAGTCCCAGCTCCAGCATGGTCGTTCCTCCCGGTGCCGTATGATACGGCCATGGCCTTCACCGAGGAGCTGTGGCGAGGGATCGAGCCGATCTATGCTGCGATCCTCCGCCATCCCTTCGTGCGCGGCCTCACCGACGGCTCTTTGCCTCGCCCCGCCTTCCAGTTCTACGCCGTGCAGGACGCGCTCTACCTGCGCGAGTTCGCTCGTGCGCTGTCGCTGGCCGGGGCGCGGGCCCCCGAAGACGCGTGGATCATCATGTTCAACGAGCACGCGGCGGGGGCGCTGCGCGTGGAGCGCTCGCTGCACGAGTCCTTCTTCAAAGAGTTCGGGCTGACCGCGGCGGACGTGGCGGCGACGCCGCTGGCGCCGACGAACCTGGCCTACTGCAGCTATCTGCTCGCCACGGCGTACGGCTCGCCGTTCCACGAGGCGGTGGCCGCGCTGCTGCCGTGCTACTGGATCTATTGGGAGGTCGGGAAGGCGCTCGAGCGAGCGGGGTCGCGCGATCCGCTCTACACGCGCTGGATCGGTACGTACGCCTCCGCCGATTTCGGCGCCGTCGTCCAGGCCGTGCTCGATGCGACCAACGAGATCGCCGGCCGCGTCGGGGCCGAGGAGCGGCGGCAGATGAGCCGCCACTTCACGACGACCAGCCGCTACGAGTGGATGTTCTGGCACATGGGCTACACCCGTGAGGGATGGCCCGTGTGAACGTCGTGCTCTTCGATCTCGACGATACGCTCCTTGACTACAGCGGCGAGGCCGCTCGCTGCTGGTCGGAAGCGTGCGCGACCGTCGCCGGGCCAGCCGGCGTGGATGCCGACGCCCTGCGGGGAGCCATCCGTGACGTGGGCGCGTGGTTCTGGAGCGATCCGGAGCGTCACCGGCGCGAGCGCACCGACATGCTGGGCGCGTGGCGCAAGATCGTGGAAGGCGCGCTCGAGCGCTGCGGGGGCCTCCGCGACGGCCTGGCCGCGCGCGTGGCCGCCGACTTCGCCGCGCGCCGCCGCGCGACGTGGTCACTCTTTCCTGACGCCGTCCCCGCGCTCCAGCGGTTGCGTGCGCGGGGCGTCGCGCTCGGGCTGGTCACCAACGGTGACGCCGGCATGCAGCGCGAGAAGATCGCACGCTGGGATCTCGCGCGCTTCTTCGACGTCGTGGTGATCGAGGGCGAGTTCGGCTGCGGCAAGCCGGATGCGCGTGTGTTCCGTCACGCGCTCGACGTGCTCGGCGCCAGTCCCCGCGATGCGTGGATGGTGGGTGACCACCTCGTCTGGGACGTGCTCGGCGCCCAGCAGGTGGGCGTGCGCGCGGCCTGGCTCGACCGTCCGCGGCAGGGCCTCCCGTCGGACGCTCTCGCCGTACCCGATCGCATCCTCGACTCGCTCACCGATCTGACGACGCTCGAGTGACCGCTCGCTTCACCGTCGACGATCTCGCGCGCCCGATGCCGCTCGATCGGGGCGCCGGTCGCATCGTCTCCCTGGCGCCGGCGTGCACCGAGTGCCTGAGCGCGCTGGGCGCGCTCGATCGTCTGGTCGGCGTCGAGGAACACTCGGACCTGCCCGAGCTGCGCGGGGTACCCCGCGTCGGCGGGTTCAAACACGTGGATCTCGACGCCGTGGTCGCGCTCTCGCCCGATCTCGTCGTCGCCGCGTCGTCTCGCTCGCTGCCGGGCGCGCGTCGCCGCGGTTCTCGAACTGACCCTGCGCCGTCGCGTGCGACCGCTCGTGTATCTCGAGCTCTCACCCGATGGCTACACCGGCGGCCCGCAGAGCTTCGTCGACGATCTGATCATGAAGGCCGGCGGCGTGAACCTCGGCGGCCGCGCGCGCGTGGAATGGCCGCGCCTGGATGCCGCCACCGTCCTTCGCTTCGATCCGGACATCATCGTCATCGCCGCCTGGCCGGGCAGCACTCCGCCCGCCGATCTGGGCACGCGCGACGGCTGGGACCGACTTGCCGCGGTGAAGTCTGGACACGTCTACGAGATTCCGGCGGGACTGGTGAAGCGTCCCGGGCCAGGACTCATCGACGGTCTGGAGCGGCTCGCGACGCTGTTCACGGCGTTCGACTGAGCTCGCGCCCCCAAGCGATTGGGGTGATGCCGACTTGTCACCTCTCCGCTCAACTTGTCGCGTCTTAGCACCTTCGCGCTGTGCGTTTCACGTCGAAATCGCGCAAAAGGTTGGCCGATTTCTGGCAGGTTTGTTGCTATTGTCGTAAGCCAAGGAGGGCGGCATGCGACGAATCGGACTTTTGATGATCGCCGTCACGCTCGTCGCGACGGGCTGCTCGTCGCGGACGGCGAGGCGGACGACGGCGACTGCGCCACCGGTGATCGCACCGCCGGTGAGCTCGGGCCGGCTCGACGTCTCCGGAAAGTGGGCCGGGAAGTGGATCGGCTACGGGATCGTGGACATCCCGCGCAATGAAGACGCGTCCGCCGAGCTCGTGCAGCGGGGCTCACACGGGTATGGCCGCCTCGTCTTCGAAGGAACCTCCGCTGCGGAGTCGGTGCCGATCTCGTTGCGCCGCGGCGGTCTCACCGGCGCCCGAGTGCAGTTCGACGTCTCCGGCAACAGTCTCACCATGAAGCACGAGCTGGGCGGCCAGGGCTTCGCGATCGA
>MNEG01000121.1:24016-66909 GCA_001917585.1 Candidatus Rokubacteria bacterium 13_1_40CM_68_15
GTCGCCGTCGTCCCGCCGCCGCCGCGCCCAGCACCGGTGCCCGTTGCGCCTGAACCGCCGAAGCCCCCCGAACCTCAGGTGGCCGCGCCGCCTCCGGCCGCCGAGACTACGCCAGCACCGCCGGTCGAGACCGTACGGCCGGTGCCCAGCGACTTCGTGGTGGTCCCCGAGGTCCAGCAGGTCTATTTCGACTTCGACCGGGCGCTGATCCGTCCAGCCGATGCCAAGATCCTCGATGCCAACGCCGATTACCTGCGGAACAACGCCGACACGATGCTGCTGATCGAAGGCCACGCCGACGAACGCGGTACGGCCGAGTACAACCTCGCCCTCGGCGAGCGCCGCGCGCGGGCGGCCCGCGACTACCTCGTCACGCAAGGAATCGCTGCCGACCGGATCTCGCTGGTGAGCTTCGGCGAGGAGCGCCCCGAGTGCAGCGAGCATACCGAGGCGTGCTGGGCGAGGAACCGCCGCGCCCAATTCCTCATCAAGCAGAAGTAGACAAGCCCCCGCCGCCGCCCGTTCAACGCGCTCGCGCGATTTTTTGCCCTCTGATATGAACTTGGAGGGGGGTCTAGGAAGACCCCCCTCCAAACCTCCCCATCACGCGTGTCCCGACTACACGGGTCGCTTCACGCGCATTCCCAATTTCCACCGCCGAGTATTGCCGCGCGGGAGCGGTTAGTGCGGGTAGGGGCGGTCGACGCCGAAGTACACGGTCCACGCCTTCACCACGAGCCCTAGCATGTGCAGTGACTGCGGCACCCAGAAGCCACTGGCGGCCCACACGCCGCACGCCGAGCCGGCCAGCACCACCGGCACGGCCACCCAGTCGGGCAGGCTGAACGTCCGCAGCACGGGCTCGATGAGCAACGCCGCGATGATGAGCGCGAACGTGAACGCGGCGATGATGAGAAGGGCGGCGAACGGTGACAGCACGAAGACGGACAGGAGCAGCGTGAGCGCATCCACGCGGCCGTAGTCGGGGTCGTTGAACTGGTTGCGGATCTCCGGGTGGCCGGCCAGTGACACGAGCCACTGCTCGATGGGGACGAAGACGTCCGTGTTCCACGCGATGAGCAGCGTGGCCGCCAGCAGCAGGGCCCAGACCCAGAGTCTCGAGCGCATGCGCGTCCTCGTCTACCCGTTTATGATGTGGCCTCGGTCATTTCCGTGTACACGGAGGCGTCCATGGCGCAGGATCTGCTCGAAGTCGTGAAAGACGGCGTGGCCGTGCTCACGCTGAATCGTCCCGACCGGCTCAACGCGCTCTCGCCCGCCATGCTCGATGCATTGCTCGAGGCGCTGCCCCGACTGGCCGCTGACGCCGACATCGGCGTGGTGGTGCTCACCGGTAGCGGCCGCGGATTCTGCGCGGGCGGCGACGTGAAGGCGATGGCCGAGGGGCGCGAGTTCGGCGGCGATACGCTGGAGGACAAGGCGCAGGCCCTCCGCGCCCGGATGGAGGTCTCGCGCTGGCTGCACGAGATGCCCAAGCCAACGATCGCCATGGTGAGGGGCGCCGCCGCCGGCGCGGGCCTGTCGATGGCGCTCGCCTGCGACCTGCGCGTGGCCGCCGACGGGGCGCGCTTCGCCACCGCGTTCGCGCGGGTCGGCTACTCGGGTGACTTCGGCGGCTCCTACTTCCTGAGCCAGCTCGTTGGCACGGCGAAGGCGCGCGAGCTCTACTTCACGGCCGACATCGTCGACGCCGCGCAAGCGCTGGCGCTGGGCCTCGTGAACCGCGTCGTGCCCGACGCCCGCCTGGAGGACGAGACGCTGGCCCTCGCCCGCCGGCTCGCCAGCGGCCCGCGGGTCGCGTACCGCTACATGAAGCGCAACTTCAATGCCGCGGAGACGGCCGGGCTCGTCCCGATGCTCGACCTCGAGGCGTGGCATCACACCCGTTGCGGCATGACGGAGGATCATCGCGAGGCTGCGCGCGCGTTCGTGGAGAAGCGCGAGCCCGTCTTCCGCGGCCGCTGAGGAGGGAGCTCCATGCCGACCGTTCGCATTCGTGACGCCGCCGAATACCCCGACGCCACGCGCAAGATGTTCGAGCTGTCGAGCCAGTGGGTCGGCTACGACTTCGATGAGCCGCCGGCGATGAGCCGCGTCATGGCGTGGGATCCCGAGTTCGGCGCTCCGCACGGCCGCGCCATGAAGCGGGCGATGGGGCCGGGGGAGTTCACGCGTGCCGAGAAGGAGATGGTGGCCGCCGTCGTCAGTGGCGCCAATGCCTGCTCCTACTGAGTGAACGCGCACACTGCAGCCGGGAAGCTGCAGGGGCTGGCGGAGGATGCGCTGTGGTACGAGGCCGCCCTCGTGACCGGTGTCACCAACGCCCTGAACGTCGTCGCCGATGGCCTGGTCGATGTGCTGCCGCCGCTCGACGACGCGACTGCCGGCGACGCCGCGGCCGTGTTCGCCGAGATCCGTGCGTTTCACGCCGGGCTCGTGCCGGCTCCGTTCGGTGTGCTGGCCCGCGATCCCGCCTACCTCGCCGACGTGTGGGCGGCCTGGCGCCGGGCGTTCTCGGATCAGCGACTGACGCGCCGACTCAAGACGGCGCTGGCCTTTGCCGTCTCGCTGACCATGCGATCCCGCTTCGGCACGAGCTTCCATCTCACCGAGCTGAGGCGGCTCGGCGTCGGCGAGCGCGGCGTGATGGAGGTCATCGGCGTGACGCAGATGTTCTCCTCCTACACGAAGATCGCCGATACGCTGCAGCTCGAGTCCGACATGGGCGCCATCGCGCCCGTCGACCACAGCCCCGCGCCCGGCCACTAGCGAATCAGGCGCTGGTGGGAATCGACGCCGGCCCGACCATGCGGCCGACGCAGTCGATCAGGGTCACGTTGTCGAACGGCTTGGCGAGGACGGCGATGCCGGGCCGCTCGGACGAGGGCAGGGACGTCTCGCCGTAGCCGGAGACGATCAGCACCGGGAGCTCGGCCCAGCGGGGCATCGCGCGGAGGCGCACCAGGAACTCACGACCGTTCATGCCCGGCATCTCCATGTCGAGCAGGACGATCTGCGGCCTGATTTCGGCCAGCCGCTCGAGGGCCGTGATCGCAGAGGGAAGCCCGACGGCGACGTACCCGGCGTCGACCAGAACGGCCACCATGACCTGGCGGACGTACTCGCGATCCTCGATGACCAGAACCTTTGGCGCCATAGCCCGCCGGAGGTGCAAAGTGAATGCCCGCCCTCCGGGACGTCAGGGCGCGTACTTAGCGAGCGCCGCGTTGGCGGCGTGACTCTTTGACGACGGCCGTGTCAGAAGGGCCAGAGCGATGCGTCAGCTAAACATATCCGGGGCCTTCGATGACCGGATGCTTCGTCAGGAATTCCTCGTCCACGTCCAGTCCCAGACCCGGGCCGCCGAGGGGGGCCACGCGGCCGTCGCGGTCGACGGCGTAGGGCGCGGGGTGGACGAGGCGGTCGCGGAAGAGGTTGCCCTTCGACACATCGCCCTCGAAGTAGCCGGCATTGTCGATGGCGGCGAGCAGGTGGATCGAGGCGGCCATGTTCAGGCCGGTCATGGAGGTGTGGGGGTTGATCGGGAGCTTCCACGCCGAGGCCAGCGCGGCGATGCGCAGCGCCTCGGTGACGCCACCGGTCTTCGACAGGTCGGGCTGGAGGATCGTGATCACGCGATCCTCGATCACCCGCGTGAACTCGAAGCGCGTGTAGTGGTTCTCCCCGGCGGCCAGCGGCACGCGGCCGAACGTCGCCGCCTGGGCGTAGGAACGGTGATCGTGGGCAGGGAACGGCTCCTCCAGCCAGCCCACGCCGTTGGCGTCGAACCCCGGCATCGCGCGTCGCGCATCGGCGACCGTGTACCCGGTGTTGGCGTCCACGAGAATCGTGACGCCATCGCCGAAGGCGTTCCGGACCGCGGTCACGCGAGCGAGATCGCGCTCGGGTGTGTCGCCGACGCGGAGCTTGAGCGCGCGATAGCCGTCGGCCACGAGCGCCCGCGCCTCCTCGACCAGCGCCGCGGGTTCCTGATATCCGAGTGACACGCCGCCCGCGTAGGCGGGAATGGCGCGCGCGGCGCCGCCGAGCAGCCGGTAGAGTGGCCAGCCGACGATCTTGCCTCGGATGTCCCAGAGCGCCATGTCGATGCCGCTCGTCGCGATGGCGGTGCCGGCGCCCATCCCGTGGCTGCCGAGCTGGAACTTGTACACCTTTCCCCAGACGCCGACGACGTCGGTGGCGTCCATTCCGACGACGAGCTGGCGAAGCGTTGTGTTGACGTGGTGGGCCACGGCGCCCGGCGAGCGACCGTGGTGTGACTCGCCCCAGCCGATCACGCCGTCGTCGGTGGTCACCTTCACGACCACGGAGTCGCGCTTGACCGCGCGACCGATGCCGAGGGTGACGCTGGCCTCGGGCGGCACGGGAAACGAAGTCGGGAACGCTCGGACGTCGGCGATGCGCATGGGCGGCCTCCCGGCGCGTACAATAGCCCTGCCGAAGGCCCCGCGGAAGAGAGTGAAGTGAGCGACGCGGAAGATCTCAAGCACGCGAACGAGCTGTGGCAGGAGGCGTACCGTCGTCAGATGGCGGGCGACCTCGACGAGGCCATCACGCTCTACCGTCGCTCGCTGGCCGTGTGGCCGACGGCCGAGGCCCACACGTTCCTCGGCTGGACGTACTCGTTCCAGGGGCGGTTCGAGGACGCGATGGAGGAGTGCCTGAAGGCGATCAAGGTCGATCCCGACTTCGGTAACCCGTACAACGACATCGGCGTGTACCTCATGCAGCAGGGCAAGCTCGACGAAGCGGTGCCGTGGCTCGAGAAGGCCAAGCGCGCGCCGCGCTACGAGCCGCGCCAGTTTCCGTTCATGAATCTCGGTCGCATCTATGTCCGGCAGGGACACTGGTGGAAGGCCCTGCGCGAGTTCGAGGGCGCCGTCGCCGCGGCGCCCGGCGACGCCGAGGCGCGCAAGGCGCTCCACGGCCTGCGCGCGAAGCTCAACTGAAGGAGCCGAGCCATGGAAGCGGTGAAGGACTCGAGTCATCTCTACGAGGTCGAGCGCCGGGCCCGGCATGCCGAACGACCGGGCTTCAGGATCAACGAGCTGCAGATCGGCCCGCGCCAGCAGGTGCCGTGGCACTACCACAACAACACGCAGGACACGTTCTACGTGCTCGAGGGGCGCGTGCGACTGTTCCTGCGCGATCCCAAGGAGGAAGTCGTCCTCACCCCGGGACAGACGTACACGGTTCCGCCCAAGCGGCCGCACCTGGTCGTCAACGGCGGCCAGGGCTCGGCCGTCTTCCTCGTCCTGCAGGGAATCGGCGAGTACGACTACGTCCCGCTGACCTGAGCCGCCTGCTGCTCTGGCTTGGGCTCGTCGCGGCGGGACTTCGCCCTGCGCGTCGAGGACGTGCGCATTCCGGCCGGCGACGGCGTCACGCTCGCCGGCTGGTTCGTCGCCCGTCCGGCGGCACCGGCGGTCGTGCTGCTGCACGGCTACCCCGCCAACAAGGCCGACCTCCTGCCGATCGCCGCCGCGCTCGCGCCGCGCTTCGCCGTCTTGCTCATGGACCTGCGTTACTTCGGCGAGAGCGGTGGGCGCGCGACCACCCTGGGCTTCCGTGAGCGTCGTGACCTCCAGCGCGCCGTCGCCTGGCTCCACGCGCGCGGGCACACGCGCGTGGGCGTCTTCGGCTTCTCGCTCGGCGGGGCGGTGGCGTTACTCGCGGCGGCGGACGATCCGCGCATCCATGCCGTCGCCGCCTACGCCCCGTTCGCCGACCTGCGCCTACTCGGTCGTGAGACGTACGGGCCATTCGTCCACCTGATGCGGGTATCGGCGCTCGTGTTCCTCGGCGCCGACATCACGCGCCCGGCGCCGGTCGACGCGGCGGCCCGACTGATGATCCCGGTGCTCCTCATCGCCAGTCGCGAGGACGAGCAGATCGGCTTCCATCACGCCGAGCTCTTGCGGGCGGCGCTCGGCGCCAATCCCCAGGTTGATTTCTACGTCCTCGACCGCGGCCGGCACGGTGAGGCGGCCTCGCTCGAGCCGAGGCTTCGCGACTTCTTCCTCGCACACCTGTAGCCCGTGGTGACATCGCGCTGACGGCTCTCATGTCAGCGTGACATCTCCGACCACGGCGAGTGACAGCGCCCGTCGCCGTAAATCGCCGATTGTGCTCGAAATTCTTACCGGGCCGAATCTGGCATAGCCGTTGCCACGGCAGGGCTGGGGGGTTTGCGCATTGAAGACAACGATGAAGCTCGAGGATGTGAACGATCTCCAGGCCACGGTGGCCGAGAACGCTGAGTCCATCGAGGCCGGACTGAAGATTCTCGACACGGGCGTTTCGCTGGGCGGCGCGACCATCGATCTCGTCGCCGTCGACAGCGCGGCGTCGCTCACGCTCGTCGCACTCGCGTTCGTCGCCGACGACGAGATGCTGATGCGAGCGCTCGAAGCGTATTCGTGGTGCCAGGAAGATCCGGAGGGGCTCCAGCGGCTCTACCCGATGGCGCGCCTGTCGTCCGGTCAGCCTCCCCGCGTCATCTTCGTTGCCGAGCAACTCCCCGACGCGTTCCTCCGCAAGGCGCGGCACCTCCGCTTTCACCGCGTCGACTTCGTCCAGTTCAAGTTCGGTCTCCAGTTCATTCCGGTCGGCGCGCAGCGCAAGAGCGAGGAACCCCGGCCGGTGGAGCCGGCCCGCCAGGTTCCCGCCACTCCGCGCCGCCCATCGGCTCGTGCCGTCGCCGAGAAGCTTCGCGTCGCCGACGGGCGCCGCGTCGAGCCGCGTGCAGCCGAAGCGCGGGTTGCCGAGCCGCGCGCGGCCGAGCCGCGCCACATCCAGGCGCCGCGCGCCGCGGAGGCACTGCGCGCATTCGAAGCGAGGACGCCTGTGGCGGCCGAGGTACGGGAGGTACGGGAGGAGCCGCTGCGCGACGGCCTCAAGCTTCCCGCCAACGGCAATCTCTCCTCGCAGTGGCAGCGGGAGCTCGAGCGTCGGCCCGGCGACGTGGACGAGTGGAAGGTCAAAGTCGTCCGCGAGTATCTACAGCGCGAGTTCCCCACCAGCGTCATCTACGACTTCTTCGCCCAGGACCTCTGCGTCCAGATGTTCCACCTGCAGGACAACCTGGGGGCCGTGGTCCACACGGCCGCGGTCGCCGAGGATCTGCTCGTCGACTTCTCCGAGTCGCAGCTCACCGCCTTCTTCGACAAGCACAAGTTCGATCGCGTGCTGCGACAAGCTGGCCAGGCCGCCGTGTCGGTGACGAAGGCCGGTCTCAAGATCGAAGCCAACTAGCTCGCCAGACGGCCCGACCGAGAGAGGTATGATCAGGACCTCATCCGGGAGGGCTGTTCCTGAACTTGCGCCGTTCAGATGGGTGCCATTGCGCCCTCCGGGCCCTGGGCCTCGTCACGGCTCTCGGGCACGGGGCCGATGAGACGTGGTCGCGCCTCGCGACGGCTGACCAGTCGCGACTGACTGTCCGCGACGACCTCGTACCCGGTCGCCGCCTCATCGTCGGCGGGGTCTCTGGCCCACTCCCACGCATTCCTCATCACCTGCGTGCGTACGCGTCGCGGAACAACCAGCTCGCTCTGGCCGCGGTGCAGCAGATCGAGCCCGAGATCCGAGCCGTCATGGACGTGGTCGGACCCGAACGGGTTGCCGTCGTCATGGGGACGAGCACGTCGGGCGCGGCGGAGGCCGAGTATGCGATCGCCCACGATCTGCGGACGGGCGCCCTGGCTCCCGAGTTCGACTGCGTGCAGCTCGAGCACGGAGGCTTGACGCAGTTCCTCGCCGCCTGCACGGGAGCTCGCGGGCCGGCCTACACGCTCTCGACCGCCTGCTCGTCAGCGGCGAAGGCCCTGGCCTCGGCGCGAGCGCTGCTGGCCCTCGACCTCTGCGACGCGGTGGTGGCCGGCGGCGCCGATTCGCTCTGCGGCCTCACGGCCAACGGGTTTCACGCGCTCCAGGCGATCGCCGACGAGCCGAGCAATCCGTTCAGCGTGAACCGTAAGGGCCTCACGCTCGGCGAGGGTGCCGCGGCCTTCCTGCTGACCCGTGATGCCGGCGGCATCCAGCTCGTCGGTGCCGGCGAGGCCAGCGATGCGTTTCACATGTCCGCGCCCGAGCCGGAGGGCACCGGCGCGGAAACCGCGATGCGCGCCGCGCTCGAGGATGCCGGAGTCGCGCCCGGCGAGCTGTCTTACTTGAACCTGCACGGCACGGGCACGCCGCTGAACGATGCGATGGAGAGCCGAGCCGTCCACAAGATTTTCGGCGGTGACATTGCCTGCAGCTCGACGAAGCCGCTGGTCGGCCACACCCTCGGCGCGTCCGGCGCGGTGGAGCTCGGCTTCTGCTGGGTGATGCTCACGCGGTGGCGGGACGGCTTGCTGCCGTTGCTTCCCCATCGCTGGGACGGCCTCGCCGATCCGGCGCTGCCGTCGCTTCGCTTCGTTCGAGTTGGCGAACAGCTGAAGGTGGCGACGCGCGCCTTCGTGATGAGCAACTCCTTCGGGTTCGGAGGAAACAACTGCGCGCTCCTGCTGGCGGCCGAACCGCCGTGCTGAGCGTGGTGGTCCGGCGCTGGGCCGCCTGGACGCCCGGCCTCGAGCGACTGGACGACTGGGAGCGCTGGTGCCGCGTCCCCACGGCGCTCGGGGCGGAAGGCGCTCCGGCGCTGCCGTTTCTCCCGCCGCTGTTTCGTCGTCGCTGCAGTCGATTGAGCCGACTGATGCTCCACGCGGCCTATGCGGCGTGCGAGCCGGACGACGTGAGCGCGTTGCCGGCGGTGTTCGCTTCGCGCTTCGGCGAGCTCGGCCTCACGGTGTCCCTGCTCGAGAGCCTGGCCAGGAAGGAACCGCTGACTGCCAGCGGCTTCACCCATTCCGTCCACAACACGCAGATCGGATTGTTCTCCATCGCCGCGAAGAATCGCCGGATGGCGAGCGCGCTGGCTGCCGGCGCCGAGACCTTCCCCTACGCCGTGATCGAGGCGCTGGCCTCGATCGAGCGCGCCGGCGGCGGCCCAGCCCTCGTCGTGATCGGCGACGAGCCCCTGCCGGCGGCACTTGAAGCCTTCGAAGGCGATGGCATCGCATACGCGCTGGCGCTCGTGATCGCGCGCGCCGGTGATGGGCCCCGCGTCCGCTTCGCCCCCGCGGCGGCAGCCGAGATTCCCGCCGAGCCGCGGTGGCCTCAGGCGCTCGAGTTCCTGCGCTGGCTGCTGTCCGACGAGCCGTCGATCACGCTCGGAGCCTCCGGGCGCGGCTTCACGTGGACTCGGGCCTGAGCGGCTTTGCCCCCACGTACTCGGTGAGGAGGCCTCCGAAGCTCCGCCGCTCGACGTCGACGAAGCCGCTGGCCCGCAAGATGTCCAGGATCCTCTCGGCGGGTACGCATTCGACGATCGTCTCCCAGTAGTAGTTCATGAGTAGCCCGGCGTTCGCGTTCCCGGTGACGATGCGCGCGATCAGGGGCAGGATTCGCTGCAGATAGACGCGCAGCAGCCACCGGCTGATCGCCGAGCTCGGCCGCGAGATCTCCAGCATCAACAGCCGCCCACCGGGCTTCAGTACCCGAAGGAACTCGCGGAAGGTCACCTCGAGCTCCGCGACGTGGCGGAGAGCGTAGCCCATGCTCAGGAGATCGAAGCGATCGTTACGGAAGGGGAGTGCCTCCGCGCGGCCCTGCACCAGCGGGCTCGTCAGAGTCCGCCGTGCCTTCTGGAGCATGCCGCCGCTGGAGTCGAGCCCGACCACCGCCGGCGGCTCGCGGAGAACGTCGATGGCCGATCGGGCGACCAGGCCGGTACCGGTTGCGACGTCCAAGAGCTTCGCGCCAGGGCGGAGACCGGTTCGGGTGAGCGCCCAGCGACGATAGAACTGGCCCGAGCCCAGCGACATCACCTGACAGACGAAATCGTAGTCTTCGGCCGTGGCGTCGAACAGCGCGCGAACGAACGAGCGGCGATCGGCATCGCGATCGTAGTACTTCCGGAGGACCGGATGGGGGGCGGTGGACCTGTCGCTCATCGTTTGAAGGCCGCCACGTTGAGCACCGTCTCCTCGTGGCGAGCCGGCACCGGACGTCCAAGCCACTCGAGCAGACCGAGGTCGGGTCGGGACCACCACGGATACGGCGTGGCCACATTCTCGCGGGTGAAGTCGAACCCGGTCGCTCGCAGCATGAGCAAGTATTCTTCGGCGAGCCGCTGGGCGTCCATGGGATGCCGGAAGAGGAGCCGAACGAGCAGCGAGCGAATGAAGGGCGCGCACGACTCGGACAGCAGGAGAACGCCGCCTGGCTTCAGCACTCGGTAGAACTCCCGCGCGGCGCGCTCCGGATCGGGGATGTGGTGGAACGTCTGGTGGCAGAAGATCATGTCGAGCGATCTGTCCGCCAGCTCGAGCGCCGTGGCCTGGCCGACCCTGAGCTCCACACGGCACCGGCATCCCGCGGCGATCGCACCGGCCCGCACGATCATGTCGGGGTCGGGATCAAGTCCCACCAGCGTCTCGGGAGCGAACGTCTCCGCGAGGATCGGCAGCGCCTTGCCGCCGCCGCAGCCGACGTCGAGGATGGCCGAGTACGACCGCGTGCGGGCGCCGAGCAGCTGGAGGAGCTGGGCCAGCGCCACGCGGAGAACGTGCTGGACCCAGACGTCGCTGGTGATCAGCCACGTGCCGAAGCGGGTATCCCTGACCCAGCGCTCGCTACCGGCCATCCACGGCGAACAGCGCTGGCTTGTCGAGTTTGGTCTCCCATTCCGTCAGGTACTTCAGCTTCTTCTCCTGGATGTCCGCCCAGTGCTCCTTCGCCCACGCACGGGACTCTTCGGTATTCTCCACCGGCGTGCACTCTTTGAGCCAGTCCGCGACCTCCTCGGAGCCGAGACGCTCGGCGCCCACTGGTCGCAGGGAGAAGCGTGCCTTCCACACCCCGATGCGGGGGGCCACCACGACGTAGTAGATCTTGCCGGCCATCAGTTCGGCGTCCATGAAATCGGCGGCCTCACTGACCACCATGAAGCGGGTCTTCCCCGGAGCGACGCTGTAGGCCAGCTTCTTCTTGGCCGGCACGATGCCCACGAAGCGGTCACCGTCGGGCCCCAACTCGTAGACCGAGGAGGCGATCGCGAAGCCCAGGCCCGAAGGACGCATGAAGAGCACGGTCGCCTTATCGGCATCCGGCCGGATGGCCTGGTCTGCGGGAAGCTCGCGCATGCGCGCGAGCGGACCAGCGCAGCCGGTTGCGACGAAGAGAACGAAGAGAAACACGCACCTGACAAGCGTCGGAGTCACAGTCGTTGCCTCCTCCCATCGCTTCATTCGTCGGACCACCGCCGGAAGATCAGCGACGTGTTGACGCCGCCGAACGCGAACTTGTTGCTCATCGCGTACGTCACGGCCAGCTCGCGGGGGCCGCCGCGTACGTGGTCGAGCGGCGCGCACTCGGGATCGACCTCGTCCAGGTTCAGCGTCGGCGCCACCCAACTCTCCCGCATCATGCGGATCGTCATCCACGCTTCGAGCGCGCCGCAGGCACCCAGCGTGTGGCCCATGAAGCTCTTGAGCGAGCTGACGGGTACGTCGGTGCCGAACACTCGATGAGTCGCCACGCTCTCGGCGATGTCACCGAGCTTCGTCGCCGTACCATGCGCGTTCACGTAGTCCATCTGCCCGGCCGACAGCTGCGCATCTTCCAGGGCGAGCTCCATGACCCGCTGCATGCCGTGGGCGTCCGGATTCGTGATGTGGCGGCCGTCGCAGTTCGTCGCGAATCCGACGACCTCCGCGTTGATGCGGGCGCCCCGTGCCCGAGCATGCTCGAGGTCTTCGAGGATCAGCGTGGCGGCTCCCTCTCCCACGACGAGGCCGTCACGGTGCCGGTCGAACGGCCGAGGCGTTCGGGTCGGCTCGTCGTTGCGCGTCGAGGTGGCGAACATGATATCGAAGACGGCGGCATCGATGGGATGGAGCTCCTCGGCTCCTCCGGTCACCATGACGCGCTGGCGCCCGAGCCGGATGGCCTCGTAGCCGTAGCCGATCCCCTGGCTCCCGGACGTACAGGCGCTGCACGTCGGCACGAGCCGTCCGGTGATGCCGAAGAACACGGCGAGGTTCGCGGCGCAGGTGTGGCTCATGAACTGGATGTAATCGGTGGCCGCGATGCCCTTGATGGTGTTGGCCAGGAAATTCCGCGCGTAGTTCTCCATGGCCGGCGGGCTCCCGGACGTCGAGCCATAGGCGACACCGGTGGTGCCGTCGGTCAGAACCGGGCTGTTGAGCAGTCCCGCGTCCTCGAGGGCCAGCTCGGTCGCCCGGGTGGCGAGTAACGCGACGCGGCCCATGCTGCGAACCTTCTTGCGCGGGTAATGGTCCGGTACGCAGAACCCCGCGACGGGAGCGGCGAGGCGAGTGTCGAGTCCGTTGTAGACACTCCAGGCGGGCACGACGACAATCCCAGAACGTCCCTCGTGCAGGCGGTCTCGGACGGTCGCCCAGTCCTGGCCGAGCGGGCACAGGCCGGCCATGCCCGTGACGACGACACGCCGGCTCATGCCATGCCGCCGTTGACCGAGATGACCTGCCCGGTGATGTATCCGGCACCGTCCGAGAACAGAAACGCGACGGTGGCGGCGACGTCGTCCGGACGGCCGAGCCGCCGCATCGGGATGAGATCGATGATCTCGTCGACGGGCGTGCCGTGGAGCATCTCGGTGTCGATCAGTCCGGGCGCCACGCTGTTCACGGTGATCGAGCGCTTGGCCAGCTCTCGAGCCAGCGCCTTGGTCGCTCCGATGAGCCCGGCCTTGGCCGCGCTGTAGTTGACCTGGCCGCGGTTGCCCACGAGACCCGACACCGACGACACGGTGACGATCCGGCCGCCCTGACGAGCGCGGACCATCGGCATCACGAGGGGACGGACGACGTTGTAGAAACCGTCGAGGTTCGTCCGCAGTACGCGATCCCAGGCCTCGCCGGAGAGCGCCGGAAAGGCGGCGTCGTCGCTGACGCCCGCGTTGCACACCACGCCGTAATAGGCGTTGTGCGCCTCGAGATCCACGGTAAGCACTCGCTCACATTCCTGGCGGTCGGCGACGTCGAATGGGAGGAGCCGCACCTTGCCCCCCGCGGCGGTGATCGCCGCCGCCGTCTCCGCAGCTGCCTCCTGGTTCGCGCGATAGTTCACGGTCACCTCGTAACCGCTCCTGGCCAGCGCCAGGGCAATGGCCCGTCCGATCCCCCGGCTCGCGCCAGTGACGAGGACACGTCTCATCGTGGGTGGTCCGCCAGGAATCGCTCGAGACTGTCGGGCAGGAACACATTGAGGTTGCCCTCGACGAGCGGGACCCCGGACTCGTGCGCGAGCAGGCGACAGGCGAAGAGGGCGGACTCGCTCTCGCCCCAGATGTGCGTCGCTTCCACGGCGAGCACCTGTCCCACCCGAAAGCCATCGGTGCGGAATTCGAGCCGCCGGGAGCCGATGAGGAACCCGATCTTGACGGGCGCGCCTTTGGCCCGAGCGCACAGGCCGGCGTGGGCGGCGACGCACTGGGCCATGTACTCGACGGCGATCCAGGCAGGTACCAGGCCGGTGGGCTCGAGAAACGGCGCATCCACGTCGATCTCTACGGAGCACACCGTCCGCTCGACGGAGTGCTCGAGGACGCGCGACAGCAAGACCATGCGTCCCCGGTGAGGCAGGACGTCGGCGACCGGCGGGAAGGGCTCGACGGTCACCGCTCCTCACCCCAGAAATCGAAGAAGTTGAACCACTGATAGGGTGCCGAGAGGCAGTAGGCTTCGAGCCGTTCCGCGTAGCGCTTCACCAGCGCGTCGAGGCTCTCCTTCCGCTCGGCTCGCGGGAGGAGGACACGCTCGGCGAGGGGTTCGGCGAAGATCTCGTAGGTCCTCGGCCCGCGGCGCACCCCGATCATCAGCACGATCGGACACTGCAGCGCGTGGGCAAGCAGGAACGGTCCCTGCGGAAACGCCGCAGGCTGCCCGAGGAAGGGAACGCGCACGACGCGAGCCCGCGCACCGCCGGCCACCCGATCGCCCAGGATGGCGACGAACTCGCCGCGCTCGACACACGCCTTGAGGTGGAACACGGCGTCCGGATTTCCGGGATCCGACTGGATGACATGAACGCGCGTGTCGCGGTTCAGCCGCTCGAGGACCGTGTTCGTCCGCGGCGCGTGGCGCGTGATCATGAGCACGTTCACGGTCACGCCAGTTCGCGCCGCGAGCAGACGCAAGGCCTCGAAGCTGCCCAGGTGAGCCCCGAGGAGAACGGCCCCACGCTTGGCGGCGATCAAGGCGGTCAGGTGCTCACGCCCACGAAACACGAGCTCGACGTCGGGCGCGCCGAGCAGGAAGCGTACGCGGTCGAGGATGACCAGGCCGAACTCGCGATAATGGTGAAAGCTCTGACGCAATGTGGGCGGACCGTCCAGCGCCTGGGCACCGCCCGGGAAGGCGTAGAGCTTCGCGAGATACCGCCGAGAGGCGCGGCGTCCCCGGGGGTCCGTTAAAAAGAAATACGCCACGATCGGCAGGATGAAGTACTCGCTGAGCCAGCGCCCGCACACCCGGTAGAAGCCCACCGTGAAGCGCATCCCGGCCATGGAGCCGCGCTCGGCAACGATGGCCCAGGCGGCTCGGCTCACGGCCGGCTCCGCCGCCGTGTCGTCAACAGGCGCGGAGAGCGCCACAGCATCCCGAAGACCAGCCGCGTGTGGGCCCAGCTGATCCGGACGTTGTCGCGCAGCATGTGAAAGTGCGACACGCCGCCGGCGAAGTACGTCACGCGAGTCGGGACGTTGGCCACCACGAGGCCGTCCCACACCAGGCGAACGGCGATCTCGGGATCGAACTCCATGCGATCACCGAGCCGGGCCCGAGAGAGCACGTCGAGGGTCCGCTCGAGCGGCAGGCACCGAAAACCGCAGAGCGGATCGTCAATGGCGAAGGAGAGGGTCTCCACGTGCACCCAGAAGCGCGAGATCTGGCGGCCGACGCGGCGGCTGCGCGGCGCGCTCTCGTCGAAGATCGGGGCACCGAGGACGAGCGCCTCGGGGTTGCGCCGGGCGACCTCGAGAAATCTCGGGACGTCGGCGGCGTCGTGCTGGCCGTCGGCGTCCAGTTGCACCACGTGCGAGTAGCCCCGCCGCCACGCCGAGCAATACCCGTGGCGCAGCGCAGCTCCGCGTCCCCGGTTCTCGGGGAGACGCTCCGCCGTGACCCACGGGAGCTCGCGGGTGAGCCGATCCAGGGCGCGACGGGTTGCCTCATCGCTGCCGTCATCGATCACCAGGCACGGCAGCCCCAACGGGGCCAGCGAGCCGAGCACGCCGGTGATCGTCTCCGGATGGTTGTAGATGGGAATCAGCAAACACGGGTTCACGAGGCGCCGCGGCGACTCGGCGCCAGGACACACCGCCCGCTCGAGAAGAGCGAGGTCTCGTTCCAGAGGCGAAACGCGACACGATCACCGCTTTCCGACATCTCGGCGCTCAGGTGGAACAGCTCACCGGGCCGGAGGATGTTCTTGAACTTCAGGGCTTCGATCCGTTCGAGGACGACGTCACCGCCGGTCATGGCGTGAGCGATCTGCATCACCCATTGGATCTGGGCCACGCCCGGAACGGCCGGGAACCCTGGGAAGTGGCCCTCGAGGTACCCGAGCGTCTCGGGAACGCGCAGCGTCCGTTGCCACACGCCATCGGTAATGGACTCGTCGACGACCTCCGGGCTGACGACGGCCGAGTCGTACGGGCTCGCGAAGAGCGCGCGAAGCCCCGCCACCGTCACCTTGCCCTGCGGATCAGTCGGTAGCCGGCCGACGTAGCGCCAGAGCCGAGGCAGGACGACGCGGTCCCAATACGGCTCGAGCGTCTGGAGCAAGGCCTGCGACACCGCGCGCCGCCCCTGCCGTGCGAGCGCCTCGCGCCCCGAGGGCGTCAGGACGATCGCGGCTCCTAGCCGCGTTCCGCCCGCCTGGTCGAGGACGGTCAGGGCGACCTGCGATACGAACCCGTGCTCGCCGAGCGCCACTTCCATGTCGGGAAGGGACAGGCGCTTGTCGCCGAGTTTGACCACGCGATCGGCCCGCGGGCCGGCGATGAAGCGCCCGTCGGCCAGGAACTCGACACGGTCGGCGAGTGTGAACACGCCGTCGTCGGCGCTGACGTACGGCGACCGGACGCGCAAGAGCCCGTCTATGGGATCTGCTTCCGTCTCGACACCTGCGAACGGCGTCCAGGGCAGCGCGTCGGCGCCACCATTCTGGCGGCGCCAGGCGATGCCGCCCGTTTCCGTAGAGCCGAACACCTCGAACGGCGCGGACCCGAATGCGTTCTGCAGCGCAACTGCGGTGGCCCGATCGAGAGGGCTGCCTGACGAGAAGATCGGTTGGCACTGCGGGGCCAGACGCTCGACGCCGGAGAAGCCTTTGAATCGGCTGAGGTGGGTCGGGCTCGCCACCAGGTAGCAGCCGCCAGCGCGCGCCATCGGGGCGACCATCTCCTCGGGGTGAAGGTAAGTCCGGGCGTGAAAAGTCCGGCCAACCGTGAGTGGCCAGAGGATCCGGAAGAGCAGGCCGTAGATGTGCTGGTGCGAGACGGTGGCGAACGCTTCGCGTCCTCGAAGTAGCACGCCCCATTGCCGCTCGAGGCCGGCGACCTCGTCCTCGAGATTGGCGACCGTCTTCGGCACGGCTTTTCGCTGGCCCGTGGATCCCGAGGTGAACAGCTCCAGAGACGGTGCCGTGCGATCGAGATCGATCCAGCGCCACGACGCCGGGCCTGCATCGTGAATCGCGTCGACGCGATCGAGCCCGGGAGCGAGGCGGTCGCGCTCGCTGATGAGCCCGTGAGTGGCCCGACCGAGCTCGGACAACGTACCCGGCTGACCGTTGGGGGCGAGCACGGCCACCGCCCGCGACTGCCAGATCGCCAGCAACCCGACGGCGAACGTGTAACTGTTCTCGGTGAACAGCAGCCAGCGCCCGGGCCCTCGGGCCGCGATGACCGTCGCCAGCCGGGCGACGTGCAGGGTGAACGTTTCCCAGTCGACGGCACGTTCCCCGTCGACGGACACGAGCGAGTCCGTCGAGCGGGGTGCTGTCAGCAGGCGGCAGAGTGAGATCGCCGCGTCGGTCATCGGGCCGGCCTGGGCGGAAAGAGCCTTCGCAAGAATACGTCCGTCACGTCTCCGTCGTAGCGGCGGAACCGCCAGGCGCGATACGTCAGCTCCCCCGCGAACACCGCGCCGACGAGCAGGTACGCCAGCAACCCCGTATAGAGCGTCCACACCTCGATCGGCGCCCGGAGCGCGAGCCAGAGAGACAACGCGCCGTTGGCAATGAAGAAGGCGCACCAGACTTCGGTCACCCGACGACAGTAGACGACGTCGGCGACCGTGACGTGCGCGAGTCGGCGCCGGGCCAATCGCTCGACCATCGACGGCCCCACGATGAGCGTCCGGCCGAAGGACACGAAGAGCGCCGCACTGATCAGGGCCGGCACGAACAGGAAGAACCGTCCCTCGTTGAAGGCCGCGCTCAGGGCGAGGATGCTGGCCACCAGCGCCAGCGGCCCGAGCAACGGCGATGGCGAGCGCGCGCGCAGCCGGACGGCCTCGCGCACCAGCAGCGCGCCGCCCAGGGCCAGCGCCAGCGCTCTCGGCTCCAGGAGCCGTAACCCACCGTAGACCAGGAAGGGATAGCCGACCATGGCGAGAACGACGAGCGTCTTCACCACCTTCACGGTTGCCCCGGCTGCAGCTTTCGGTGGATGACGTCGACGACGTCCTGGATGGTTCGTATGGAGGCGAGCTCCTGCTGCTTCAGCTCCTGTCCCGTCTTGACCTCGAGCGCGACGGCCATATCGATCCAGTCGATGCTGTCGAGATCGAGGTCTTTGACGAGATGCGCCTCGGGTCCGAGCTGATCGGCGGGAAGCCCGAACTCGTCCACCAGCACTTGCTTCAACTGCTCGTACACCTCGGCCTTGGACAGCGCCGGCGTCGTCATCGTGTGCGGCTCACGGCCACGAAGTCGGCGAGGGCACGGACGGAGGCGAAACGGCGCCGGTTCTCGCCGGTGTCCGTACTGCCCTGTACGCCGTAACGCTCCTCGATGACCATGGCGAGGTCGAGCGAGTCGATGGAATCGAGGCCGAGCCCTTCGGAGAAGAGCGGCGCCTCGGCGTCGATGTCGGGGGGCGTGACATCCTCCAGCATCAGGGACTCGATGATGAGCCGCTTGATTTCGAATTCCAGGTCCTCATGCCTGGACATGCACGAGCCTCCGCTCGTAGAACTCGCGCATCTCCGCCGTCAACCTGCGCGCCGCGATTCCCTCGGTGATCCCCTCGCTGATCTCGATCGGCCGCAGCGGCCGGTTCACTTGCACCGTGAACTGCACGGTGCGATCGGGCACGTGATACCAGCGCTGGCCCTTCAAGAGCGTGGGCGGGTCGCACGTGATGACCACGGGAAGGAGCGGGACTCCGCTGCGCAGCGCCACGTGAGCGGCGCCTCGATGAAACGGGCCGAGCCGCCGGGCCGGCGATCGCGTGCCCTCGGGGAACAGCACGAGCCGATGCCCGCGCCGGAGACGATCGACACACGTCTCGATCAGCGCGCCCCCGCCGTCGTTGCGGATGTAGCCGGCGCCGCTGACGACCCACCGCAGGAGCGGATTACGCCAGGCGGCGCGCTTCACCACGCAGTCGGCCTGCGGCATGCACGCAATGAGGAGCACGATGTCGATGAGTGTCGGGTGATTCGCGACGACGACGAATGGATCTCGGGAGCGCAGCCCATCGACGCCGTTCCACTCAACACGGAACAGTCCCAGGGCGATCGCGAAGCGCACCCAGAGGCGACACGTCAGGTGCACGATCCGCTGGGCGCGCCGTTCTCGGTCGCCCGGCAGCCACCTCGCGAAGGGGAGGATGCACAGCGCAGCGATGAAGGCCCCGGCGCCGAAGACACCGAAACCCAGCCCGGTGCGGAACGTCCTCCATACGTAAGCTACTCGTCTCGCCACGGGATGACCGGTGGCGGCAGAATACTCAGAAGAGGCCGCCTTGACAAGATGTGATCTCTGCTACAATCCCGCGAAATCTCGCCACCCGGGAGGCCGCCGTGCGGACGTTTGCCCTCCTCGTCGTTCTTCTCATCGTCGTCGGAGGTTGTCGGACCGCGCCGATCCAGAACGTCTCGCGAGCACCACTAACCACGGTGTCGGCCACGAAGGTCACCATGGCGGACGTCTCCAAGGCCATCTCGACCGCGGGCGGACGGATGGGCTGGGTCATGCAGGAGGTCCGCCCGGGTGAGCTGCTGGGCATCCTCACCGTGCGAAAACACGTCGCGGTGGTCGCCATCACCCACGACACGTCGACCTTCAACATCGCGTATAAGGACAGCCAGAATCTCATGCACCAGGGCGACGAGATCCACCGAAACTACAACAGGTGGGTACAGAATCTCAGGCAAGCCATCCAGTCGGAGGTGGCGCGCATCGGCGCTCCTCGCTGAGCATCGCGCTGGCGGAGCAATCAGCGCCTCGGTCTCGTCGTCGTCGGCTCGGCCTGCCGCTGGACCACGTAGCCGCGGGGATCGAGGCAACTTCTGAACGCGGCCTCCATCCGATCGACGATCATGTCTCGCGTGCCGCCCTCCGATCGTCCCGCGGCATAGCCGAACCGTCGGCACTCCTCGAGCTCGGCGGCGATGACGAGCGGGTCGTGTGGCCGCGTTTGAGTCACGCCGAGGTATGTCGGTGAGGCGTGAACGTGGAACGCGACGCCCACGCTGTGTCCCTTCGAGACCATGCAGCTGATGTACGTCCACGCGCGCTCCGCCGTGGCATCGGCCGCGACGGCGACGCAGGCGTTCTCGTCCTGTCCCGCCTGGGTGGCGGTCATTCCGGCTGGTGGGCGGCTCGGATAGCGCTGGGGAAGCGCTCCCGCGCCGCACCCCGCGCAGAGCAAGAACAGACATACCTTCGTCAGACGAAGCGAGTTCATCGACACCTCCGGCCCTCGTCCATCGACCGGGGATTCTAGCGCAAGTGTCCGCGCGACGTCGCGAGCCGCCGCGCGTTCAGCGGCGCGACGGCAGCCGCTCGATCGTCACGACGAGCAGCGCGCCCGGCGTGTCCTGGAGGCCGAACGCGATCCGATCACCCGGGTGCAGCCCATCGAACAGCGCGGCCGACGCCGCGATGAACGGCATCGCCATGCGGTCCGGCATCAGCCCGGCAATCGGGTCGTGCTCGATTACGATCACAGGACGCGACGCGTGGAGATCGGAGGGCGGGGGCAACAGGGCCAGGACCGTGCCAGTCCCGTGGTAGTTGACCGTTGGCCCGGCCGCGCCGAGCGCCAGGAATACGGCGGCGAGAGCGGCGACCCGGCGCGCGCGCGTCATGCGCGCCGAGTCTACCGCGTCGCGGATCAGTACTTCTTGCCGGACTCGGTCGTGGAGGCGGGGCCGGTCTTCTCACCGGCGCCCGAGGCGCTCGGACCACCCTCGGGCTTCATCGCGAGCTCGACGGTGACGCGATCACCCTTCTTCACGTTGCTGAGCGCGCTGGGCGGGAAGTGCAGGTCGAGGTTGCCCTCGGCCGTCTTCAGGGTCATGTGCCCCTTCTTGGAATCGATGCGCGTGACCTCGCCGGTCATCGTGTGACGGGCGACGAAGTCGCCGCCGGCGGCCATGGTGGGCGAAGCTGAGGGCGAGCTGGCCTTGCTGTCGCTCGCCTTGTCGCCGGCCTTCGTATCGGTCGCCTTCGTCGGGCCGCCGGCGAACGCCGGAGCGGCTCCGAGCGCGGCAACCAGGGCGGTCGCCAGCGCGATGCGGTGCCAGGGTTTCTGCATGATCTCTCCTCCTCGGGAACGGACGACTTGGGGCGGTGAGTTTCGTCGCTGCCAACCGTGTGCCAGCCACTGATTGGACGGGCGAGCGGGCACGTTTTACAACACGCCGAAACTTGCGCCGGGCCGTCCTGATCCGTACATTCGGGGAGTCAGGCGAACGGAGGCCCGAATGAACGTGTTCCGATGGGGAGCGCTGGTCGGCCTGTTCCTTCTCGTCGGTGCGACGCCCGCCGTCGCGGGGGCTCCCACCGATCAGGTGCGCCAGTATACCGACCAGGTGTTGAAGCTTCTCGACGACCCGAGCGTGCAGGGCGCCGATCGGCGGGCGGCCGTGCGCAAGGCGGCGATCGAGATCTTCGACGTCCAGGAAACGGCCAAGCGGGCGCTCGGCCGGCACTGGCACGGGCGGACGCCGGCCGAGCGCGAGGAGTTCGTCCAGCTCTTCGCCGACCTGCTCGAGCGAACCTACATCAACAAGATCGATATCTACCGGGGCGAGAAGGTGGTCTACACCAACGAGGCCATCGACGGCGAATACGCCACGGTGCGAGCGCGGGTGGTCTCGAAGCAGCGCGGCGAGATCCCGGTGGACGCCAAGATGATTCGCCGAGGCGATCGCTGGCTGATCTACGACATCGCGGTCGAGAACATCAGCCTCATCGCCAACTACCGGGCCCAGTTCGACCGGATCATCCGCAGCGCGTCCTACCAGGACCTGGTGACTCGGCTCAAGACCAAGAGAGAGGAGTTCCTGCAGGAGGCCCGTCCCGGGAGCTCGTAGACGTTCCACTCCGCTCGGGAAACGCGAGGATAGCCCATGGCGAAGACCGGTCAGCGCGAGGAGCCCATCCAGGCGCTGCTGAAGGAAGGCCGGAAGTTCCCACCGCCGAAGGAGTTCACCAAGGCGGCGCGCGTCAAGAGCCCGGCGATTTACAAGGAGGCGGCGGCCAATCCGCTGCGTTTCTGGGAGAAGCAGGCCAAGGAGCTGCGCTGGCTGAAGCCGTGGAAGAAGACGCTCGAGTGGAAGCTGCCCTACGCGAAGTGGTTCATCGGCGGCAAGCTCAACGTCTCCGACAACTGTCTGGATCGGCACGTCGAGGGCCCGCGCCGGAACAAGGCCGCCTTCATCTGGGAAGGGGAGCCCGGCGACAGCCGCGTGCTGACCTACTGGGACCTCTACCGTGAGGTGAACCGCTTCGCCTCCGCCCTCCGCAAGCACGGGGTCAAGAAGGGCGACGCCGTCACGATCTACATGCCGATGATCCCCGAGCTGCCGATCGCCATGCTGGCCTGCGCCCGCATCGGGGCGCCCCACAGCGTGGTCTTCGGTGGCTTCTCGCCGGAGTCGCTGCGCGACCGCATCAACGACTGCAAGTCGAAGGTGGTCATCACCGCCGACGGCGGCTACCGCCGTGGCGGTCAGGTCGCGCTGAAGAAAAACACCGACGAGGCGCTCAAGGGCTGCGCCTTCGTCAGCAGCGTCATCGTCTTCAAGCGGACGGGACAGGACATCGACTGGCATCGCGACCGCGACATCTGGTGGCACGACTTCGTCAAGGACGCCGACGCCTATGTGAAGCCGGAGCCCTTTGACGCCGAGGACATGCTGTACCTGCTCTACACCTCGGGTTCCACCGGCAAGCCCAAGGGCATCGTGCACACGACCGGGGGCTATCTCACCGGGGTGAGCGCGACGCACCGGCTGATCTTCGATCTCCGGGAAGAAGACGTGTACTGGTGCACCGCCGATATCGGCTGGGTGACCGGGCACTCCTACATCGTGTACGGGCCGCTCGCCAACGGCGCCACCGGCGTCATGTACGAAGGCACGCCCGACTTCCCCGACAAGGACAGATTCTGGCGCATCGTCGAGAAGTACGGCGTCACCATCCTCTACACGGCGCCGACGGCCATTCGCACCTTCGTGCGCTGGGGTGATGAGTATCCCAAGCGCTGTAACCTCTCCTCCCTGCGCCTGCTCGGAACCGTCGGCGAGCCGATCAATCCCGAGGCCTGGGTCTGGTACTGGAAGGTCATCGGCGGCGGCCGCTGTCCCATCGTCGATACCTGGTGGCAGACGGAGACGGGCCAGATCCTGATCAGTCCGCTGCCGGGCATCACGGTCTGCAAGCCGGGCTCGGCGACGTTCCCGTTCCCCGGCATCGAGGCCGACGTCGTCAACGACAAGGGCGAGTCGGTGGACGCCGGCTACCTCGTCATCAAGCGCCCGTGGCCCGCCATGCTGCGGGGCATCTACGGCGATCCCGAGCGCTACCAGCGGCAGTACTGGTCGCAGATCAAGGGTGTCTACTTCACGGGCGACGGCGCCAAGCGCGACAAGGAAGGCTACTTCTGGCTGCTCGGCCGCATCGACGACGTCATGAACGTCTCGGGCCACCGCGTGTCGACGATGGAAGTCGAGTCGGCGCTGGTCGATCACCCGGCGGTGGCCGAGGCCGCGGTCATCGGGCGCACGCACGAGATCAAGGGCCAGGCCATCTCCGCATTCGTCACCATCAAGGTCGGGCGCCCCCAGACGGAGGAGCTGAAGAAGGAGATCAAGGAGCACGTCGCCAAAAAGATCGGCGCGCTGGCGCGCCCCGACGACGTCATCTACGCCGCCGAGCTTCCCAAGACGCGCAGCGGCAAGATCATGCGCCGGCTTCTGCGCGACGTGGCCGAGGGCCGGGCGCTCGGCGATACCACCACGCTGGCTGACGCCACCGTGGTGAGCGACCTGAAGCAGAAGTACGAGGACAAAGAGGGCTAGAGTCCCGGCTCGCGCCCGTCGATGAGCTTCTCGACGATGACGCAGTCGCGCCATTTGCCGTGGAGCTTGGCGTGGCGCCGATAGACGCCGACGACGCGGAAGCCGCAGCGCTCGTGCAGGACCAGGCTGGCGATGTTCTCGGAGAAGATTCGCGACACCAGCTTCCAGAATCCGCGCTCGGCATAGGTGCGGCACAACGCGTCGAGCGCCGCCCGCCCGACGCCGGAACCCCGGGCGGCGCGAGCGACGTAGACCGAGTGCTCGGCGACGCCGGCATAGGCGGGGCGGCTGCGGTAGGGACTCGCGCTGGCCCAGCCCACGATGCGCCCATCGCGCTCGGCGACGATCGTGGGGTACCGATCGTGCTTTCCGGCAAGGAGCGCAGCAATTTCCGCGGCCGTACGCGGCTCGGTCTCGAACGTGGCCATGCCATCGTTGATGCCCTCGTTGTAGATCGCGGCGATGGTGTCGGCATCCGCTCCGCGGGCCAGCCGCGTGGTGATCGGCTTCCGTGTCATGAGCGGGAGCACGTCGCGAGTCGACGCACGCCTGACATCAAGCACTCCGCGCGTCGACCGGTTCGTCGGCTCGGCGTTCGCTGAGAACGACGTCGGGCGCGACATCGGGGAGGCTCGGCACGAGCCAGCGGAACAGTGCGGTCGCGGCGGCCGCGCCGAGTAACTGAGCCAGGATGAAGCCCGGGACGTCGGCGGGGCGAATGCCGGCGAAGGTGTCGCTGGCCGCCCTTGCCAGCGTGACGGCGGGATTCGCGAAGGACGTGGACGCCGTGAACCAGTAAGCGGCGGTGATGTAGGCCGCGACCGCGAACGAGACGACGGGCGCGCGCAGGTGGGCACAGCCCCAGAT
The DNA here is from genome assembly GCA_001917585.1 of Candidatus Rokubacteria bacterium 13_1_40CM_68_15. Lineage (GTDB taxonomy): Bacteria > Methylomirabilota > Methylomirabilia > Rokubacteriales > CSP1-6 > 40CM-68-15. The sequence continues at coordinate 48,556 of MNEG01000121.1, forward strand.
GACGGCCAGCAGTCCGAACGTCGCCACGAACTCGCTGAACATCTGTGCTCCACCGGCCCGTGCGTGGCGGGATGCGAAGAAGAGCGGCGCTTCGAACATCGTGTGGGCGACGGCCACGCCGGCGAAGGCCCCGACCACCTGCGCGCCGATGTACGCGGGCACCTCGCCCGACGGCCGGCCGCCCTGCGAGGCGTCGGCGAGTGTCACGGCCGGATTGAAGTGTGCGCCCGAGATCGGCCCGAAGGTCAGGATGAGCGCCACGAGGGCGGCTCCGGTGGCGAGGGTGTTGGCCAGGAGAGCCAGCCCCACGCTCCCGCCGGCCAGCCGCTCTCCCATGATGCCCGAACCGACGACGGCGGCCAGCAGCAAAGCGGTGCCGACTCCTTCGGCCGAGACGCGTCGGGCCAGCGTGAAGTGTTGCGTTTCCGTTGCGGCCACCACGACCTCCCGTTGAAGGTCTACACTGCGCTCGTGCCCGGACGCCCGGTCGAGACTACACGGGGAGGTGCGATGTGAACAAGCAACGGGTCCTGTTCCTGTGCACCCACAACTCGGCGCGAAGCCAGATGGCCGAGGGATTACTGCGCGCCTTGGCCGGTGACCGCTTCGACGTGGCGAGCGCGGGGACGGAGGCGACGGGCGTGCATTCGCTGGCGGTGCGCGCGATGGCCGACGTCGGCCTCGACATCGGCCGGCACACCTCGAAGACCGTGGACACGCTGCTCGACCAGCCGTGGGATCACGTCATCACGGTCTGCGACAGCGCCAACGAGCGTTGCCCGGTCTTCCCGAAGAAGACGCGCCGACTGCACTGGAGCTTTTCCGACCCCTCGCAGGCGACGGGCGCCACCGAGGATCGCTTGAACGTCTTTCGGCGGGTGCGCGACGAGATCACGGCGCGCCTCACGGCCTGGCTCGAGACGGCGCCGGTCGCGCGCGGGGAAGGGATCACCGTGGACGTCGTGAGGCTGGCGGAAAAATTCGGGAAGTTCAGCGACGCCTGGTCGCCCAAGGTCGTCGGTGAGGTCAACGGGATGCACGTCAAGCTCGTCAAGCTGCGCGGTGAGTTCGTGTGGCACCACCACGAGCGCGAGGACGAGCTGTTCCTGGTCGTGCACGGGCGGCTGCGCATGCAGCTGCGCGACGGCGATCGGGAGGTCGGCCCCGGCGAGCTGATCATCGTCCCCCGTGGCCTCGAGCACTGCCCGCGCGCGCTCACCGACGAGGTGTGCGTCCTGCTGCTCGAGCCCGCCGGCACGCTGAACACCGGCAACGTCCAGAACGAGCGGACGGTAGCCGAGCTCGAGCGGATCTGAGGGGCTTGACAACAGTTTCATATTTCGATAATACTGGAAATATGAAGACGCTCCCGTTGACCCGGCTCCAGGCTCGCGACGCCCACGCCCACGCGTTCCAGGCGCTGGCCAGCCGGACCCGGCTCGAGGTCTTCTTCTTCCTGGTCCGGGCCCGGCGCGAGGTCCCGGCCGGCGAGATCCAGGCCGAGCTCGAGATCCCCGGCCCGACCCTGTCCCATCATCTCGATCGCCTGCGCCGGGCCGGCCTCATCCAGAGTCGCAAGGAGGAGCGCTTCGTGTACTACTCGACCCGGCCCGAGATGGTCTCGGAGCTGGTGCGCCTGCTCACCGCGTGCTGCTGAGGACACGGCAATGACCGACGACATCAGGGACACCGTGAGAGACAAGTACGGCCAGGCCGCGCTGCGCGTCGTCGCGGGAGGCACAGCCGCGTGTGGCCCGTCGGCGCGCGGCGAGTGCGATCCGATCACCAGCGCGCTCTACGACGAAAGCGAGACGGCGGGGTTGCCCGAGGCGGCGTTGAAGGCGTCGCTCGGCTGCGGCAATCCCACTGCGCTGGCCGCGCTGGCGGCCGGCGAAGCGGTGCTCGATCTCGGCTCGGGCGGCGGCGTCGACGTGCTGCTCTCGGCGCGGCGCGTCGGGCCGACCGGCAAGGCCTATGGCCTCGACATGACGGACGAGATGCTCGACCTGGCCCGCGCGAACGCGGCGAAGGTCGGCGTCACCAACGTCGAGTTCTTGAAGGGTGAGATCGAGGACATTCCGCTGCCGGAGGCCACCGTCGAGGTCGTCATCTCCAACTGCGTGATCAACCTCTCCACCGACAAGGACCGCGTGCTGGCCGAGGCCTTCCGTGTCCTCAAGCCGGGGGGGCGGTTCGCCGTGTCGGACGTCGTCGTCCGCGGGCCCGTGCCCCCGGAGCTGCGCCGGAGCGTCGAGCTCTGGATCGGCTGCGTGGCCGGCGCGCTCGACGAGGCCGACTATCGCGACAAGCTCGCCAAGGCCGGCTTCGTCGACGTCGAGGTCGAGCCGACCCGTGTCTACCGCGCCGAGGACGCGCGCGAGTTCCTGGCCGGGGCCGGTATCGACGCCGACGCCATCGCCCCCGCAGTCGACGGTAAATTCATGAGCGCGTTCGTCCGCGCGCGCAAACCAGGAGGGCTGTCATGAGTGCTCCGCGTGTTCACGTCCACATGACCGTGTCCGATCTCACCAAGAGCCGCGCCTTCTACGAGACGTTCCTCGGCGTGTCCCCGGTGAAGGTGAAGCCCGGCTACGTGAAGTTCCTCCCGCCGTGGGGGCCCCTGAACCTCGCGCTGTCCGACGGTCGCGCCGCCGGCGAGGGTCACGTGAACCACATGGGAGTCCAGCTGGCTTCGCGCGACGACGTGGTGACCCAGCTCGAGCGCGTCAAGGCCGCGGGTCTGCCCGTGCGCGAGGAGTTCGGCGTCGATTGCTGCCACGCCAACCAGGACAAGTTCTGGGTGGAAGACCCCGACGGTGTGGAGTGGGAAGTCTACGTCCTCAATCACGACCTCGAGGAGGAATCACCGACGCCGACGTCGCACCGCCTGCCCATGGCCAAGGCGACCACGTGCTGCGCGCCGGGGACATGACGACGGCGACCACCACGATCCCCATCGAGATCGTCTCGTGGGTGACGAAGTCCGTCGGCGGTGACGGGAGCGGCCGGCGGCTCTTCGACGAGCCGCTCGGCCAGGGGGCGACCGTTCGTTCCCTGCTGCGCGGCCTCACCCGACGCTTCCCCGAGCTCGACGCCGCGCTGTGGCATGGCGACCAGATCGGCGAGCACATCGAGGTGCTCGTGAACGACGCCGTTCTCGGGGTCACCCACTCGCTCGACTCGCGCCTGGCGCCGGGTGACCGCATCACGCTCCTCGGCCAGTACATGGGCGGCTGAGCGTGGCGACGTACCGCATCGTCGCCTGGCGAGGCGTCCCGGCCAGCGTGGAAGCGAGCGACCCCAGCGAGACCGTCACGCGGCCACTTTCCGAGCGCTTCCAGATGCTCATCGACTCCGCCGCCATGCAGCTCGGCATTCACGAGTCCGACGCCTACATCGAGCAGTGGACGCGGGGAGAGGCGCAGGAGCGTCCGGGCAGCGCCCAGGAAGTCGCCGACGCCGTCGTCGCGGATTTAGAGACCCGGTTCCCGGAGTTCATCGGTCAGGCATTTCGCGTTCGGTGAGAGCGCGCGTCGATCCGTGGTTGCTCACCCTCTGTGGCTCGCGCACGTTCATGACGCTCGTCTTCCAGGCCTATGCGGCCACGCTGCCCGTGCTCCGCGAGACGTGGGACATGTCGGCGACCGCCGCCGGCTCCATCTCGATGGGCTTCCAGCTCGGCTATGCGGTCTCACTGCTGTTCTTCTCCTGGCTGGCTGATCGCGTCAGCGCACGACGCGTGTATCTATGGTCGGCCTGGCTCTCGGCCGTGGCCGCGCTCGCCTTCGCGTTGCTCGCGCGCTCCTACGTCTCCGGCCTCTCGCTCTACACGCTGGTGGCGCTGTCCCAGGGCGGCACCTACACGACGGCGATCATGCTCATCGCGGATCGTTACCCGCCCCAGCGCCGCGGCGCGGCCGTCGGCTGGCTGCTGGGAAGCTCGTCGCTCGGCTACGCGCTCTCGCTGCTCGTGGCCGGCGTCGCCGTGCGCGCCGGCGGCTATCCGCTCGCGTTCATCGCGACGGCGAGCGGCCCCGTCATCGGCCTCGGTCTCGGCTGGCTGGCGCTCCGCTCCTCACGCAACGTGGTCCACCCGCGTGCCAGCGGCGCCGGCTTCGGCTCCGAGGTGCTGCACAACCGTCCGGCGATGCGGCTCATGATGGGCTACACCTTCCACTCCTGGGAGCTGCTCGGCATGTGGGCGTGGACGCCGGCGTTCGTCGCGGCGGCGGTGGCCGTCGGCGGCGTCGCTGGCGTGGGCGCGGTCTCGCGCGGGGCGTACATCTCGGCGGCCTTCCACGTCATGGGCCTGATCGCGGGTTCGACGATGGGCCGGCTGTCCGATCGTCTGGGCCGGCGCATTCTCCTCCTCACGCTGGCGGCCGCGAGCACCGTGTGCTCGTTCGTCTTCGGCTGGCTCATCGGCTGGCCGGCAGGCGTCCTGTTCCTCGTCGGTGCGGTCTACGGCTTCACGGCTCTCGGCGACTCGCCCGTGCTCTCGACCGCCTTCACCGAGGCCGTGAGCCCCGCCTACCTCGGCTCGGCACTCGCGCTCCGATCGCTCTTCGGCTTCGGCGCCGGCGCCCTTGCTCCGCTCGCCTTCGGCGCGGTCCTCGATCTCACCAACCCGCCGGGGGTGACGCCCACCGTGTGGGGATGGAGCTTCGTCACCCTGGGCCTCGGTGGAGTTGCCGCGACCTGGTGTGCGTGGGGCCTGTCGCGCAAGTAACGCACGGCCGCGGGCACGCGGACGCGTCCGCGACGTACCGATGCGACAGCGCTTGACGGCCGCTCACCCGGCGGCTACGGTGACCGGAGCGATGGCCCGTACGATTCCAGCCAAGCTGATCGAAGATACCGCCCGCGAGCTGATGGCCCGCGCGGCCATCGACATCCCACCCGACTATCGCGACGGGGTTCGCCGCGCCCGCGACACGGAGCGAAACAAGCTCGCGCGGTTCGTGCTGACCGAGATGCTCGCCAACTGGGAGCTGGCCACCGCCGAACGCCGGCCCATGTGCGCCGACACCGGGCTGCCGCGCTACTACGTGCGGGTCGGCAACGAAGCGCAGGTCGAGGGCGGCTTCGTCGCGATGGAGCGCGCGCTCCGTCGGGCCACGGCCGATGCGACGGCGTCGATCCCGCTCCGGCCGAACCGCGTGCATCCGCTGACACGCGTCGATCACAATAACAATGTCGGCATCCATGCCCCCGAGGTGACGTACGCGTTCGAGCCGGAGGGCGACTGGGTCGACGTCACCACGGTCCACAAGGGCGGGCTCTTCGGCAGCGACTACCGGATGCTGTTTCCCGCCGACGGCGTGGCCGGCATCAAGCGCTTCTTCGTCGACACGCTGGTGGAGTTCGGCCGGCGTGGCCTCGCCTGCCAGCCCGCCATCGTGGGTGTCGGGATCGGCGGCGCCAAGGACACGTGCGTGCGGCTGGGCAAGGAGGCGGCCTGTCTGCGCACCGTGGGCAGTCGCAACCCGGACCCCGAGATCGCGAAGCTCGAGGACGAGCTGACGGCGCTCGGCAACTACATCGGCATCGGGGCCATGGGCTTCGCGGGATCGTCCCTCGTCGTGGCCACGCACATCGAGGTGGCGTACTCGCACACGGGCGGCATGCCCATCGCCATGCACAGCTTCTGCCTGTCGTCGCGCCGGGCCACCGCGCGCATCCATCCCGATGGCCGCGTGGAGCATCGCGGCGATCCTCAGTGGTTCACCGATTACTATCGACGGACCGGGGTGGAGTAGGCGTGGCGGAGCCGGGACGCTCCTCGACCAGGCCGACACCATCCGCGGCGCCCCAGCGGCTCGACGACGTGGCGATGGACGAGGTGCGGCTCAGCACGCCGGTGAGCGCCGAGGCCATCAGCCGACTCAAGCTCGGTGACGTGGTGTACCTGGACGGCATCCTTTATACAGCGCGCGAGGGCGTCTACCGGAAGGTCGTGGACCTGGGCCACGGCTTGCCCGCCAGCGTGCGCGCGCTCACCAACGTCAACTTCCACTGCTCGCCCGCCGCCACGGTGCGCCCTGATGGCTCGTACGCGGTGGAGGCGGTCACCGCGACGGCGTCGTTCAGGTTCGGCAAGTCGATGACGCGCTGGTTCGAGCAGTCGGGAGCCAAGGTCATCGTGGGCAAAGCCGGCCTCACCGAGGTCGCCTATCGCGAATGGTTCATCCCCCACGGCGCGGTGTACCTGACGACCGTCGGCTATGGCCTGGGCGCCGCCTACGGCAAGTGCATCAAGCGCGTGGTGGACGTCCACTGGCTCGAGGACCTCGGGATCGCCCAGGCGCTGTGGGTCCTCGAGGTCGAGCGCCTGGGGCCGTTTCTGGTCGAGGGAGATCCCCAGGGCCGTAGCCTCTTCGCGCTCGCCAACCGGGAGATCAACGTCCGTCTCCAGGAGGTCTACCGCAGCCTGCCGAACTACTCGATGAGCCGCTTCGGGGAGGCGACGCCGCTCGAGGAGATCGTCTAGACGCTCCACGAATTCACAGCGCCGTGACAACCGCCGCAGGCGGCAGCGTCACACTGCCTGCGACTCGCAGGCCCCACGCTCTTGTCGAACACGCCCAGCAACAATCTTCACGTGCCCGGCCGATACGCTCGTGAAGGGCATCGTGGTTCACGTGGAGAACAATCAATCCGCCGAAGTTGGGTTCACTCCCTCGCTCGGCTTGGACGCAGCAGCGACAAGGCTGTACGACGGCACCGCGATCCCAAGCCATGGCGTGAGGGAGTTCGTCGTCTAGGTGATGAGTGCGGGTGAGATTCTTCAAGCCTTCGGTGACATCGCAGGCGCGCTGTGCGTGGAAGTGAGTGGCACGGTGGTGACGTTGGGATGAGCACGTTGAGTGGGCCTTGATCAACGGCGAGGAAGGCGGTGGACACTGGAAGCGTCTTCGCGCTCTTGGTCGCCAGATGGCGATGAGGGCGCGGCGGCTACATCTCTCACGCCCGCTGTGAGGCGTCGGCAGCACCACGCCATCGTACGTGACCCGATTCAGCGCATCGGCCTTCTTCTTCTCGACGGCCGTGCGGTCCATGGCGAGAGCAAGGTCACCAGTGTGGAGCGATGCGACGTATTCCGTCTTGCCGATCACCTGGGCGAGCGAGCGCGGAATGATGACTCGCCGGTAATAGTCGATGCCGCCTCGTTTGAGGAGCCCTTTCACCTTCCTGGTCATTGTCGTCGTCCTTTTCTGGTATAGCATCGGTTGGAGCAGAAGTTGGAGCAGATGTCACAAATTTGTGAACGAGGAGATCGCATGGTGTGGCCTGTGATCGGCGCTGTTCTTCTCACCGTAGTCGCCACCGTGGCCGATGCCCAGCCGCGCGTCGGACGGCAAGCTCCGGCAATAACGGGGCAAACTTGGATCAACAGCGCACCGCTCACGATGGAAGGACTCAAGGGCCGCGTCGTGCTGGTCGAGTTCTGGACGCATGGGTGAATCAACTGTCAGCACGTCGTTCCGCAGTTGCGGGACTGGCACGGCAAGTACGCGGGGACAGGGTTGACGATCGTGGGCGTCCACTCGCCGGAATTTTTCTGGGAGAAGCCGACGGCGGGGGTGGCGGCGGCCACGAAGAAGCTGGGCATCCTCTATCCGGTCGTCCAAGACAACGACTTCGCGATCTGGAACCGATACGCGGTACGGGCGTGGCCGACGCGCGTACTCGTGGACCGCAGCGGTGTGGTCCGTTTCCATCACATCGGCGAGGGCGCCTACGAGGAGACGGAAGCGTTCATCCGCCGGCTCCTCGACGAGAAAGGCTGAGGGGCTCTGCGCCGCTTCGTCGTCTTCACGCTGCTGGCGATCGTCCTGCCGGCGGCGACGGTCGCCGTGCTCGGGTATCTGTCGCTCCGCCAGTGGCAGCGCTCGGCGGACCTGCTGTCTCGCGAGCAGGCCCGCGACGTGGCCGCCATGGCGGCGGACAAGGGCGAAATGCTCCTTCGCGCCACCGAGGACGACGCGCTGGCCCGGCTTCAAGCCACGCTGGCGGCGAAGGGCCCGGCGGAGGCGGCGCTCGACGACTTCGTGCGAGCGACACCGATCGCGCAGCGTCTCTACGTGCTCGAGCGAGATGGGCGCGTCGTCTATCCCCGCGCGCCGGGCGATGGCGATGTGCCGGTGATCGCCGCGCTGCGCGCGTCGATGACCGAAGGCTGGGGAGACTGGCGAACCTCGTGGACAACGCCATCAAGTTTTCGGGGGACGCCAAGTGGCTCCGCATGGAGGCGCAGGCCGCCGACGGCGGCGTTGCCATCGCCGTTTCTGACCGGGGCATCGGCGTGCCGCGCGAGGAGGAGCAGAAGATCTTCGAGAAGTTCTATCGGGTCGGTCGCAGCGACACGCAGGCCCGGCGGGGCAGCGGTGTGGGGCTCGCCCTGGTCAAGCACGTAGCCGAGGCCCACGGCGGACGTATCAGCCTGGAACGTCAGTCGGGGCCGGGCAGCCGGTTCACGCTGTGGCTACCGCGATGATGACGGTCGCCCGCAAGAAGGGAGGTAAGCTGGAGCCTGAGTAACCCACAGTAGGGAGGTCACGATGTCCGAGCGCGTGCGAGAGATCCTTTCCTGGTACGGCAGCGACAACCCCGGAACCCTGACCAACCTGGCCCGCCTGCTCGATCATGGAACGCTGGCCGGCACCGGCAAGCTCGTGATCCTTCCGGTGGATCAGGGCTTCGAGCACGGTCCGGCCCGCAGCTTCGCGATGAACCCGATGGCCTACGACCCGCGCTACCACTTCGAGCTGGCGCTCGAAGCAGGTTGCAACGCGTATGCGGCGCCGCTCGGCTTCCTCGAGGCCGGCGCGCGTGAGTTCGCGGGCGAGCTGCCGCTGATCCTCAAGCTCAACAACCACGACGTGCTGCTCGAGGAGAAAGACCCGTCCCAGGCCATCACGGCCAGCGTCGCCGATGCCATCCGCCTCGGCTGCGTCGCCATCGGCTTCACGATCTACCCCGGATCCGAGCATCGGCTCACCATGTACGGGCAGCTGCGCGCGCTCGCCGAGGAGGCCAAGCGCGCCGGCCTGGCCGTCGTCGTGTGGTCGTACCCGCGGGGCTCGGGGCTCACGAAGGAGGGCGAGACGGCGCTCGACGTGACGGCCTATGCGGCGCATATCGCCGCCCAGCTCGGCGCTCACGTCATCAAGGTCAAGCTGCCGTCGGCCCATCTCGAGCAGGCGGCGGCCCGCAAGGTCTACGAGAAGCACGGCGTGCCGGCCAGCACCCTGGCCGAGCGGGTGCGCCATGTCGTGCAGGCCACGTTCAACGGCCGCCGCGTCGTGATCTTTTCCGGGGGCGCCGCCGACACCGACGAGGCGGTGTTCGAGCAGGTGCGCGCCATCCGCGACGGCGGGGGATTCGGCTCGATCATCGGGCGCAACTCGTTCCAGCGGACGCGGACGGACGCCGTGCGGTTTCTCAAGACGATCACCGACATCTATACAGGCGCCCTGAAGTAGCAGCTCGATGATCCTCGCCGGCGACGTCGGCGGGACGAAGACGGTGCTCGCGCTCTTCGATGAGCGCGCGGTCCCCCTCGCGCCGGTGCGCGAGGCGACGCTCGCGAGCCGGCAGTACGCCCGCTTCGAAGACGCCCTCCGGTCGTTCCTGGGCGATCGTCGCCCAGGAGCGATCGCCGCCGCGTGCTTCGGCGTCGCCGGGCCGGTGGTGGATGGACGCGTCGTCACGACGAACCTGCCGTGGCAGCTCGACGAGGCGACGCTGCTCCTCACCATTCCCACACCACGCATCAAGCTCCTCAACGATCTGGAGGCGACGGCCCACGGCGTGCTGGGGCTCGCGCCCGAGTCGTTGCACACGTTGCAGCCCGGGCGGGCTCGACCTGGCAACATCGCCGTCATCGCCGCCGGCACCGGGCTCGGCGAGGCGTTGCTCGTCTGGGACGGCTCCCGCTACCTGATCGGGCCGTCGGAGGGCGGCCACGCCGACTTCGGCCCGCGCAGCGAGATCGAGATCGATCTGCTGCGCTTCCTCCGCAAGGATTTCGATCACGTCTCGTACGAGCGGGTGGTGTCCGGGCCCGGGCTCTTGAACATCTACCGATTCGTGCGGGCCACGAGCGGTCTCGCCGAGCCGGGCTGGCTCGCCGAGCGCATCGCGGCGGGCGATCCCAGCGCCGCGGTCGCCGCGGCTGGTCTGGCCGGCGAAGACGTGGATTCCGCGCGAGCGCTCGAGATCTTCGTGTCCGTCTACGGCGCCGAGGCCGGAAATCTCGCCCTCAAGGGCCTGACGGTAGGCGGCGTCTTCGTTGCCGGCGGAATCGCCCCGAAGATCCTCCCCCGGCTCAGCGACGGCCCATTTCTACGATCGTTCCGCGGCAAGGGTCGCCTGGCCGATCTGCTGGCCGACATTCCGATCCGGGTTGTTCTGGAGCCCCGAGCGGCTTTGCTGGGAGCAGCCCGGGTAGCGCTCGATTTGACGACAAGGTAGGTGTTCGTCTTTCCGCGCACTTGCGGTTGCAACACCCGGTTGACCTCCTTTGATCTCTGCGGTGGGCGCTCGCGCCGAAAAGTTTCTCGATGAGGGTGGATAACTGGCACCATCTTTTTAAGGGGACCCGATTGGCAAGAGCACCGATTGGCCGTGAAAAACCGAGCCCGAGGGAGGGCGCTATGGGTGGACGCGCGTGGACAACCTTACTCCTCCTCATCTTGCTATCAGGATGTGGCGGCGGCCCGATGGTCTGGCGCGAGAGCAGCCTCAACCAGTTGTCGGTCGGCATGTCCAAGGACGAGGTCCTCCGACTGTACCCTAACCAGTGGACCGAGAGCTCGGGAACGCGGCGCGACGTTGAGGGCATGCAGATCAGATCAGTGCGGACCAACGACGGGCGTCTATTAGAAGTTGGCGAGCTGCGTCTTAACACAGGCACCAGCAACGTCCCATACTGGTTCCTCTTCGAAAACGGCCGGCTCATACAGTGGGGTCGTCCTGCGGACTGGCAGGCCGTCGCCAAGCGGTACCGAATCGATTTCAATGCCGCCCCTGGAGCGCCTCGGTAGGGCAGCAGACCACGTCCGCGCCGGCGCGGCATTTTCGCCGCGAGCGAACGATTTGACGCGATTGTGACAATTGGCCTGACCCTGGCGCTAGGCTAGGGGCATGCCGCGCATCCTCATCGTGGACGACGAGCCGGAGATCGTACGCGGTCTCGAGGACAACCTGCGCTTCGAGGGTTACAGACGCTCACGGCCGCCAATGGCGCCGACGCCCTCGCGGTCGCGGCCCGCGAGGCGCCCGATCTCATCGTGCTCGACCTGATGATGCCGATGGTGAGCGCACTGGATCGTGACGGTCCACGGGCAGGGCTACCGGTTCGCCGGCTCTTGAGCGTGTGAGATAGTGAGCGCGGAGGGAGAGCGACGATGCTGATCCGACGGACCGAGCGGTTCAAGGCGTCCGAGATCACGGACGAGAAGCTCTACCTGAACCGGCGCGAGTTCATCGCCGGTGGTGGAGCTGCCCTCGCCCTGGCCGCGTGCGACGTCGCCGATGGAGCGGCGCCGCCGGCGGGAGCGCCGCTCAAGGCCGCTCGCAACGACGGCGTCTCGGTGAAGGAGGTGCCGACCAAGCTGGAGTCGGCAACGACCTACAACAACTTCTACGAGTTCGGCGTCAACAAGGACGATCCCGCGCGCGAAGCCCATCGTCTCAAGACGCGGCCGTGGACGGTCGCCGTCGAAGGACTCGTGCACAAGCCCAAGACGTACGACATCGACGAGCTGATCCGGGCGTTCCCGCTCGAGGAGCGCGTGTACGTCCTGCGTTGCGTCGAGGCGTGGTCGATGGTCATCCCGTGGATCGGCTTCCCGCTCGGCGCGGTCCTCAAGCAGGTCGAGCCCACGAGCCAGGCGAAGTTCGTCGAGTTCACGACCCTGCTCGACCCCGTGCAGTTCCCCGGTCAGAAGCCCGGCTTCTTCGGCGGGGGGCTCGAGTGGCCGTACGTGGAAGGCCTGCGGCTGGACGAGGCGCTCCATCCGCTCACGCTCCTCACCGTCGGCATGTACGGCCAGGTTCTGCCCAATCAGAACGGTGCGCCGGTCCGCATCGTCGTGCCGTGGAAGTACGGCTTCAAGAGCGCCAAGTCGATCGTGCGCATCCGGCTGGTCAGCGAGCAGCCGAAGACGGCGTGGGAGAAGGCGGCGCCCCAGGAGTACGGCTTTTACTCGAACGTGAACCCCACCGTGAGCCACCCGCGCTGGAGCCAGGCCACGGAGCGGCGCATCGGTGAGTTCCGCCGCCGGCCGACGCTGATGTTCAACGGCTACGCCGACCAGGTCGCGTCGCTCTATTCCGGGCTCGATCTCAAGAAGCACTACTGAGCCGCGGTGGGCCGTCGCGGCCGCCTCGTTCTGAAGATTTTCGCGTGGGCCGTCTGTCTGGCGCCGCTGGCCGCGCTCGCCTGGTGGATCGGCCGAGCGTTGTGGCTCCACACCGACGATCTCGGCGCCAATCCGATCTCGTTCATCACCAACCACCTCGGCGACTGGACGTTCCGCCTGCTGCTCGCGTCACTGGCCATGACGCCGCTCCGAATCGTCTTCGGATGGGGCTGGCCGCTGCTCCTGCGCCGGCTCCTCGGCCTCTTCGCCTTCACCTACGCGGTGCTCCACTTCTCGGTCTGGATCCTCGTCGATCACTTCTTCAACTGGGGCCAGATGGCGGAGGACGTCGTCAAGCGGCCCTACATCACGGTGGGGATGCTGGCGTTGCTGACCCTGATACCGCTCGCGCTGACGTCGACCACGGGGATGATCAAGCGCCTGGGAGCCCGGCGCTGGACGCGCCTGCACCGGCTCGTCTACCTCACCGGCGTGCTGGCCGCGCTGCACTTCTTGTGGCTGGCCAAGGTCGGACGCACCGATCAGTACATCTACGTGGCCGTGCTGGCCGCGCTCCTCGGCGTGCGCGTCGTGGAATGGGCGCGCCGTCTCGTGCGTCGCGCCGGAAAGATTCCTCCCCCGCGGCCGGCCACGCCGCCGTAGTATCCCTGACGTCCCATGACGCCCGGTCCCACGGTCACCGTCAACGGCCGCACCTACCGCTACCCGCGCGGTCCGGTCGTCATCGTCTGCATCGACGGCTCGGAGCCTGCGTACTTCGACGCGGCGATCGCGGCGGGCCGGAGCCCGGCCGTGGCCCGCTTCCGGAGCTCGGGCTTCGCCACGCTCGCCCGCAGCGTGGTGCCGAGCTTCACCAATCCTAACAACCTCTCCATCGTGACCGGCGTGTCGCCGGCCGTTCACGGCATCGCCGGCAACTACTTCTACGATGCCGGAGGCGGCACTGAAGTCATGATGAACGACCCCCGGTTCCTGCGCTGCGAGACGCTGCTGGTGGCGCTCGCGCGCGAGGGCGCCCGCGTCGCCGTCATCACCGCCAAGGACAAGCTTCGCCGGCTCCTCGGCCACGGCCTTCGCGGCATCTGCTTCTCGTCGGAGAAGGCGGCGGAGGTGACCAAGGAGGAGCACGGTATCGATCGCGCCACCGAGCTCGTGGCGATGCCGGTGCCCGACGTCTACAGCGCGGAGCTCTCGGAATACGTGCTGGCGGCGGGCCTGGCCCTCTTCGAGCGCGAGCGTCCCGACGTCATGTACCTCTCGCTCACCGATTACATCCAGCACAAGCATCCCCCGGGCGATCCCGTGGCCACGGCGTTCTACGCGATGCTCGACCACTACTTCGACGCCTTCGACCGCGGCGGCGCCATCCTCGGCATCACCGCGGATCACGGGATGAACGCGAAGACGCGGGCCGATGGCACGCCCAACGTCGTCTATCTGACGCCACTCGTCGAGTCGGTGGTGGGGCCCGGCCGCGCCCGCGTCATCCTGCCCATCACCGACCCCTACGTCGTCCACCACGGAGCGCTCGGATCGTTCGCGACCATTCACCTGGCGCGGCCCGACGATGCCCCACGCGTCATCGCCGCGCTCAGGGCCACTCCGGGAATCGCTGAGGTGTACGACGGTGCGACCGGCTGCGCGCGCTTCGAGCTTCCCCCCGACCGTCTGGGCGACGTCATCGTCGTGTCCGAACGCGACGTGGTCCTCGGCAAGTCACCGGAGGCGCACGATCTCTCGCTGTTGCGGGAGCCCCTGCGATCGCACGGCGGCGTGAGCGAGCAGACCGTGCCGTTCGTCCTGAACCGACCGCTCGCGTCCGGAGCGCGCGTCGGAGCGGACCTGAGAAACTTCGACATCTTCGACTACGCGCTGAACCGGGTCCAGTGACGGCTCGCGGCCAGCTCCTCATCGCGCTCGTTTTGTTCGCCGGCTGCGCGTCCGGGACCGCCGGCGGTCGGGATCGTGCCACCGCGGCGACCCGACCCACGCGCGAAGTCCTTCCCAACGGCGTCGTGCTGATCGCGCATGAGCATCGAGCCAGCGACGTCGTGGCCCTCCAGCTCTGGATGCGTGTGGGCGGTCGTGACGAGACGGCCGACGAGCTCGGACTCTCGCACTACCTCGAGCACATGCTCTTCAAGGGCACGCCGACGCGGCCACCCGGCTCGATCGACGCGCTCATCGAGGGCCTCGGCGGCACGAGTAACGCCTTCACCTCGCACGACTACACCCACTTCGACGTGGTGCTGCCGGCCCAGCACGTGCGTGCCGGTGTCGAGCTGCTCGCCGACATCGCGGTCAACGCCAACTTCGACCAGAGCGAGCTCGACGCCGAGCGCAAGGTCGTCTTCGAGGAGATGCGCCTGACCGAGGACAACCCCGACCGCTTCATGGTTCGGCGTCTCTACGAGGTGGCCTACGCGCCTCATCCCTACGGACGGCCGATCCTCGGCACGCCCCAGCTCATCGGCGCGCTCACCCGCGACCGGCTCAGCGCCTACTACAAGAAGTTTTACGTGCCGGGCGACATGGTCCTGGTCGTGGTCGGCGCCGTGAAGCCGGCGGACGTCCGGGCAGCGGCATTGGCCACCTTCGGTCGCATCAGCGGCCCGCCGCCGCCGCGGCCGCCGAACCCGAGCCCGCCCTCGCTCGCGGGCGGGCGCCGAGATGACGTCCGCCGCTCCGAGCAACAGGCGTATCTCGGGCTAGGCTGGCGCACGGCCGCCACCAACGAGCCCGACGTGTATGCCATCGATCTCCTCACGTACATCCTCGGTGACTCGCCGTCGTCGCGCCTGAACCAGCGCTTGCGCGAGCAGGATCGTCTCGTGTTCTCCATCGAGGCCGCCTACGGCGCCTGGGAAAAGGCCGGGCTCACCACCGTGCTGGCCCGACTGGATGCGGCCAATCTCGCGCGCGCCGAAGCGACCATCCTCGACGTCATCCGCCGCGTGAAGGCCGAGGGCGTGACCGAGGGGGAGCGCCAGCGCGCGATCGTGACGGCCGAGAGCAACTACGCGTTCGACATCGAGACCGCCGAGGGATTGGCCAAGACCTATGGCCAGGCCGAGACGACGTGGACGCTCGACGACGAGCTCGCGTATCTGTCCCGGCTGCGCCAGGTCACGGCAGTCCAGATCCAGGCGGTGGCCCGGAAGTACTTCGCCGACGAGAACTACGCTCGCGTGCGCTTCCTCCCGCCGGCGTCCGGGCGATGATGCCGGCAAAGATCCGCGGCGCCCTCGCCATCGTCCTCGCGGTGATGACGGCCGCGGCGATCGACCGTCCGGCCCCGGCTGGCGCCGGCGACGAGGTCACCCGGGAGCGCCTGGACAACGGCTTCACCGTGCTCGTGCGTGAGAACCCGCTGGCGCCGGTCGTGGCCGTCGCGTTGCTCGTGCGGATGGGGTCGCGGTGGGAGCGCGCCGAGAATGCCGGGATCTCGAACTTCCTGCACGCCGTGATGGTGAAGGGAACCGCGCGGCGCAGCGGTTCCGACCTGGCCGAGGCGGTCGCGGCCCTCGGTGGGAAACTGACCGCGTCCGGCGAGGTGGACTACTCAGGAGTCCAGGCCTCCGCCCTCGCGCGTTTCTGGCGCGAGCTGCTCGGACTGACCGCCGAGCTGGCGCTCTCGCCCAAGCTCGATCCGGCCGAGGTCGCCGGTGAACGCGACTGGCTGCTCTCCCGCATTCAGCGTCAGCGCGACAACGCGGCGGCGCGCACCTTCGACGAGCTGTACGCGGCGGTCTACGGTTTCCACCCGTACGGCTTGCCCACCCTCGGCAGGCCGGAGTCTCTGAAGCGAATCGACCATGCGGCGATCGTCGCCTGGTACCGCGAGTTCTACCGGCCCGAGCGCATGGTGCTCGCCGTCAGCGGTCAGGTCCGGGCCGCGGAGGTCGTCGCCGAGGCGCGCCGGCTCTTCGGTGGCCTGCCGCGGGGCGGCGTGGTGGCCGAGCCCCGCAATCCAACGGCCGCATCCGGCGCGCGGCGTCTCGTCATCGAGCACCCGGCGCAGCAGGCGCAGATCGCGGCGGGGGCGCTCGCGCCCTCGCTCGCCGACCCCGATCACGCGGCGGTCAAGGTGCTGGCCACCGTCCTCGGGGGCGGGATGGCCGGGCGACTCTTCGCGGAGCTGCGGGACAAGGAGGCGCTCGCCTACACGGCCAACGCCTACTACGAGCCGGTACGCGAGCCGGGCATGCTGGTGCTCTACCTCGGAACGGCGCCCGAGAACGTCGCGCGCGCCGAGCCCGCGCTGCAGCGGGAGATCGAGCGCGCGCGAACTCAGCCGGTGAGCGCAGACGAGCTGCGGCGCGCCCAGGGGTTCCTCCTCGGTAACTATGCGATGGACCGGCGCACCAACGCGCGCCAGGCCTGGTATCTCGCGTTCTACGAAATCGAAGGTGTCGGTGGCGACTTTCCGGAGCGCTACCGTGCCGCCGTCCAGGCCGTCACCGCCGCCGACGTGATGCGCGTGGCCCAGCGGTACCTCGCGGCGCCGACCATCCTGATTCTCCGTCCACCGGCGCGTCGATAGGCGCTGGTCGTCGATCCTCGGGGCCCGCGGCGAATTCGAGGCGGACACCTGCCGTCTCACTCCCTGAGGCAAGTTGCCTCGGGAGGCCAGGATGGACGCACGGAAGGCGAGAATCGGAGCGATCTCGGGGATTCTGCTGCTCGTGGGGCGGCGGCCGGGTGCGGAACGATGGGCGGCGCGGCGGTCGGCGCGGGCGCCGGGGCGGCCATCGGGGCCGGGACGGGCTATGGGGCCGGGAAAGGTGCGCTGATCGGTACCGGCCTAGGCGCGGCTGCCGGCACCATCTACGACGTCACGAAGCACTGATCGCGCAGAGTGGCAGCGCGCCCGATCAGGCGCCATCGGCGCGGCGGGCGCGCTCCGCCTCCGCCTCACGGATCTCCTCGGCGAACATCCCGATGTGCAGCGGGCAGGGCGGCTTGTTCTCGTCCACGTACTGACAGTCGGTCTGATTGCACTGCACGAAATAGCCTGGGGGCCGTCCGAAGCCGCCCCACCGGCGCAGGCGGATCTGAACCGACTCCGAGACCACGTCACACAGGAACTCGCGACTCTTTCCCCGACTCACGCACGCTCCTCGAAGGTCGTGGACTGCATCTTGCACTCCCACGTTACGGCATCCGGGCCGCCGATACAATGATGTTGACGTGACGGCGCTGAGGATTTCTCCCCTCGCGGGCTCTCGCTTCGGCTATATTCTGTCGATGTACGGGGTATGAGTCCGTGGGCTCGGGGAGGATCGCTCGTGCGCCGTTCGCCGTCTGCCGTGGTCTGGGTCGCCGTGGGCTTGTTGCTCGCCGGCTGTGGAAGCTTCACCAGGACCCTCCGTAGCGAAAGCTCACTCCCACCCGCCGGCGTCATCGACGCGGAGCCGGCCGCGGCCATCGCACCGGCGCCCCCGGTCGAGACGATCACGACCGACGATGGGATCGCCGACGTTTCGGAGTCGAGTTCCGTCGAGACCGCCGCTGCCGTACCGGCGCCCATCATCGTGGCCCAGGTCGCCGCTCAGCCTGGCGCTCAGAACGACACGGACGAGGAATACGATCCGTGGGAGAAGTTCAACGAGAAGATGTTCACGTTCAACTACAACCTCGATCGCTACATTCTGAAGCCGGTCGCCCGCGGGTATCGAGTGGTCGTGCCCGATCAGCTCCAGATCATGATCGACAACGGCTTCTCCAATATCACGTGGGTCCCGCGGTTCGTGAACAGCCTGCTGCAGGGTAAGTGGGAAGGCGCCCTCCGCGAAGTCTCCCGGTTCGTGGTCAACAGCACGCTCGGCTTCGGTGGGCTCTTCGACGCGGCCAAGACGGGGGACATCAGACCGAGCCGAGAGGACTTCGGCCAGACCCTCGGCGTCTGGGGTGCGGGGCCTGGTCCTTACCTGGTGATACCGTTCATCGGGCCGATGACGGTCCG
>MNEG01000121.1:66977-77515 GCA_001917585.1 Candidatus Rokubacteria bacterium 13_1_40CM_68_15
GGCGTGGAAGAGACGACGATCGACCTGTACAGCTCGGTGCGGCACTTCTACCTGAAGCGCCGGGAGCAGATGATCAAGGAATAACCTCCGGCGGAGGCCCTCGGACCTCCGCATCGTGGTGCCCATGGCTCGTTGGTTCACGGGCGGGGGCTGCCTCCTCGCCGTTCTCGCACTCCTGTCGGCCGCCTTCTGGGCGGGCGCGTCCGCCGCCCTCGATCCGCGCGACGTCCAGGCCGGTCAGGCGCTCTTCGCCCGGAACTGCGCCGTCTGTCACGGGGAATCGGGGCGCGGCGATGGGACATCGGCCGCGGGGTTCGCCACCAAGCCCGCCGACCTGGCCGACGGCCGGCTGATGAACGATCTGCCTGACGACTTCCTCCGGAACATCATCGAGAACGGCGGACCGGCCGAGGGCCTCGCACCGACCATGCCGCCGTTCAGGGCGTTGCTGAGCGCGATGCAGGTGCGCCAGGTGATCGCCTACGTGCGCTCGCTCGCGCGGCCGCCGTTCCGCGCCGAGGAGCATCGAAGCGTCGCGACGGCTCCGCACGCGCCGGTCCAGCCGATCTTCTTCAACCACATCGTGCACGCGAGCTCCTTCCAGCTCGCCTGCCAGTACTGTCACGCCCAGGCGCGCCGCGGGACGGCGGCGGGACTGCCGTCGGTCGAACGCTGCATGGGCTGCCACAAGATCATCGGGGCTCAGGACAATCCCGAGATTGCAAAGATCCATGAGTACGCGCGGCGCGGCGAGCCGATTCCGTGGGTCCGTGTGTTCAAGGTGCCGGAGTTCACCTATTTTCCGCACAAGCCACACGTGCGAGCCGGCGTCGTCTGCCAGACCTGCCACGGGCCCATCGAACGGATGCGCGTGGTGGGCGCTGAGACGGGCCGCACGCTGCGCAACGATCTCATGAACCTCGTCGGCCTGAGAACGTCGCCGCCGCCGCTGAGTATGGGCTGGTGCGTCGACTGCCATCGTGACCAGAATCGCCGCGGCGCTCAGGCGCCGCTCGATTGTGTGACCTGTCATCATTGAGTTGGGGGGACCCGTTCCGCTTCCCCCAAACCCTCCTCTTCGCGCGATCCGCGACAGTGCGGTCGCTGAGCGCGGAGAGACGGGACGAACTCAGAACCGATAAGGAAGGTCGCCCGATCTCGGCACGAATTGCCGGCGCGCGCCTTTGCGCTGACGTCGCAAGTGCGCGTCACCTCGACCCCCGCTGGTCTGGAGAGCTTCTTGCTCCACTCACGACGGCAAGGAGGCCTACCAATGACCGTCATGACCAGCGAGCGTTCCAAGCGTCAAGTCCGCCGGCCCCGGCCCGCGACGATTGCGCCGGCGCCATCGACATCACCTGCGCCAACGGTTGTGGCGGCATTCCGGCGCCCCGACGATACGGTCTGTCACGGTCGCTGTCGTAAGCCGCTGTCGTTCCAGGGCGTCCGCGGACTGATCGAGGCGGATTTCTACTGCTTGTCCTGCCTCACTCACGTCACGATCCCGATCGGGGTTCTGCAGACCATTCCGGTGGGCAGCGCCGTATAAATGGTGGATCTGTCAAATTCGAGGCGGGAATTTTTCCCTTCGTCCCTGGTAAGGGTTTCCGGGTGGGATGCGAATGCGACGGGCGCCACACCGGGAAATCAAGTAAATGCGGCGTGGAATGCCTCTTGCTCTTTCTGGCGGCCAATGCGCAAGACTGGCAATGCCCAAAAGGCAACTGACCTGATCGCGGTGAATCCCGCTCTCGTGGCCGTCAATGCTGCGGTCGTCGCGTTCGTCGACGAGCTGCTGCGGCTGCCGTCGGCGGCCGCCGCCGCGACCGTCGTGGATCTGCTCTATGGCCGTGATCGTGAAGCGCCGCCCGCAGTCCTCTCCCACGTCAACGGCGGCATCCACATCCCGCTGAGCGATCTGCTGGCCTCGCGCTCCCCGCTCGCTGTCGTCCTGCCCGAGCGCCTGCGCGTGTCGGCGGGCTGGCGGGCGGACGGAATGAAGGGTGCCCGCGCGGCCGCGCGGGCGCGTTACCGCGAGCTGCAGGCGGCGTTCGTGACCTCGGTGCGGCGCGCCGCCTCCGAGCCGACGGCCGCACTCCTCCGGTACACGTACGGGTCAGAAGGGCGGCACTGGCTGTGGACGGAGGCGGCGGCCCGCGTGCTCCATCGAGTGGCCGGGCTGAACCGCGCCGTCCTCGACCTGCTCGCGGCGATCGCTCGCGGTGAGGTGAGTGCCGAGGCGGTTGGCATCGACGCCGTCGCCGCGAAGGACTTCGATCTGCCCGATGAGGTGCGCGAGCTGATGGCGGCTGCGCTTCCTGCCGTCGCCGTCCCTGACTGGACGCGATTCGCGGCGGCGCTCGAAGGCAGCGACGCCGTGCTCTCCGGCGACGAGTCGGTGGTGCGCTATCAGTCCCTGCTGGCCGAGATCCTCGGACTCCGCGACGAGCGGACGATGGCGCCGGCATGACGGTCGCGACGGCCGAGCGCCGATCCGTGTCGCTGAAGGTCGATCCCGCCTTCATCGCGGCCGTCGTGTTCCTGCGCCGCAGCTGCTCGGTGAACGACATGGCCACCATCCTCGACTGCGACCGCAAGCGCGTGCTGACGGTGCTGGCGCGGCTGACCAGCGTCGGCGTGCCGGTGTGGAAGGACCCGGACGCGCCGCGCTACCGCGCGCTCACCCAGGCCCAGCAGAGCGACGTCACGGCGCTGTTCAACAATGGCCGTGGCCTCGACTTCTACGCCCTCTGCCGCGTGATGCGCGACGTCCATCCGCTGAGCCTCTTCGTGTTCCTGCGCAACGACATCAGCCCCCGCGGCTGGTGGATGCGCGCCTGCGCGAGCTGCGACGAGCCGTTCGCGAGCCCGCGCTCGTCGCTGCGCTTCTGCGGTCCGCGCTGCGCGCCCCAGGCGCAGGAACTGGCGTTCGCGTGATGGCGCGCCCCGAGACCGACATCGAGCCCCACACGAGGTTCCGGACGTGCGCGTCCACGCACGGCATACGCCTGCATCGCATCCATCTCATGAACGGTGGCAAGCAGGGGGCGCTACAGTCCACGGTCGTCTTCGACTGCACGTGTGGCCAGCGCTGGCTCATGCGCGTCATGCAGGGCGACGTCGTCAGCGTGGACGGTGAGGTGCTGGACGGACTCAAGCGCGCCCGCGACGGGCAGGCCACCGTCCCTCCCGGATTCCCCGGCACCGAGTAGCGCCCGCAAGTCACGCGCGAAGCCCAGCGCGAGATCTGGCAACCGCCTTGATTATGAAATTGGGGGGACCCGGAACGGGTCCCCCCATTATTGTCAGGCGCAACGCGAAGAGGGGGGGTTTGGGGGGAAGCGGAACGGGTCCCCCCAACTAAACGTTGGCCAGGCGGGTCACCGTCTCGAGCAGCTTGTCCCACGGGCAGGGCTTCTCGAGGAGCGCGATGCCATAGCGGTCAGCGACGGAACGCACGCGGTCCTCATAGGCGTAGGCGGTATGAAGCGTCACCCTCGGCAAGAGATGCGAGTGCCAGTTGGCGAGCGCTTCCACGAGCGCCAGGCCATCGCGGCCGGCCATCTGAACGTCCACGACCAGGGCGTCGACGGTCTCACGCGTGATGAGCAGCAGCGCCTCGTCGGTATCGGTGGCTGACACCACCTCGAAGCCGGACTTCTCGAGGAGCATGCGGTACGTCTCGTGGACGGCCACGTTGTCCTCGACCAGCAGCACGCGCTTGCGCCCGGCCCGCCGTCCGTCGCCGACGGCCTCGTCGACGGCTTGGAACAGGAACGTCACCGTCGTGCCCGCGCAGGACGACTCGATGGTGACCTGGCCCTGGTGACGATCCACGATGTCCTTCACGATGGCGAGGCCGAGCCCGAGGCCGGTTGTGATGCTCTTCGTGGAGGAGAACGCCTCGAAGACGTGGGGCAGGATCGAGTCGGGAATGCCCGGGCCGTCGTCCTTCACCACGAGGGCCACCTGGCGGCCGCGCGGCTTCAGCGTCATCGAGATCGTGCCGTCGCGGCCCATGAGGGACTCCCAGGCGTTGCGCACCACGTGCTCGATCGCGAGCTGGAGCTGATCGGCATTGCCGGCGACGGCCGGGGTCGCGGCGAGGTCGAGCTCCAGGCATACGGTACCCGGCGTGGATTCCGTCTCGAAGGTGGCGACGGCGGCGTTGACCACCGTCTGCAGGTCGACGCGCTCGACCAGCGGGACGCGCCGGCCCCACTCCATGGCCCGCCCGAAGCGGTCGAGAGTCTCTGCCGTCACCTGCCGGTAGAGCTCGAAGGCCTCGCGCAGGTCGCCGGGCAAGTCCGAGCGCTTCGTGAGCAGCGTCAGGTGCCCGAGGAATGCCGTGAGCGGTCCACGCAGATCGTTGGCGAGGCCCGCCAGGTAGAGCCCGAACACCCGCAGGGTGTCCTCGCGCTCGGGCCGTCGCGCCGCGGCCGATCCCGAGCCCGCGCCGTCGTCGACCACGACGAGAAGCGTCGGCTCCACCTCGCGCGCGAGCGGGCGGAGCACGACGGCGGCGTCGCATACGCTGCCGTCGTCGCGCGTGATCGGCACGGCACCGAGTGCCTCCGGTGTGCCGCCCCAGGCGCGCTTGACGGCCGCCCGGACGCGGGCTCGCACTTCCCGGGCGGGGAAGAGCCGCACCAGCGGAGTGGTGGGCAGGCTATCGGCGGAACGCCCGATGATCCGCGGCACGTGGCCGTTGGCGTACAGCAGGCGATCCCGGGTCATCACGACCACGCCGACCGGAACCGCATCGGCCAGGCCCGCGAAGCGGGCGGACAATCGCTCGATCTCGGCGGTCTGGGCGAGCCAGCCGGAGAGGAGATCGAGCTCTCGGCCCTGACCCTCAGTCATGTCGATCCACCCACCCTGACCCCAGCGAGCCGCCGGCCAGGTACGCGTGCATGGCCCGAGCGCCGGTGCCGAGATCGCCGAGCGCGGAGTGGCCGGCCTCGATGGAGCGCCGAACCGCCGCTTCGCTGCGCGCCGCCGTGTCGGCGACGACGCGACGAGCGTCGTAGATCACCGCCAGCTCGAGCGCGTCGGTCGGCCACGGCGCCGCCTCGGCCGCGTCGAGGAGCAGGCCGCGCGTCATGACGAGGTGCTCGGCGGCGTCGAACTGCCCGGCCTCCAGGGCATCGCAGAGCACCTGGCTCACGCGAGCCAGATCGCGGGCGATGTCGGCGAGGGCGAGGGGCGTGGTCATCAGAAGGTCCGATTCATGAAGTTCTGGATCTGGGCCTGTTGCTGGGCGAGCTGGTTCCGCGTGGCCTGCTGACGGGCGAGCTGCTGCTCGAGCGTCGCCTGCTTCTTGTCCAGGCTGGCCTGGAGACGGCTCATGGGTGGGATCCCAGAGCGGCGGCGAGCGCCGCGATCACGGTGCGCTGCTCGGCGTCGGTCATCTGCGCGTAGAGCGGCAGGATGAGGCCCTCGTCGCTCACGCGCTCGGCCGTGGGGAGGAAGACGTCCCCGAGAAGCTTCCGGTAGGGCGCCTCCCGGTGAATGCACATGACGCCCCGGCGCGTGGCGATCCCCTCGGCGAGCAGGCGCGCCATCAGCGCGTCGCGGCCCAGAGGCGCGGTGGGGCTCACGCGGACCATGTACGACTGGAACGGATGCTCGAGCCCGGCGGGCTCGATGGGCGTGGTCAGGTGCGGCACGCCGGCCAGTGCCGCGGAGTAACGATGGGCGAGAGCTCGGCGGCGCGTCAGCACGCCGTCGAGCTTGCGGAGCTGCTCGACGCCCACGGCGCCTTGCAGGTCCGTCATCCGGTAGTTGAAGCCGATCTCCGGATAGGACTCGAACTGGACGGTGGAGCCGCGGTGGCGATCGAGATCGGAGAGCGACATCCCGTGCTGGCGCAGCCGACGAACGCGCGCGGCGAGCGCGGCATCGCCCGTGGTGATCATGCCGCCTTCGCCGGTCGTGATGCTCTTGCGCGGATGGAAGCTGAAGCACGCGAGCGCGCCGTGAGGCCGGCCGATTCTCGTGCCGTGGTACCGGGCACCCGCGGCGCAGGCGGCGTCCTCGACGAGGACGATCCCGCGGCGGTTGGCCAGCGCGTGCAGGCGCTCGAGATCCGCGGGAAGACCCAACTGGTGAACGGCCAGGATGGCCCGCGTGCGCGGCGTGATGGCGGCCGCCACGGCGTCGGGATCGATGTTGTACGTCGCGCCGTCGACGTCGACCAGCACCGGCGTGGCGCCGCAGTAGACCACGGCGTTGGCGGTGGCGATGAACGTGAGCGTGGGGCAGATGATCTCGTCGCCGGGGCCGACGTCGAGCGCGCGGAGGGCCAGGTGCAGCGCGACCGTGCAGTTCGCGACGGCGATGGCGTGATCGGCGCCGACGTACTCGGCGAATGCCGCCTCGAACTCGGCGACCTTCGGACCCTGCGTCAGCCACCCGCTCCGGAGCACGGCGATCGCCGCCGCCTCCTCCTCGTCTCCGATGTACGGCCGCGTGATCGGAATCATGTGCGTGCACTCCGTCTGGTCGAGAGCGCCGGCGGGCGGGCGGTGCCCGTGAAGACCCGTTTCCGAGACGCGGATAGCCCTCGAGTAGAGATGGGCAAACGGTGCGCGGCTGCGGAGTCCGCGCTCGTGGTCGACACGGGTACCGCCCGCTCGCCGGTGCTCTCGGTCATCAGGCGTGCGACGTCTTCTCTGATGGAGCGGATGACGCGGGCAGGCACGCCGGCGACCAGCGAGTAGGGGGGAATCACGGTGTCCTCCAGCAGGACGCTAGCGGCGGCCACGATGGAGTGGTGACCGACGCGACAGCCCATGAGGACCGTGGCGTGCTCGCCCACGAAGACGTGATCCTCGATCACCGTGGGCTTCTCGTCCACTCGCGTGTACCGCCGCTCGGAGACGCAGCGGCGGGCGGACGAGTGGGTCAAGATGTGCGCCCCGCTCGAGATGTCGCAGCCGCGCCCGATGCGGAGGCCGCCGCGGCCATCGATCAGCGTGAAGGCGCCGATCCACGTCCCTTCGCCGATCGCCGGCTCGCCGATGAGCCAGGCGTGCGCGTTGTAGGGGTTCGACGGCAGGCCGTGCTCGGCGGTGCTCATCAGGCGGCCTCACGTCGAGCGAGGACGCGGCAGAACACGCGGCTCAGCTCCGGAAACGCGTCGACGTGGAGCGCGAGGGTGGCCGCGATCTCGTTGATGCGGCTGTCGTAGACCGGCGCATCCGGGGCGACGAGGAGCGGGTGGACGACACGGGCGACGAAGTCGTAAACGCCGAACGGCAGCCGCCGCTCCAGGACGAAGTCGCGGTCGAGGTAGGCCAGGGTCTCGGCCTCGTCGAAGTCGACGTTGTGCCACACCGTCGGCATCGCCTCGAGGCCGGCCGTGGTGCGGAGGAGGTTGAGGTTCTTGCGGCCCTGCCGCCCGCCCTCGATGAAGATGAAGCGGCCGCCCGGCCTCAGCACGGTCGCGACGTTGTCGATGGCGCGGCGCTGCTCGACCCATCCCGAGAGATTGATCAGGCATCGCTCGGAGATGACCACGTCGAAGACTCCGAAGTCGGCGGGGCCCAGCTCGAGCACGTCCTTCACCGCGAAGACGGCCGGACCCGATCCCGACCCGACCGCCCGCCGGATCATCGCGTCGCTGTAGTCGACGCCGATGACCTCCGCGACGTGCGGGGCGAGTCGCTTCGTGGTGTAGCCGCTGCCACAACCGACGTCGAGGACACGATCGCCCCGGCCGAGATATTTCAGGATGGTCTCGATCTCGAGCTCCCGCTGCCAGACGTCGGCGTGCGTGACCTCCGAGTCGCCGACGCCGGGCGCTTCGGCTCGACCCTCCCAGAATTGCTTGACCATCTCGACGGGCGCGGTCATGAGTGGGCCTCCGCGGCGACGAGCGCGCCGGCCCCGCTCCGCTTCCGGGCCACCAGGCGGCGAAGGCCTTCAGCCAGCCCGACCTCGGCGCGGAAGCCGAGCAGCCGCTCGGCCTTGTCCGTGGCGGCCAGCCGCCGGCGGACGGCGTTGACCTTGCGCTCGGGCTTGAATTCCGGTTCGAGCTCCGCTGCCATGACGTCGAGCAGCGTGTCGAGCAGCTCGCGCAGCGTCGTCTCGGTGCCGCTGGCCACGTTGATCGCCTCGTTCGTGCACGAGGCCTGGGCGGCCAGGACGTTGGCGCGGGCCACGTCGTCGACGAAGACGAAGTCCATGCTCTGGCTGCCGTCGCCGAAGATCTGCGGGCGCCGGCCGCCCTCGATGGCGTCGATCCAGCGGATCATGACCTCGGTGTCGACGCCGTAGACGTCCATCCGCGGCCCGTAGACGTTGAAGTAGCGGAGGGCGACGCCGTCCAGGCCGTACATCTGGTGGAACGCACGCAGCATCTGCTCGCCCGCCACCTTGGCGCCGCCGTAGAGCGTGTCGTTGTGGTACGGGTGCTGAGTCTCCGGCGTCGGGAACGCGTCGGCCTGACCGTAGATCGACGCGCTGGAAGCGTAGATCACCCTGGCAACCTTGGCCTGCACCGCCGCTTCGAGGACGTTGAAGGTGCCGTCGATCAGGACTTCCAGGCACTCACGCGGCGCTTCGGCGCAGTGGGTGATCCGGATCGCGGCCTGATGGAACACGACGTCGATGCCCTCCGTCGCCTCCGCGACGAGGCTCTTGTCGCGGATGTCGCCCTCGAACAGGGTGACCTGGCCGCGGGCGCTGGCCAGGGCCAGGTTGTCGACCCGACCGCGCGTGAGATTGTCGAGGACGACGATCTCGCGGACGCCGGCGTCGACGCAGCGATCGGCGATGTGCGAGCCGATGAGACCGGCCCCACCGGTGATCAGAACGCTCGCCCCGTCGAGCCCGCTCATCGCGCGCTCCTCAGACAGTCGGCGACGTAGGCGATCTGGGCCTCGCCGAGCTCGGGATGGAAGGGCAGGCTCAGGATCGTCTCGGCCAGCTGCTCGCTGATCGGGAAGTCGCCGGGCTGGTAGCCGAGGAAGCGATAGGCCCGTTGCAAGTGGACCGGCGTCGGATAGTGCAGGCCGGTCTCCACGCCCGCCGCGGTCAGGCGCTCCCGCACGCGGTTGCGCTCGGGGACCTGGATCACGTAGAGGTGCCAGACCGGGAGCACGTGCGCCGGGTGACGCGGCAGCACGACGCCTGGAATGTCCCCGAGGGCTTCCTCGTAGGAGAGCGCGATCTTCCGGCGCTGCGCGTTGGCGGCGTCGAGGGCGCGCAGCTTCACGCGCAGGATCGCCGCCTGCAGCGCATCGAGCCGGCCGTTGTAGCCGATGACGTCGTGCTGGTAGCGCGCGGCCTGACCGTGGTCGCGCAGCCGGCGGACGAGCGCGAGCGCGCCCGGGTCTCTTGCCGTGACCATGCCGCCCTCGCCGCAGGCCCCGAGATTCTTCGACGGATAGAAGCTGAAGGCGGCGAGATCACCGAGGTTGCCGGTCCGGCGGCCGCGATACTCGGCGCCGTGGGCCTGGCAGGCGTCCTCGATCACGGTGACGCCGTGCTCGCGTCCGAGCGCCATCAGCGTGTTCATCTCGACGGGCTGGCCCCAGAGATGCACGGGCAGGATCGCCCGCGTCCGGCGCGTGATCGCGGCGGCGACGCGGCGCGTGTCCATCAGCGCCGTCTCGGGGTCCACGTCGACGAACACCGGCGTGGCGCCGACGTGCGAGATGGCCTCGGCGGTGGCGATGAAGGTCAGCGGCACGGTGATGACCTCGTCACCCAGCCCCACGCCGGCCGCGCGGAGCGCGAACGTCAGCGCGTCGGTCCCGGTACGGACCGTCACGGCCTCGGCGGCGCCGCAGAACTCGGCGAACTCGCGCTCGAGGGCGTCGACCTCCGGGCCGCCGATGTAGTTCCCGGACTTGAGGACGCGGGTGGCGGCGGCCAGCACGTCCGTTTCGTACGGCTTGCCTGCAATGCCGACATCGGCAAAGGCGACCTTCATAGGATCCTCCGGAGGACACGGGCCGGATTGCCGGCCACGATGGTTCGGGCGGGGACGTCGCGGGTGACGACACTGCCAGCCCCCACGATGGCGCCCTCGCCGATGGTCACGCCGCAGAGAATGGTCGCCCCCGAGCCGATGGAGGCGCCGCGCTGCACCAGTGTGGGAATGACGCCCAGTCGGCCTCGGTCTGCAGATGGCCGCCGTTGGCGGTGGCCCGGGGATAGCGATCGTTGACGAACGTCACGCCGTGGCCGACGAACACCTCGTCCTCGAGCGTCACGCCTTCGCAGATGAAGGTGTGGCTCGAGACCTTGCAGCGACGGCCGACGCGGGCGCCCTTCTGGACCTCGACGAAGGTCCCGATCTTGGAGCCGTCGCCGATCTCGCAGCCGTAGAGGTTCATGAACTCGTTGAGGACGACGTCCTCGCCGAGCTTGACGTCGGATGCGACGGCGGTGAAGCGCAGCGTCCTCATAGCGGCTGCCCTCATAGCGGTTGCGGCACGCCGCCCATGCGGAGGGACCGACCGGCCGCCTCCAGCAGCTCGACCACGCGAAGGCCGGCCTCGCCGTCGGTGAGGGGGCGCTGGCCGGCG
>MNEG01000114.1 GCA_001917585.1 Candidatus Rokubacteria bacterium 13_1_40CM_68_15
TACTCCACGAAGAAAGAATAGACGAGCGCGACCGGAATCGAACCGAGCAGCGCTCCCGCCATCAGCTGGCCCCAGAAGTAGATGTCGCCACGGATCAGCTCCGACACCACGCCGACGGGGACGGTCTTCCGCTCCGGTGAGGAGAGGAAGACCAGCGCGTAGATGAACTCGTTCCACGACAGTGTGAACGCGAAGATGCCGGCCGACAAGATGCCCGGTACGGCGATCGGAAAGATGATGCGCACCATGGCGCCGAACCGCGTGGCGCCGTCGATGCGCGCGCACTCCTCCAGCTCCTTGGGGATGGTCTTGAAGTAGCCCATCAGGAGCCAGGTGCAGAAGGGGACCAGGAAGGTCGGGTAGGTCAGGATCAGCGCCCACGGAGTGTTGCCGAGCTGGAAGTTCCGGATGATGTCAGCGAGCGGGATGAACAGGAGCGTGGGCGGCACCAGGTACGTGACGAAGATCGACGTGCCGAGCGTGCCGGCCAGGGGGAACTTCAGGCGGGCCAGCGCGTATCCGGCGAGGAGCCCGCAGAAGAGCGAGATGACGGTCGATACGACGGCGATGAAGAACGTGTTCCAGAGCCAGGTCGGGAACGTCGTCTTCGCCATCAGGTCCTGGAAGTGCTCGAGCGTGGGATGAAGCGTCCAGAACGGCGCATTGTTGACCGCCCGCCACGAGCGATACAGCTCGGAGTCCGGCCGAACAGCCGTCACGAACATCCAGTAGAAGGGAAAGAGCGTGCCGATGACGAAGACGGTGAGTGGGATGTAGAAGAACACCCACTTCTTCCACGGCCGCTCGATCACCATTTACCGAGAGCTCCAGCTCGCGTAGAACCGCGGGTGGCGAGCGATGGGTACGCGGGGTTCCGCTCGCCCGACATCACGCGGAGCCCCATCCCGGGCGGGGGTGGCGAGCGATAGGTACGCAGGGCTCCGCACACCCGACATCACGCGGGACCCACGCCGGGCCGAGGGTGGCGAGCGATGGGTACGCGGGGTTCCGCTCGCACGTGCCCCGCCGCGATGACCCGCGGCGACCGATCGTTCCCTTGGAGTGAGTCGCGACGTCACGCGCCTTCAAGCCTCCTCAAATAGCGGAGCTGGAGCCACACGACGACGAAGAGAACGGGGAGCATGAAGAGCGAGATGGCGGCGCCCTCGCCGAGAAGTCCGGTGGCCACGCCGATCTGATAGGCGTATGTGGCCAGCAGGTGCGTGGCGTTGGCCGGCCCGCCGCCCGTCAGCACGTAGATGAGCTGGAAGTCCGAGAAGGTCTGGATCACCGAGAACACCACGACGACCAGCGTGACGGGTTTGAGCAGCGGCCACGTCACGTTCCAGAAGCGCTGCCAGCCGTTGGCGCCGTCGAGCGAGGCCGCCTCGTGGAGGTCGGGGTTGATCGTCTGCAGCCCGGCCAGGAGCGTGATGGCGAAGAACGGCATGCCGCGCCAGGTGTTGACGGTGATGGCGCACCACAGGCCGTAGGTGCCGTCGGAGAGGAATGGAAGCTTCGTCACGATGAAGCCGCTCTTGTAGAGGAGCCAGTTCAGCACGCTGAAGGTGGGGTCGAACATCCAGCGCCAGGCGAACGTCGACAGCACGGTGGGCACGATGAACGGCAGCAGCATGGAGGCACGCACGATCCGCTTGCCACGGAAGCTGCGGTTGAGCAGCAGGGCCAGCCACATGCCGAGCGACAGTTTGAAGATCGTGGCCCAGAACGTGTAGACGAACGTGTTCTGGAAGGCGGTCCGGAAGATCGAATCGTTCCAGGCCTTGACGAAGTTCTTGGCGCCGACGAACTCGCCGATGTTGCCGACGCTCGTGCTCGACAGCGACAGCCACACGCCCATCACGAACGGGTAGGCGATGAACATCCCGAGCAGGAGCACCGTCGGCGACAGGAGCGCGAAGGCGAGGAGGCGCTCGTTCTCCAGAATGCGGCCGCGGATCTGCGGGCCGACCGCGCGCGGATGGGGCAGCGCCACCTCGAGACCGGCGGCGCCGTTCGACCCGCCCGCGATCGGCTTGCTCATTATCCGTAGATCTTTTGGAGCTCGGAGGTCGCCCCCTTCCCCGCGTCGGGGGCGGCCTGACCCTGCGCCGCCTTCGCGTACATGTCGGTGATGATGTACTTGGAGTAGGCCTCGCTCGCCTTGGCGTCGGGCGCGCCTTCCCAGCCGATGATCCGTGAAGCCTGGGCGGCCGTGCGGTAGAGCTTCATGGCGTCGTCGAGCCGGCCCCACAGCGGATTCCGCTCCCAGTATTTCGTGGATCCGGCCGAGAAGCCGTCCATCACCTCGAACCACTTGGCGAACTGCTCCTTGGCGCCGAGCCACTTGAGCAGGTCCTTGGCGGGCTTCTGGTTCTTCGAATACTTCATGACCATGTGCGCGAACGGGATGTGGTAGCCCCACGTCCCCGCCGGTCCGGCGGGAATGGCGAAGTGATCAATGTCGCGCCACATCGGCTCGCCGTGCTCGTCCTTGATCTTGTCCTGCTGACGCTTGGCCGCGATGTAGATCGACGCGCCGTTCAGCGTGGCGCTGATCTCACCGGCCAGGAAGGCCCGGTTGTTGTTGGTGTCGTCCCACGCAAAGCCGCCTTCATCGCAGGCGTCCTTCCAGAACGCCGTCATCCACTTGACCGACTCGACCGTTTCCTTGCTGTCGAGCTTGGTCCTGCCCTGACGGTCACGCTCCGCCGCGCCGAAGTTCCACAGCATCGGGTAGCTCCAGGCCGGCGCGTCGCCGAAGGTGTGGCCGAGGGTTTGACCGACCGGGTGGCCCTTCTTCTTGAGTCGTGTCCCGAGCTGCCGGTATTCGTCGAGCGTCTTCGGCGGGGTGTCAGCGCCGGCTTCCTTGAACCACGACTTGCGATAGGCGATGAGAAGCCCGTTGACGCCGAACGGAACGGCCAGATACTGTTTGCCGTCTTTGACGGCCTGCTCGGCTTGCGCGTAGAAACCACCCTGGTCCTTGGCGATGCCCTCGGCGACATCGGTGACGTCGACGCAGGCCGACTTGTAGAGATGCGGCCAGTTGTGGAGCGTCATGATGATGTCGGCGCCCGAACCCGACTGGATGGCGGCCGTGATCCTCGGCTGGAGGTCATTGGCGTTGATCGTCTCGAGCTGGACTTCTACGCCCAGCGCCTTGCCGGCCTCGGGAAGAAGCTGCTGGCGGAGCATCTGGTCACCGGCGGGAACGAAATCCACCCAGCGGAGCAGGTGCAGCTTCGTGCCCTGGGCGAACGCCGGCGCCCGCCCTGCAGCCAGTATCCCCGCGACTCCCGTGCTCTTGAGGAAGCCTCTGCGGTCCATCGCGTCCTCCCCTTGGGCTACGCCGCCTCGTAGATCTTCTTGAGCTCGCCCTCGGCCCACTTCACGGCATCCTCGGCCTTCATGCCCTGGACGGCCTTGGCGTACATGTCGACGATGACGTACTTCGAGAACACCTCGGTGGCCTTCGCGGTCGCTGGTCCCGCGTAGCCGAAGATCCGCGTGTTGCGGGCGGCCGTCCGGAACACCTGCAACGGCTTGTCGACCTTGCCCCACATCGCGTGCTTCTCCCACTCGGTGGTGGCAGCGACGCTGTAGCCCTCGCACACCTGGAACCACTTCTCGAAGTTCTGCTTGCTGTGCACCCAGCGGAGGAAGTCCTTGGCCAGCTTCTGATTCTTCGAGTATTTCATGATGCCGTGGCCGTTGCTGAAGTAGAGCGGAAACTGTCCGGCCGACCCCGCCGGCAGCAGGCCGGCGTGGTCGATGTCGAGGTACATCGGCTCGCCCCGCTCGTCCTTGATCTTTTCCTTCTGGCGTTTGGCCACGATGTAGATGGAGGCGCCGTTGAGGGTGGCCGAGATCTCGCCGGCGTGGAAGGCGCGGTTGTTGTTGGTGTCGTCCCAGGCCAGACCGCCCTCGTCACAGCAATCCTTCCAGAAGGCTTGCATGAACTTCACTGACTCGACGGCGCCCGAGCTGTTGATGACGACCTTCTTGCCGGTCTGGTCCGTCTCGGCCCCGCCGAAGTTCCACAGCATCGGATAGGAGAAGGTCGGCGCGTCGCCGAAGGTGTGGCCAAGCGTCTGGCCGTACGGCCTTCCCTTCTTCTTCAGCGCCGTGAAGACCTTGCGCGCCTCATCCCACGTCTTGGGGTACTCGCTAGCCCCGACCTCTTTGAGCCAGGACTTCCGGTAGGCCACGGCGTTGCCGACGATGGAGTGCGGCATGGCCATCCACTTGCCACCGACCTGGAAGGACGGCTTGTACACGCCGTAGAAGCCGCCCTGCTCCTTGGCCACCGCCTCGGCGACGTCGCTCACGTCGACAAGCGCGTTCTGATAGAGCTGCGGCCAGTTGTACATCATGAAGAAGACGTCGGCGCCGCTGCCGGATTGGATGGCGGCGGTGACGCGCGGCTGGAGGTCGTTGGCGTTGATGAACTCGAGGACGACCTCGGCACCCAGCGCCTTGCTGGCTTCGGGCGCCTGCCGCTTGAGCTCCACGTCAGCTTCGGGGATGAAGTCGACCCAGCGCACCACGTGAAGCTTGGTGCCCTGGGCGAAGGCCGGGGCGCGCCCGGCGGCCAGGATGCCCGCGATACCGCCGGACACCTTGAGGAAATCACGCCGATGGAGATGCTCTGCGCTCATGCTGGGAGACCTCCTTGGGTCACCGTTCCCGGAGTCGTGCGCTGCGTCGTAAATGATGGCCAAACATCGAGAAAAGTGACCGAGTGATACCACCCCGGCGCCCGGGGTGTCAACTCGCTATCCCGAACCGACGCCGGGCTCGTCGGCGAGTTGGACGTCCATGAACAGCCACGCCAA
Source organism: Candidatus Rokubacteria bacterium 13_1_40CM_68_15 (assembly GCA_001917585.1). Classification (GTDB taxonomy): domain Bacteria; phylum Methylomirabilota; class Methylomirabilia; order Rokubacteriales; family CSP1-6; genus 40CM-68-15. The sequence continues at coordinate 4,839 of MNEG01000114.1, forward strand.
CGTCGTGGCCGTGATACCAGCCGTCATTCCCCCGAGCACGTCCGTCAACCAGTGAGCGTTGACGTAGAGGCGGCTGTACGCGACCCCGAAGGTCAACAGGGCGCCGCCGATTCCCGCCACCACCTGCCATCGGCGGGCAACGGCGAACACCCAGAGCAGGTACAAGAGGACGCCCGAGAAGACGAGCGTACCGACGACGTGGCCGCTGGGGAACCCATACGCGCTCATGCTGGGCCGCGGCTTGCCGATGAGCCATTTGAGTGCCGCCACGCCGGCGACGGTCGTCACCGAGACGACCGCCACCGAGTACGCCAGGCGCCGGTGGCGTCGCCACACGACCGCGCAGGCGACCACCGCCAGCGGGAGCTGCACGTCACCGGAGCCCAGGCGGTTCAGCGTTTTCATCGGACGCTGGAGCAGGGGATGCCGTGCCGCTCGCACGGCGTCCTTCGTGGCGTGATCGAAGGCGGTGACCCCTGGATGCAGCGTCGCCATCAGGACAGCGACGAAGGCGAGGGCCGCGACGGCAGCGGTGACCCACAGCGCCCAACGCTGCTGAGGCGTCATTCGCCGCAGCGGCAAGGGCACGGCGACGCCGGTCAGCGGGTCGCCGTGGCGACTCGGAGCAGACGCGGAGGCCGGAATGTGAGCGCCAGGACGCCGGCCATCACCCCGATGGCCGCCGACGACACGTAGAGCCAGGCGTAGCTCCCGAGATGGTCGAAGATCCATCCGCCCGCAAAGGAGCCGAGCCCCATGCCGAGCGTGGAGATGAGGAAGACGGCGCCGTACGCCGAGCCCATGACCTTCTCGCCGAAGTACTCGCGCGTGACCAGGGCGTAGAGCGGCATCACACCGCCGTACGCGACCCCGAAGACGAGCGCCAGCAGGTAGAAGGCGCCGGCATCGTGGGCCAACAGGTAGAGGGCAACGATGAACGCCTGGAGCGCGAGGCCGGCGACCAGCGTCGGCTTGGCGCCCACGCGGTCCGCGATCATCCCGGTCGCGATGCGGCCGAGGACCGAGGCCAGGCCCGACATGCTCAGCACCGTTGCGGCCGTCATCTTGGCCACGCCTTGATCCATCGCGTGCGTCACCATGTGAAAGATCGGGCCGGAATGGGCGGCGCAGCAGGCGAAGTGCGTGAGAGCGATGGCCCAGAACTGTGGGGTGCTGATGACCTGCCGCGTCGTGTAGTCGCGCCCGATCGACGCGACGCCGCCCTGCGCGACGGCGCCGAGATCGGCGGGCTGCTCGCGGATCAGCAGCGCGGCCGGGATGACGACGAGCCAGGCCAGGTCGCCCAGGACCAGCATCGCGATCCGCCAGTCGAACAGCGTGGTCAGCGCGCGCGCCAGGGGTGAGATCAGCAGCACGCCGAAACCGATCCCGGCGGAGACGAGGGCCACGGCCAGCCCGCGATTCGCCGTGAACCACTTCGTCGCGGTCGCGGTGAGGGGCGCATAGAACGCGCCGACGCCGAAGCCAACCATGACGCCGAAGGTCACGTGGAGCTGCCAGAGCGCCTGGACCTGACTCGAAAGCACGAGACCGAGCCCGAGGAGCGCGCCGCCGGCGAGGACGACCGTGCGCGCGCCGAAGCGATCGGACAGCGTGCCCCACAGGAACGAGCCCACGCCCATGAAGACCCAGTTCAGGAGCGCGATCGTCGAGATACCGGTGCGGCTCCAGCCCATCGACTCTTCGATCGGCTTGAGAAAGATCCCGAGCGAGAACAGTGCGCCCATGCCGACGCAGGTGATGAGCGCAGCGGCGCCGAGAACGATCCAGCCGTAGAAGAATCCGCGGGTCGGCACGGTGGCACCTACGATAGCATGGCCCCGATGCAGCACCTGGTGTGGCCGGGCCTCGGATTCGCCGTTGCGCTGGTGGCCGTGGTTGCGCTTCGCTGGGCGTTGATGACCGTGTTGACTCGATGGGCGAGCGGCACCGGCGCGCTGGCGGCCTTCCTCCAGGCCGTACGCTTGCCCTCGCTGCTGTGGTGCGGCGTGATCGCGCTCTACGTGACGATCGAGGTGGCGAGCGAAGCGGAGGTGCTGCCACGCCGCCTCACTCGCGAGCTCACGACCGTCCTGCAGGCCTCGATCATCCTGTCGGTCACGATCACCGTGGCGGGGATCGTCGGGACGCTGATCACGCGCGCCGGCGAGACGCGCGCGCTCGGCGGACCGGTGACGGGCCTGGCGCGGGCGGCGAGCCGCCTGATCGTCCTCGCCGTCGGCTCTCTCGTCCTCCTCTCCGCGCTCGGGATCCAGATCGCGCCGATCCTGACCGCGCTCGGCGTCGGCGGCCTCGCCGTCGCGCTCGCACTTCAGGACACGCTGTCGAACCTCTTCGCCGGCATGCACCTGCTGGCCGACCGCCCGATTCGCGTGGGCGAATACGTCAAGATCGCCGACAGCGTGGAAGGCTACGTCGTCGACGTCGGCTGGCGCTCGACGCGCGTGAGGATGCTGCAGAACAACGTGGTGGTCGTCCCGAACAAAAAGGTGGCGGAATCCATCATCACCAACTACGACCTGCCGCAGTCGCGACTCGCGCTCCAGATCCGCGTGAGCGTCGGTTACGAGAGCGAGCCCGACCGCGTCGAAGCCCTGCTGGTGGACGAGACGACGCGGGCGGCGCGGGAGGTGCCGGGCCTCCTGGCCGACCCGCCGCCAACCGCGCGGCTCATCCCCGGATTCGGCGAGTCGTCGCTCGACTTCACCGTGGTCTGCCAGGTCACGTCGTTCGTCGACCAGTACCCCGTCCAGCACGAGCTGCGCAAGCGCATCCTGCGCCGATTGCGGGGCGAGGGCATCGGGATGCCGTTCCCGACACGGACGGTCGAGCTTCGCGAGGGAGGTGGTGAGCCGCGCGAGTCGGGCGCGTCTCGCGCCCCGGGTGGCGGCCTACGCCATGCGCGCGCGTTCCCGGACCGGGGCGAGCACGGCGAGCGCGACCAGCATGAGAACGGCTAGCCCGATCCACGGCCCGCGGTAGCTTCCGACCCGCTCGACGCACCACCCGAAGATCGGCGGCCCCAGCGTCACCCCGAGCGACGACACCGCGAGCCCCAGGCCGACCGCCGTCCCCGCCGAGCGCGCGCCCGCCAGCTCGGCCATCAGCGTGTGCTGCACGCCGTTCCAGCCGATGCCGCAGAAGCCGAAGACGAGCGCGATCAGCGCGAGCGTCACCATGCCGCTGTTGGGCCCGATCGTGGCGACCGCCACCGAGCAGAGCGCCGAGCCGATGCCGGCCAGCGCCAGCGGCGCGCGACGGCGCCCGCCGAACGTCCGATCGGAGAGCACGCCGAAGACGATGCGCCCGGCCATCCCGGCCACCTGGGCGAGCGCGAGGTAGCGCCCGGCCACGAGCAGCGGAAGCGCCACGACGTCGGTGAGGTACAGAACGAGGAAGGCCATGAACACCGTCTGAACGCCGGCGAACACCAGCGTGGCGATCGCCACCAGCCACAGATCGCGGGTGAGGAGGACGGCCCGGAATGCGGTTCGCGCTCCCGCCGTGGGCGGAGGCAGGTCGGCGGGGTCGCGATAGATCAGCAGCGAGGCGATGGCCGTGGAAAGAATCACCAGCGCCGACGTCGCGACGGCGAGCCGCCAGCCCACGGCCAGCGCGAGGGCCGGCATCAGCGCGGCTCCCAGCGCGCCGCCGAACGGAAGACCGACCTGCTTCAGCCCGATGACGGTCGCCCGCTGGGCGGGCGGGAACCACGCCATCACGGCCTTGGTCGACGTCGGGTTGAGCATGCCGTAGCCGAAGCCGGCGACGATCATCAGGAGGATGAGCGTCGCGTAGGACCCGGCCGCGCTCACCGCGATCAGCCCCGCCGCGATCACGACCTGACCGAGGATCAGGGTGCGCTTGATGCCCCAGTGATCGGCCATCGTGCCGGCGGGAATCGACATCAAGATGGGGCCGATGTAGTAGGCCGACAGGAACGATCCCGCCTGGGTGAGCGTGAGCCCGAGATCCTCGCGAATCAGCTTCGCGATGGCGGGAATGCCGAGCGGCCCGATGTTGGCGAGAGTCTGTGCGGCCAGGATCAGGCGGAGGATGGCGAAGCGGCCAATCACACGCGGCGGCCGGCCAGGTACGCTTCGGCCGCCCTGAAGTCCTCCTCGGTGTCGACCCCGATGGTCGGGTCGTCGGTCTCGGCGACGACGATCGAGATGCCGTGCTCGAGGAAGCGCAGCTGCTCGAGCCGCTCGGTGAGCTCGAGCGGCGATGGCGCCAGCCGGTGAAACGCCTCGAGCGCCGCCCGACGGTAGGCGTAGAGGCCGATGTGCTTGAAGCGCGCCGCGCCGCGGCGATCACGGTCGTAGGGCAGGGAGTGCCGTGAGAAGTAGAGCGCGCGCCCGTCCACGGCGCACACGACCTTCACCGCGTTCGGGTTGTCGATCTCGTCGCCCGTCGCGCGGATCTTGAGCGTCGTCACCTGCGTGTCGGGGGCCTCGCGGAACGGCTCGACGAGGCCCTGGAGGTGGCCGGCGGTCAGCAGCGGCTCGTCGGCCTGGATCCCGACGTACACGTCGGCGGCCCGACTCTGCGCGACTTCCCACACCCGGTCGGTGCCCGAGGGATGGTCCCTGGACGTCAGGACGGCGGGGATCCCGAAGCCACGGCAGGCGGCGACGACCTCATCGGCATCGGTAGCGACGAGCACGTCGCTGAGAACACCGGCTTTCCGCGCGCGCTCGTACACGTGACACACCATCGGACGGCCGGCGATCTCGCGCAGAACCTTGCGCGGCAGCCGGGAGGACTGGAGCCGCGCCGGGATGACGCCGAGAACGATCACGGAAAGCTGCGGATCGTGCGGAGGAGCGACGGCCGAGGATCGGCGTCGGGCGAGAACGGCATGATGACCGGCATCGTGAGCCCGGCCTTGGCAAACTGGGCGACGCGCTCGCGGCAAAACTCTGCGGACCCGATCACACCGAGCCCGTCCAGCACCCGCGGCGACACCCTGGTCACCGCGCCCGCGCGATCACCGGCCTTCCAGGCGACGTTGACTGCATCGACCTCGGCGGTGAAGCCGGACGACCGGAAGAACGCCGCGTAGGAATCGACGATCGCGTAGCCGGTGATGTCACGCGCGAGCCACTGCCGGGCGGCCGCCGGCTCGTCGGTCACGCACGTTCGCACGAACGCCGCGATCTCGAAGTCGCCGAGGCTGCGCCCGGCCCGGCGCGCCCCGGCCTCGATGTGGCCGATCGAGGCGGCCACGGTCTCGGGGGCCAGCCAGTTGAGGAGCACGCCGTCGGCGACCTCGCCGGCCAGCTCCAGCATCTTCGGCCCCAGCGCGCCGAGATAGATGCGGACCGGCGTGGACGGCAGGCTCAGCCGAAAGTTCTTGATCCGGTAGAACTCGCCCTCGAAGTTGACGCGCTCGCCGGAGAGCGCGAGGCGGAGGACCTGCACCGTCTCGCGCATGTGCTGAAGTGGCTTCCGGAACGGCAGGCCGTGCCACTGGCCGACGATGATCGGGCTCGACACGCCAACGCCGAGCGCGACGCGGCCGGGCGCGACGTGGCCCAGCGTGGTCGCCGCCATCGCCAGCACGATCGGCGTCCGCGTCTGGATGGGCACCACGCCGCAGGCCACCCGAAGCCGGGAGGTGTGCGATGCGATCAAGGCCAGCGTCATGAGGGCGTCGGCGCCCGACGCTTCGGCCGCCCACGCCGTGTCGTAGCCACGCGTCTCCGCCCCCTGGGCGAGCGCGATGAACTCGCGGCCGGCGAAGCCGTGGAAGGGAAGAACGACGCCGAGCTTGCTCACACCTTCTCGGTTTTCACGGCGTCGCGCCGGCCCGGATCGCGTACTTGACGTGGTTGGGTGTCACGTCGCGGGAGTATACCCCATGCGTCGCGCGATCCCGCTCGTCTCTCGGGCATTTCGCGCGGTCGCCGCCGGCGCCGATGTTATGCTGATCGACCGTGGGCGAGCAGAGCGCGTGACCGCTGCAGTGGCACCCACGTTCCCTCCCGAGCTCATCGATCTGGTCTTCGCCGTGATGGCGCGCGCGCCCACCCCGTGCTTCAGGTGCGCATCGAGCGGGCGGACGGCCTGCGCATGGCGTTCGTGACGTCGTGAAGGAGGACGTGCGATGACGCGGGGAGCGATGAACCTCGGCGGGGCGATGACTCTCTTCGGAGTGCTGGGCGCGTTCGTCGTCTCGCCGATGGCGGCGACGATTCCCTCCGACGTGAAGAAAGCCGTGGCGTTCGTCTTCCTGAGCGATGCGCAGGGAGAGCCCGCGCTCGACAAGAGCGGGAACCCGATTCCGCTCGGCACCGGCTTCTTCGTCAGTGTCCCCACGGGGCGACAGAGAGATCGTGTGTATGTCTACTTCGTCACGGCCAAGCACGTCCTTCGTCAGAACAACACCGGCCCGCTCCACGGCAACGTCCTCATACGCCTCAATAAACTGGATGGAGCCTCGGGGTTCGTCCGACTCAGGATTTCCGGTGAGAGCGGCGGCGAACGCAAGGCGTTCTTTCACAGCGACTCGGCCGTCGACCTCGCCGTCATCCCGGTGTCGATCGACCAGAGCGTGTTCGATTTCAAGCTCGTTCCCCGTGACTACATCACGTCCCGAGAAGAATTCAATCAACTGCACATCGGCGAAGGAGCGGAAGTGTTCTCCACCGGCTTGTTCACGCCGTTCGGCGGGGAGAAGCGAAACTACCCGGTGGTGAGATTCGGCCGAATCGCCCTCGTCACCGACGAGCCGATCAGCTGGGAAGGGACGAAGATGAACGTCTACCTCATGGAGTCCGGATCGCTCGGCAACAGCGGATCGCCGGTGTTCTTCTACCGGGGCTCCCTGCAGCCCAACGCCTACGCGCTCTTCAAATTGGCCGGCGTCATGATGGGTGCTTCCCAGCACGTGCGGCCCGGCGTTCCGGTTCCTGAGGGCAATGCGATTCCGGCGAGCGTCTCGAACACCGGCATCGCGGCGCTCGTTCCCTGCTACAGGCTGCACGAAATTCTCTTCGGCTCGGAGCTGGAGGCGCTCCGGGCGAAAAACCCGTAAGCGCTCGGGTCCGTACGCGCCACGCGGCTCCACCCACCCCGCCGTCGTATTATCATGATCGACGGAGGGCCCATGAAGCTCCTGGACGGCAAGACGGGGATCATCTTCGGCGTGGCCAACAAGCGCTCGATCGCGTGGGCCATCGCTCAGTCGCTGTCGGCGGCCGGCATGCGGCTGGCGTTCACGTATCAGGGTGACCGGCTGAAGGAGAACGTCGCCGAGCTGGCCGGCACGCTCCCGAAGTCGCTGCTCTATCCCTGCGACGTCACCTCGGACACCGAGATCGCCGGCGTCTTCGAGGCCCTCGGGCGTGAGACCGGCGCGCTCGACGCGCTCGTGCATTCGGTGGCGTTCGCTCAGCGCGAGGATCTGGAGGGCGCGTTCAGCAAGACGTCGCGCGAGGGCTTCCGCGTGGCCCACGACATCTCGGCCTACTCGCTGGTCGCCCTCACTCGCGCGGCGCTGTCGCTCCTCGAAAAGTCGGGTCAGGCCTCCGTCGTCGCCATGACGTACTACGGCGCGGAGAAGGTCGCGACCGGCTACAACGTCATGGGTGTGGCCAAGGCGTCGCTGGAAGCCACCATCCGCTATCTCGCCGCCGACGTCGGCGCGCGGGGCATTCGCGTGAACGCGATCTCGGCGGGCCCGGTCAACACGCTGGCCGCCCGAGGAATCCGCGGCTTCACCGAGATCCTCAAGCACCACGCGGAGAAGGCGCCGTTGAAGCGCAACGTCGAGCTGCGCGAGGTCGGCGATACCGCGCTCTTCCTGGCCTCGCCGCTGTCGTCGGGCATCACCGGCGAGGTGATCTACGTCGACTGCGGTTACCACATCATGGCGGTCTGACGCGCGTCATGGGCTTGGCCCGGACGTGAGGCTGCTGCCGGACCTCGTCCTCACGCCCGACGGCTGGGCCACCGACCACGCGGTGGCCATCACCGACGGACGGATCGCGTTCATCGGGCCCGTTCGCGCCGCCGAGTCCGGGGACGTGAGGCTGCCGGGCAAGGCGCTGCTGCCGGGGACGGTCAACGCCCACGGCCACGCCTTCCAGTCGCTCCTGCGCGGGCTCGGCGACGATCTCGATTTCATGGGCTGGCGCGATCGCGTGCTCTATCCGTTCTCCGAGCGCCTCGATCGAGGCGGCATCGCGCTCGGGGCGGCCTTCGCCTTCGCCGAGATGCTCCGCCACGGCGCGACCACCTGCGTGGACTTCTTCTACCTGAACGACGACGGCAACGAGAACGCCGAGGCCGTCATCGAGGCGGCGCGACGCGTGGGCATCCGGCTCGTCCTCGCTCGCGCGCTCTACGACTGGGAGGGCGCTCCCAAGCTCTATCGCGAGGCGGTGAAGGACGCTCGCAATCGTGTGGAGTCGCTCATCGCGGCCCATCGCCACGAGGACACGGTCGCCGTCCAACCGGCGCCCCACAGTCCTCACGGGGCGTCGCCTGCCATGATCCGGGCCGGCTGGGAAATCGCGGAGCGAGCACGCACGCCGTTTCACATCCACGTGGCCGAAGGGCAGTACGAGGGCCAGCGGACCCTCGCCGAGCACGGAGCGACACCGATCCGGTACCTCGATGCGCTCGGTGTGCTGGGGCCGCGCACGATCGCCGTGCACTGCGTATGGCTCGACGACGACGAGATCGCGCTCATGGCCGCTCGCGGCGCCGCGCTCGCGTACTGCCCGTCGTCGAACATGTTCCTGGGCGACGGGATCACCCGCGTGACCGAGATGCTGGCGGCCGGCGTCCGGGTCGGGCTCGGCACCGACGGTGGCTGCACGAACAACCGGCTCTCGGTGTTCGAGGAGATGCGGATGACCTCGCTCCTGCAGCGGGTCCGCCATCTCGACGGCGCCGTGCTGGGCGCGAACGCCGCCTTCGACCTCGGCACCCGGTCGGGCGCCGCCATCCTCGGCCTGGACACCGGCGCGATCGCCCGAGGCCAGCTCGCCGACCTGGTGGCCGTCGATCTCGGCGACCCCTCGCTGCACCCGCGAACCGATCTGCTCGCGTCGGTCGTCTACGCCATGTCGCCTCGGGCGATCACCGACGTCTGGGTACACGGGCGCCGTGTCGTCGAGGACGGCCGGCTCACGACGGTGGACACGGACGAGCTGCTCGCCGGCGTTCGGGCGCTGACGAACGGCTGGCGCCTCTAATTTAGGTCCATGCTCACTCGCCGCGCCCTCCTCAAAGGCACCGTGGCCATGCTGGCGGCGCCGGCCGAGGTCAAGATCTTCGACAACGTGGCGCTCCAGCGCTTCGATTTCGAGTCGGCAGGCGTGGATGGATGGACGACGGTGGAAGGAACGTGGGCGGTCGAGGAGATGGACGGTGCACCGAGCGGTCGAAAGGTCCTCGTCCAGCGCGCCACCGGCAACGCCTTCAACGTCATCGTGGCCTCGCCGGGGCCGTTCTCCGACGTCGACGCCTCCGTGAAGTTCAAGCCGATGTCAGGGCGGGAGGATGCATCCGGCGGCCTCGTCGTCCGCTTCGACGGCGGCTGGTATTACGTGGTCCGCGCGAATGCCCGGGAAGACAACGTTCGCCTGTATCATTTCGACGGCGAGCGCCACCAGCTGGCGACGGCCGGGGTGAAGTCGCCGAACCTCGGCCAGTGGCACCTGCTCCGAGTCCTCGCCGTCGGCGATCACCTCCAGGCCTGGCTCGACGGCCAATTGCTCCTCGATCATCGCGACACGCGTTCCCGGGTGGGACGCGTCGGCTTGTGGACCAAGGCGGATTCGATCACGGCCTTCGACGACCTCTCGATCCGAGGCTCCTGACCGTTCCGCCTCCACCGAGCGCAGGCTCCCGCTGATGTCGGGCACGGCGCTCGTGCTCGTGCTGTCGGCCGCGCTCGTTCATTCCGGGTGGAACGCGCTGGCCAAGCGTGCCAGCAGCCCGCTCGCCTTCCTGTGGTCGTCGGTCACCATGGCCGCCGTGATCTTCTTGCCGCTGAGCGCCGGGTTCCTGCGCGACGGACTTCCCGCGGCGGCCGTGCCGTACGTGCTCGGTACGAGCGTAATCCACGCGGCGTACTTCTACGCCCTGGGGCGCGCGCTGGCGAGCGGCGACTTCTCCCTCGTCTATCCGATCGCGCGTGGACTCGGCGTGGGCCTGGTGCCTGTCGGCGCCTTCGTGCTGCTCGGCGAGCGGCTCTCGCCGCTCGGTGCCACTGGTGTCGGCCTCGTCGTGCTCGGGATCGTCCTGGCGAACGCCGCGGCCGGCGGCCTTCGCCGTCGCCCGGGCGCGGGAAAGGGGACCAGCGCGGGAAAGGGGACCAGCGCGGGAAAGGGGACCGGCTGGGCCGTGGTCACCGGCGTCACGGTCGCCACCTACTCGCTGGTGGACAAGGTCGGCGTCACGCACCTGCACCCGCTGCCGTACCTGGCGCTCATGGGGGCGGGAATCAGCCTGCTGCTGCTTCCATCGGTTCGCCGCACGGGAGCGTTGCGACGCGAATGGACCATCAACTGGCCGACGATCCTGGTCGCGGCGTGCCTCAATCTCACCAGCTATCTGCTGGTGCTGTTCGCCTTCCGGCTCTCGAAGGCCGCCTATGTGGTCGCGGCTCGTGAAACCTCGATCGTGTTCTCCGTCCTGATCGGCGGCGTCTGGTTCGGGGAAGGGCGGCTCGCCGGTCGCCTGGCGGCGGCCGGGGTCGTGCTGGCGGGCGTGGCCTGCGTCGCCCTCGCTCGCTAGCGCTTCAGGTGCAGGACCGAGTGCTCGCGGCCCGACGCTATCTCGGAGGGCCGCCCCTTGGTCATCTTGCAGTGACCTTCGAAGAGCACGCCTTCCTCGACCACGACGACGGGCGCCTCGACGTCACCGAACACGCGCGCGGTGCCCCGCAGCTCCACACGCTCGGTGGCCAGCACGTTGCCCACGACTTCGCCGCTGATGACGACCGTTCCGGCCCGGATGCTGGCGTTGACCACACCCTTCTCGCCCACGATCAGGGTGTCCTTCGTGTGGATCTCTCCGCTGAAGTGGCCGTTGAGCATGACGGTCCCGTCGAAGGTGTACTTGCCCTCGATCTGGGAGCCCTCGTCGATGAAGGCGGTCAGATCACCCGACTTGGGGGCGGCCTTCATGTTCTTGCTCCACCTCAGCATGGCGGCAGCTCGAGGAGGGGATTACCGACCGACGCGCTTCTCGTCGATCAGATAGACCGAGCGTTGGCCGCCCTTGCCGTCCTCGTTGATCTTGGTGACGTTACCGTTGAAGAAGCCGCCCTTGGAGATGACCAGCGAATCGGTCTGGATATTGCCGCTGACCCGGCCCGTCTCGGTGATCTCGACGTTCCCGGTGGCGACCATGTTGCCCTCGTACTGGCCCATGATGACCGCATCGACCGTCTTGACGTCGGCGCTGACGATGCCCTTCTCTCCGATGACCAGCCGGCCAGCGACGTTGAGCTCGCCGCCCACTTCACATTCGATCTGGATGGAGTCGGAGATGTCGAACTTGCCCTCGACCTTCGCACGGTCGCCGGCGATGGTCAGGAGGGTGATCGGGGTGCCGTCCGACTGCGAGTGAGGGCCCGAGGCCTTCTTTCCCAACATCGAAGCCTCCTTCATCATCGTGAGCTGCCACTATCTAGCACCATCTCCGGGCCGGCCCGGAGGATCTGAGCGAGCCGAGAAGGCTTCATGCCGTAGAAAGACGACGGTTTTTCAGACTTAACATTGTTCACGACAGAGTGTCAACTTCGCCTCCGGCGGTAGCGCGCGAAGACGTGCCGCGGGTGGACGAACCGAAACGGGGCTAGCGTTCGCTCAGAAGGAGCGGATGAGGCGGGCGACGCGCTCGTCGTGCGACTGGAACGGGTCCTTGCAGAGGATCGTCTCGCGCTCCGGGTCGTTCAGCTTGAGGTAGACCCAGTCGACCCGGTAGTCCTTGCCCTTCAGATTGGCCTGGCGGATGAACTCACCGCGCAGCCGTGCCCGCGTCGTCTGGGGCGGCACGTGCTTGGCCTGCTCGATCGTCTCGTCGTCGGTGACCCGGTCGACCATGTCGCGACCGGCCAGCTTGTAATAGATGCCGCGGTCGGGGCGGATGTCGTGGTACTGGAGGTCCATCAACGAGATCTTGGGATCCCGCCAGCTCAGACGGTTGCGGGTCATGTAGCTCTCGATCCACTGGCGCTTGATGACCCAGTCGAGCTCACGCTCGAGCTGAACGGGGTCCGTCTCGAGCTTCTGCAGCACGTCCGTCCAGCGGGCCAACACGTCCTTGGTCACGGGGTCGGGATTGATCGAGTTCACGTAGCGCGTCGCGTACTCGAGGTACTCGAGCTGCAGCTGGAGCGCGCTGATCGCCCGTCCGTCCTTGAGCTTCACCGTCTCTCGCAACGTCGGATCGTGAGAGATGTCGCGGATGGCCTGGACCGGCGACTGGAGCGAGTAGTCGCGATCGAAGAATCCGTCCTCGATCATGTCGAGCACGAGCGCGGTCGTCCCGATCTTGAGGTAGGTCGCGACCTCCGACATGTTGGAGTCGCCCACGATGACGTGGAGGCGCCGATAGCGCTCGGCGTCGGCGTGCGGCTCGTCGCGCGTGTTGATGATGGAGCGCGATGACGTCGTCGCGCCCGAAATCTCCTGGCAGATGTGCTGGGCGCGCTGGCTCAAGCAGTAGTGAAACCCTCGCGGCGTCTGCAGCACCTTGCCGGCACCCGCGAAGATCTGCCGGGTGACGAAGAACGGGATCAGCGCCTCGGCCAGGCGCTGGAACGACACGTCGCGGCTCACGAGATAGTTCTCGTGGCAGCCGTACGAGTTGCCGGCCGAGTCCGTGTTGTTCTTGAAGAGGAGGATGTTGCCCGAGATCCCATCCTCGCGCAGGCGCTTCTCGGCCTGGTGCAGGAGATCCTCGACGATGCGCTCGCCGGCCTTGTCGTGGATCACGAGCTCGGTGACGTCGTCGCACTCGGGCGTCGCGTACTCGGGATGAAATCCGGTGTCGAGATAGAGCCGCGCGCCGTTCTCTAGGAACACGTTGGCGTTGCGCGCGCCGGGGATGACCTTCTCGAACAGATAGCGGGCGACGTTGTCGGGTGACAGTCGACGCTGACCATTGAGCGTACAGGTCAGGCCGTACTCGTTCTCGAGCCCGAAGATCCGCCGCTTCATGAACTCACCCACAGCGTAGCACGAGCTACGAACGGCCGTCTCACAGTTATGGGATACTGCGAGATGTGTGCCAGCTCCGGCGCGCGTGCCGGCTGCTTTAGTGCGCGGTTCCCAGCAGCTGGTTCAGGACCTCGGGAGGCAGGCGGCGGAACTTTCGGCGAGTCTTCGTCCGATCGAGGACCGCCACCTCGAGGTCGCGCTCGGTGAGGCTCTTGTTCTGCGTCACGTTCAGAGCGCGCACCCCCAGCTGGAGCGCCTCTTCCAGTGTCATACCGTCCTTGAAGTGATCCTTGAGAAAGCGGCGGATCTCCTCGGCCTGGCCGCCCATGGCCGCGTAATTGCGCTCGTCCTCGATCGTTCCGTCGTAGAGGATGTGGTAGATCTCGTTGCGGCCGCCGTTCTCGTCACCGACCTCGGCCACCAGCACCTCCACCTCGAAGGGCTTGATGTCCTGGGTAAAGATGTTCCCAAGAGCTTGAGAGTAGGCGTTGGCCAGTGCCTTGGCGGTCACGTCGCCGCGGCTATAGGAGTAGCCTTTGATATCGGCGTGTCGGATCCCGGCGATCCGCAGATTCTCGAATTCGTTGTATTTGCCGACTCCAGCGAAGGCGATACGGTCGTAGATCTCCGAGATCTTGTGGAGGAGGCTCGAGGGGTTCTCGGCGACCAGCTGGATGCCGTCCCGGTACTCGAGCGCAACAATCGACCGGCCGCGGGAGATGCCCTTCCGGGCATACTCCGCCTTGTCCTTCATCATCTGCTCGGGGCTGACGTAATAGGGGAGCGGCACGGTCAGGCCCCCTGCTCGCTCTTCGCGCGGTCCTTGAGGATCGCCTCGCAGACCCGCCGGATCTCGTCCTCGGTCACCTCGGTGAATCCTGAGCGCGTGACCGTCTTCACAGTGGGGAAGATGCCCCGGACGAGGTCGGGACCGCCGGTGCCGACGTCCTCGTCGGCCGCGTCGATGAGGGCTTCGAGCGAGACTCGCAGGGCGTCGTCGCGGCCCATGTCGCGTTTCCAGAGCTTCTTCAGCGAATCGCGCGCGTCCTTCGAGCCGGAGCCCTGGGCGTCGTAGTCCTTCTCCTCGTAACGACCGCCAGTGATGTCGTACTTGAACAGGCGGCCGACGCCGGCCTTCTCGTCGAATCCCGCGAAGATCGGCACCACGGCCAGGCCCATCATGGCGGCCTGGAGGTTCATCCGGATCATCTGGGAGAGCTTGTTGGCCTTGCCTTCCAGCGAGAGGTTGTCGCCCTCGACCTTCTCGTAGTGCTCGAGCTCGGTCTGGAAGAGCTTGGCCATCTCCATGGCGGGGCCGGCCGCCCCGGCGATCCCGATGCCCGACAGATCGTCGCACTTGAAGACCTTGTCGATGCGTCGGCTGGCGACCTGATAGCCGGCCGTCGCCTGCCGGTCGCCGGCCATGATGACGCCGTCACGGAAGCGCAGGGCCAGCACCGTGGTCCCGTGCGGGGCCTCGACGGCGTCGCCGCCGGCGCTCGGGGTCGGCATCATGTGGGGTGATTCACGGCGGAGCACGTCGAGGAAGCTCGAAGTCGCGTAGTTCTGGAACGCCTGCTGCCACGGTTGCTCGCTCATCAGCCGCCTATTCTAACTCGCGTGGGGTCGGGCATTTCGAGCGCCGGCTGTGCCGGCGCAAGCCAAGTCCTGGGGCTCATACTCCTGCGCTCGGCCGCGAGATGTTGCGGAGGAGATCACTCGCGGTCGGCGACTCGGTGAGCAATCCCCGCACGTGCGCCTCGGTACCCCGCAGCGGCTCGAGCATGAAGATCTTCTTCAGTGGCCCTTCCTTGAGATCGAAGATCACGGAGTCCCACGATGCCGAGACGATTTCGTCCGCGTAACGCTGCAGGCACATCCCGCGGAAGTACGCGCGCGTGTCCTTGGGGGGATCGTAGATGGCCTTGGAGATCTCGTCGTCGGTCACGATCCGCTCGACGGCGTCGGACTCCTCCAGCTTGCCGTAGAGGCCCTTGCCGGGGCGGATGTCGTGGTACTGCAGGTCGATCATCTGCACCCGGGAGTCGTTCCACTCCAGGTCGTGCTTGGCCATGTAGTTCTCGATGAGCTGGTGCTTGATCACCCAGTCGAGCTCGCGCCCCAGCGACATGGGATCCTCCGCCAGGCGATCGAGCGTGCGCTCCCAGCGCGCCAGCACTTCGCCCACCCAGGGCTCGGGTGCCTGGCGCTCGCGATAGTAGCGGTGGGCGAGGGCCAGGAACTCGCGCTGCAGGTCCACGGCCGTGAGGGTACTGCCGTCCTTGAGGCGGATCGTCTCCCGGCAGGCGAGATCCCGCGATACCTGCCGGTAGGCGGCGACGGGGCCGTCGATGGAGAAGTCGCGATCGATGAAGTCGTCCTCGACCATGCTGAGCACGATCGCCATCGTTCCCGTCTTCAGATAGTTGGTGACCTCGCTCATGTTGGCGTCGCCCACGATGACGTGCAGGCGCCGGTACTTCTCGGGATCGGCGTGGGGCTCGTCACGCGTGTTCACGATGGGCCGCGAGTGCATCGTCTCCAGGCCGACCTCGGTCTCCAGGAAATCGGCGCGCTGGGAGATCTGATACTCGCAGGGGTCGGCATTGTTCTCGGCGCCGACCTTGCCCGCGCCCGTGAAGATCTGACGCGTCACGAAGAACGGCATCATGTGCTGGACGATCCGGGCGAACGGCACTTTGCGGTCCATCAGATAGTTCTCGTGGGTGCCGTAGGAGTTGCCCTTGTAGTCCGTGTTGTTCTTGTAGATCAGGATCCGCTGCTCCGGCGGTGAGACGGCTTCGGCCCGCTGCCGGGACAGGTTGAGGATGCGCTCGCCCGCTCGATCCCAGATCACCAGGTCCCGTGGGTTGGTCGTTTCCGGGCTGGAGTATTCGGGATGGGCGTGGTCGACGTAGAAGCGCGCGCCGTTACTGAGGATCAGGTTGATAAGGCGCGACTCCTCCTTCGAGGGGACGTCCTTCTCCTCCATGTATTCGAAGCCGCGGGCGTCCCGGAGCGGGCTCTCCGCCTCGTAATCCCAGCGGATGCGGGACGACCGGTAGGTCTCGTAGGAGTTGATCAGGAGCAGCGACGACAGGATCGGGTTGAAATCCGGCTGGTTCCTGACCGTGATCCCGTACTCGGTTTCGATACCCATGACTTTCGGGATCGCCATTCGCCCCTCTTCTCTCCCTACAGAAAACGAACCCCCGGTATCGCGCGGTGGGCGATCCGGGGGGAAATGGGGGGGCCGTCGGCCCCCCCACTCCTTTTAGAGATACTGGCC
>MNEG01000116.1 GCA_001917585.1 Candidatus Rokubacteria bacterium 13_1_40CM_68_15
GACAGCGCGATCATCCGGCTCGCCAACCAGATGATCGTGGACGCCTTCCGGGCGCGTGCCTCCGACATCCACGTCGAGCCGTATGGCGCCGAGCGCGACACCGTCATCCGGATCCGTGTCGACGGCTCGTGCCTGGAGTATCAGAAGATCCCGGGCGCCTACCGACGTGCGATCGTCGCCCGGCTGAAGATCATGGCCCAGCTCGACATCGCCGAGCGGCGCAAGCCGCAGGACGGGAAGATCCGCTTCAAGCTGCCCGATCGCGAGATCGAGCTCCGCGTGGCCACCGTGCCGACCGCCGGCGGCAACGAGGACGTCGTCATGCGCCTGCTCTCCTCCAACGAGCCGATCGCTGTCGATGGGCTGGGGATGACCGAGCGCAATCTGCGCGAGCTGAAGGCGATCGCCGAGAAGCCCTACGGCCTCATCCTCTGCGTGGGGCCGACCGGATCGGGGAAGACGACGACACTGCACTCGGTGCTGGGTCACATCAACAAGCCCGAGCGCAAGATCTGGACGGCCGAGGATCCCGTCGAGATCACGCAGCACGGGCTCCGCCAGGTGCAGGTGAATCCCAAGATCGGCTTCACGTTTGCCACCGCGATGCGCGCCTTCCTGCGCGCCGATCCCGACGTCATCATGGTCGGCGAGATGCGCGACGAGGAGACGGCGCACACGGGCGTCGAGGCCTCGCTCACCGGGCACCTCGTCTTCTCGACGCTGCACACCAACAGCGCGGTGGAGACCGTCGTCCGTCTGCTCGACATGGGGCTCGATCCGTTCAACTTCGCCGACGCCCTGCTGGGGGTGCTCGCGCAGCGACTCGTCAAGCGGATCTGCGACCGGTGCAAGGAGTCCTACCATCCCGAGCGCGCGGAGTACGAGGAGCTGGCGCACGCGTATGGCAAGGAGGAGTTCGCCGCGCTCGGCCACCAGTACAACGACAGCTTCGCGCTGAACCGGGGCACAGGCTGCGCGGCGTGCAACCGTACCGGCTACCGAGGGCGCGCGGGCATCCACGAGCTTCTCATCGTCACCGACGAGATCAAGCGCCTCGTCCAGACCAGGGGCCGCGTGGCCGAGATGCTGGCGCAGGCCAGGGCCGAGGGCATGACAACGCTCGTCCAGGACGGCGTCCTCAAGACGCTGGCTGGCGTCACGGATCTTCGACAGGTCAAAGCCGTCGCGCTGAAGTAGTCGCGCGGCGAGGTTGGCGCGTCGCCGAGCGACGGCGGGCAGCCCTGCTCGACCACGAGCGCGGAGGCCCCTCCGCATGGGCGCTTTTCCATCGAGCGCCGAGGCCCTATCTACTCGGAGGGGAACGGGTCTCACAGGGCTCTCCCGCTCCGCGCCCACCCCGCACGCTGCCCCCGGATCGCCACGCCCGCTACTTGCGACACCGTCTTTCCGTTCAGCGTGGTTCGTCGCGGAGCTTGACGTCCTTGAAGGTCGCGTAGAGCAGCACGTCGTAGACCATCTTCAGACCGCCACCCAGGACGAACGGCGCCGATAGCGCGACGGCCTGCATGACCCACCCGGTGACAGCCGGCGAGACGGCTTGAGCCAGCGTCCGCGCCAGGTTCGTCGTGCTTGCCGCGGCCTCGCGCTCTCGGTCCTCCACGACGGCCATCACGTAGGCCTGCCGCGTCGGGACGTCCATCTGAGAGAGCAGATGGCGGATCCACAGCAGGCCGATGGCCGCCGCCGCCGTCGGCGCGGCCGCGATCGCAACGAGGGCCACGTTCGAGACGAGGTGGGAAACGACCATCGTGGGCAGCAGGCCGAAGCGGCTCGCCAGCGGCACCGCCAGGAGGAGGGAGATCGCGGTCAGGACCTGCGCGACTGCGAAGGCCACGCCGAGCGTGGACGCCTCCACCGCGAAGCGCGTGTGCAGGAAATATGCGACGAGTGACTGGAGAACGAAGCCGCCGCCGAACGAGTCCAGCGCGAACAATGCCGCGAGCCGTCGGATCAGCGGCGCAGACACGAGCGGCCCATCGGGGGCGGATCGGGCTCGCCCGGTGACGGCGTCCGGCAGCGCGCGATAGGCGAGAGCCTGCAGCACGGCACTCGCCAGGAACATCACGAAGAGCGGCTGCCACGTGGAGACGGCCCCGATCAGCACCGCGCCCAGGGCAGCGGACGCGTAGCCGATCAAGTTGTAGAGGCTCAGCATCCAGGTGCGCCGCTCGGCGCTGACCGCCCGAGCCACCACGACCTGTTCCATGGTGAGGAACGGACCGGTCTCGCCTGTGCCGACAGCGACGTTGCCCAGCATCGCCGCCAGCACCACCACCCAGGGGTCGCGCGTGACGAGCAAGAGGAGCGCAGCCACCGCCGAGAGGCCGGCGAGTCCGACCAGCGTGACGCGCGCACCGTACCGCTCGGCCGGGCGCCGCACGGCCCACGTGAGCGCCGCGCTGCCGACGAGCATCAAGGTGACGGCGGCGCCGACGCCCGCCGGGCCCAGGCCCAGGTCGCCCAGGTGGAGGGGGAGGACGATCCCGAGGAAGCCGTAGCTGAACGTCCGAACCGTCTTGGCGGCAAAGACCGCGGCAACGTCACGACTCACGGCACGCGCTCGGCCAGGAATGAGCTGCCCCGCCAACCATGAGGGCCAACCGTACATCATTTGGTCCCGCGTCAGCAGACTCCTCTTGACAATAGCTCATCAAATGATGAGTATATGTATCCCTGGAGGTGGAGCATGAATGCGGTGGAGCACGTTCTCGACGACGAGGTCGGTCGCCTGCTGGACCGACTGGCCGGCTCGGTGCCCGGCGGATGCCTGGAGGGGATCGGTGGACGTACGCCGACGCTGAGGCGGCGACTCGACGAAGTCGAACATCAGATGGCGGGGATCCGGGCATCGCTGCTCGAGAGCTATGGGCGCTGGCGCCGCGCGCTCGAGGACGTGGAGAACCTGTGGGCGCTGGCCGCCTGGCGTTCTGCGGCACCCGATGCTCCGGGCGATACGTCAGCGTCGAAAGAAGCGAGCGAGGAAGCCGCGTCCCTCGCCGCCTGAAGCGCCCCGCGCTTCGGCATGGCGCATGCGAATCGTGTCGAACTGCTGCCAGTAATCCGGCAGATGCTTCGCCAGCGCGACCTGGACGGTCAGGAGCCGACCGACACGGTCGCTGCCCACGCGCGACGCCGTGTCCTCGAGCTTTCGCCGATGCTCGACGCTCAGGCCCTCGCCGAGGTCCGCCGCCAACCGCTCGAGAAACGCGATGACACCGGCCTCGAACTCCTGGCGGTCCTGGGTGTTGTCGGCGACCGGGGGCGGCAAGCCTCGCGCGCGCCGGCTCTGAACCATGACGTCGAGGCTCACGAAATCCGCCGCCTCCTCGATCCGCTCGCGCACCTCCGCGTCGACGAGCGAGAGCAAATCTCGCGGTTGATCGGGGCGCGTGCGGAACGGCACGGCGCCGTCAGGCGAGGATGTGGCCGATACCGGCGGCCAGCGCCGGCGGTGTCAGCCCGAACGTCGACAGGAACGGCTTCGGGTCGCCGGTGTTGTCCTCTTCCAGCATCCGAAGTTGATCTGGCGTCACCGGAAATCCGGGGAGACGGTGGAGGAGCCGAGCGAGCGGGCGCATCGCACCGAGCGGCACGTGCACCTTCCGGACGCGGCGCCGTCCCACGGCGGCGCCGACGATGTCGAGCAGCTCCAGCATCGTGACGGCGTCGCAGCCGGCGGCGTCGAACGTCTGCTTCTCGGTCGTGGCCATCCGAACCGAGCGCGCGAACGCCTCCGCCACGTGCTCGACGGGCACCGGCTGCAGGCGCGCGCGGCCAGAGCCGATCACCGGAACGACGGGCAGGCGCCGCAGCATCCGTGCCAGCATCGTGACGAAGCCGTCGCCGCGGCCGTAGATGATCGACGGGCGAAAGATCGTCCACGCGAGGCCGCTCGATCGGACCGCTTCCTCGGCCGCCCACTTGGTCTGGTGATAGCGCGATCGCGCACCGGGCCGCGTCCCGAGCGCGCTCATGTGAACGTAGCGGCGAACACCGGCCTCCACGGTCGCGTCCAGGACGTTCATCGTGCCCTGGACGTGGACTCGCTCGAACGTCGCGTTCAGGGCTGGCTGCTCACGGATGATCCCGACGAGGTGCACGACCGCGTCGCAGCCGCTGATGTCGGCGTCGAGGCCACCGCGCACCAGCACGTCGCCCTCGATGCGCTCGATGGCGCCGAGCCCCTGGAGATCCCGCTCGGAGCCGCGGCGGACGAGGCAGCGCACGATGTGGCCTTCGGCGCGGAGGGCCTGGATCACTGCCCGACCTACGAAACCGGTCCCTCCGGTGACAAACACCCGAGCCATGATGCGCCCATACCGTAACACAGCCGCGAGGGGCCGGCTCCGGTGTAAGATTTCCTCTGTGACCCGTCTCGCTCTCCTCTTATCCCTACTGGTGTCCCTTGTTCTTGCCTTCCCTGCCGCGCCGGCTGCCCTGAATTTCACCAGTGTCGACGAGGCTGCCACCGAGGCCGTGACGTCCGGCGAGATCCCAGGCGTCGTCATCCTGATCGGGCGCAACGATGAGACCCTCTATCACCGGGCTTTCGGATGGCGCGAGGTCGTTCCCGAGCCGCGCCCGATGGCGACCGACACGGTTTTTGACATCGCGTCGCTGACCAAGCCGTTCGGGACGACGCTGGCCATGATGTCACTGGTCGAGCGCGGGGCCATCAATCTGGACGCGCCGCTCGGCCGCTATCTCAAGGAGTTCAAAGGGAACGCGTTCGAGCAGGTCACCATCCGTCGGATCATGACCCACAGCGCCGGCTTTCCGGCGATCCCCAGCACTGACTCCGTGGCCGGTGGCTTTCCGCGGGCAGCCCGAGCGCTGGCTGCCAAGCCGCTCGACTACCCACCCGGCACGGGCTTCCAGTACAGCGACACCGGCTTCATCCTGCTGGGCGAGGTCGTCCGCCGCGTGAGCGGGGACTCTCTCGATGACTATCTCGCCCGGGTCGTGTTCCGGCCGCTCGGCCTTCGCGACACGACTTTCCATCCCGACGAGCGCCAGCGTCGCCGCGCAGCCGCCACGGAATTCCACAACGGCGTCATGCTGCTGGGCCACGTCCACGATCCGCGCGCCCGCCATCTGGGGGGCGTCGCCGGCCACGCCGGTATGTTCTCGACGGCCGCCGACCTCGCCCGGCTGTGTCGGATGCTCCTCAACGAAGGGCAACTGGACGGCAAGCGCATCCTGAAAGCATCGACCGTCCAGATGATGTGGCAGCGCTCACCCGAGCCCGACGGTGTTCGCACGCTCGGTTGGGATGTGTCGTCGTCGTTCGCCCGCTTGATGTCGCCGTTCTTCCCGGTGAACTCCGTCGGCCACACCGGCTTCACCGGGACCGCGGTCTGGATCGATCCGCCGACGCGCACGTACCTGATCGTCCTCACCAACCGGGTCCACCCGAGTGGCGGGGGCGCCAACAAGATCCGCGAGCTGCGCCCTCGTGTCGCGGCGGCCGTCGGCGCCGAGCTCTTCGTGCCGCCCCTCGTGACCGGGCCGTCGTCGAGCGCGCCGGCCGCTGATGGCGGCGAGGCGGCCACGCCGACTCCGCCGCGCACGCTCGGAGCCGTGCGCAGCGGTCTCGACACGCTGGTCGATCAGAACTTCGCCCCGTTCCAGGGTCACGCCGTTGGACTCGTTACCAACCAGACGGGCATCGACTCCCGGGGCCGCCGCGCGATCGATCTCTTCGCGAATGCGCCGGGCGTTCGCCTCGCCGCGATCTTCTCGCCAGAGCACGGCATCAGTGGAGACGTCGATACCGACGTACCCCACGGCCGCGACGCCGCCACTGGCCGGCCGATATGGAGTCTCTATGGCCCGACGAGGCGGCCGACGGGCGACATGCTCTACGGTGTCAGCGTGCTCGTCTTCGACATCCAGGACATCGGCGTCCGCTACTACACGTACCTGGCAACGCTGCTCTATATCCTGGAGGATGCAGGACGTCGCAACATTCCCGTGGTCGTCCTCGACCGCCCGAACCCCATCACCGGGCGGGTGGTCGAGGGCCCGGTGATGGATCCAGATCTGAAGTCGTTCACCGCGCCCCATCCGGTGCCCGTGCGCACGGGACTCACCATCGGCGAGTACGCGCGGATGGTTGTGGCCGAGCGCCGTTTGCCCGTCTCCCTCACCGTGTTTCCGCTGGTGGGCTGGGATCGCGGGCGCTGGTACGACGAGACGGGACTGCCGTGGTCCAATCCATCACCGAACATCCGCTCGCTGACCCAGGCGTTGCTCTACTCGGGCGTCGGGCTGCTCGAGGCGACGAATCTCTCGGTGGGGCGGGGCACGGAGGCGCCGTTCGAGGTGATCGGCGCGCCGTGGGTCGAGCCGCATGCGCTGGCCGAAGCGCTGAACCGGCAGCGACTGTCGGGGGTGCGCTTCGAAGCGGTGCAGTTCACGCCGACGTCGGACGTGTACGCGCGCACGCCCTGCTTCGGGGTCCGCTTCACCGTGACCGACCGCGAGACGATCCGACCGGTGACGGTGGCGTTCGCGCTGGCGAGCGCGCTACGCGCGCTTCATCGCGAACAGTTCAGGCCCGAGGGCATCCAGAATCTTCTCGTCCACCGTCCGACGATGTGGGCCTTCCTTCGCGGCGAGCCGTTGGATCGCCTCGTGGCGTGGACGGAGGTCGACCGGAGTAGCTTCTTGAATCGCAGGGCGTCGTACCTCATCTACCCCTAGCATCTTCCCGCGACGCCGATAAGCGTCGCGGCGCTTCGTTCTCGGACGGCGCCGATCCTCACGTACAAGCGCGTACGCTCCGGTCGGCGCCGTCCTCGGGCCTCGCGGCGCTCGCTTCTCGACGTTCCGTACCGGCGTGAACGGCAAGTGCGGCCGTGGCTGGCGCTGCGTGTCGAGTTCGATACGTGGGTGAGGGGAGCCCTCAGCGCTCGACAACGCGGAGGGAACGCGGCAGGGGCGAACGCAAGCGATCACGCTGGACGCCCTGAACGGTCACGGCGGCGGGATCGCCATCGCTGACGAAGCGCTCGCCGGGATGCTTCTCGAAGTAGCCGAGCCAGTAGGCGAGATCGTGCTCGACGGCCTGGATGCGGGGCAGGTGGAGGGCGTCGAAGTTCCGCGAAAACGGTGAAGGCGCGGCGCCGCCGGCGACCATCAAGATCGCGTCGTGCTGGTAGCTGGCGCCCTTGGCCGTGCCGCGCACGGCCCACGTCACGTCCTTCGGGTACACACCGTGAGGAAGCGCGAGCGTGCGCGGGCGGTAATCCGGCACGTGGCGCTGGATCCACACCTGGGCTTCGGCGATCTGGCCGCGCACGGTGGGTTCCTCGTACTTCCCGAGATTGGCGTGCCAGAGCGTGTGGTTACCGATCTCGTACCCGTTGGTCACGAGGTACTGGAGCTTCTTGCCCGCGTATTCGTCCTGGTTGAAGAGCTTGTTCGGGCGGCTCGCCCCGGGAAGCACGTAGAACGTGGCGGCCCGGCCGAAATCGGGACGCTCACGGATGAACGCCTCCAGCACCCCGATGCCCGACTTGGGATCGATCTCGACTCGGCCGTCGCGCTCGACGTAGCGGAACTGGCCGGGAGAGGAGTCGTCGAAGGTGAGGACGACCGGCGTCGTGCCGGCTGGCACGCTGATGCGCCCGTCGAGCAAATCGTTGAGGGCGATCAGCCGATAGCCACGCGCGTAGAGCGTCTCCAGATCGCGGCGGAAATTCTCGGGCGTTCGCGTCCAGCGCTCCTCGGGGTAATCGATCTTGTGGTACTCGAGGATCATGACGCGGCCGAGCTCGTTGGGCGCGAGCGTCTGGGCGGGCGCGGCCGCGGCGAGAGCGAAGAGAACGGCGACGACAGCGACGACGGTGCGAATCACCGGGCGGCGATCGGTCCTTTTGGCCGCAGGGCGGCCGCGGTGTAGTCGTTGCGCGGATTCCACAGCATCCAGCCCGTTCCTCCGCCCTCGTCGGCCCCGCGGATCTGAGCCCGGATCTCGGTGACGCCGAAGATCCGCTTGTCGAACGCGTAGTCCTTGAAGTCTTGCAGCCACGGCCGCACCTGGACGCTGAGCCCGGCCGAACGCTTGCGAATCAGCTTGACGCTCTGGTTGACGACCTCGTACGGGTTCATCACCGGATTCCGGAACCCGGGGATGCCGACGTGATAACCCGACGGGTACACCATCGGACAGATATAGTCGACGTTCGGTGCCAGCTCCTCGATCCGCTGGCCGATGTCGGTATCGTTCTCGTTGAACGCGGTGTACCCGAAGACGTCGGCAGCGACGAAGACGCCGAGCGGTCCGAGCTCCTTGCGGGCGCGGGCCAGGAAGCCGGCGATCGTGGGCAGGCGCGTCTCCTTGCTGTTGGGGCGCGAGTAGCGAGCCGCCGCCAGACGACCGTCGGTGGGGAAGCGGACGTAGTCGAACTGGATCTCGTCGAAGCCCTTGCTCGCGGCTTCCTTGGCGATGGCGATGTTGTAGCTCCACACCTCTTCACGAAACGGATCGACCCAGGCCAGCTTCTCGTTGTCCATCCACGGTTTGCCCGTGCGGGTGTCCGTGATGGCGAGCTCGGGCCGAGAGTTGGCGAGCACGTTGTCCTTGAAGGTGACGATGCGGGCGATCGTATACACGCCGCGTGCCTTGAGGTCGGCGATGAGGCCGGCGAAGTCCTTCATGATGACCGGTCCCTGAGCACCAGCCGCCAGCGCCGCCTCGACTTCCGTGCGATAGGGAATCCACCCGCGGTCGCCCTTGATGTCGATCACGACGGCGTTGAGCTCGGTACGGGCGACGAGATCGAGCACGCGCGTACGGATCCCGCGATCGGAGACGCCGTAGTAAGTCAGGTAGGCCGCCTTCACCGCGTGCGGCTTCAGCATGATCTCGAGATTCCGGTTGGGACCAGGCAGCAGGGTGACCTTCTCGTAGCCCGGCATCTTCACGATCACGGCGGTATCGGCGGGCACGCGTTCCAGCGTGAAGGCGCCCTCGGCGTCGGTGCGGAGCTCACTACCGCCAGCCACCAGCGAGACGTTCGCCATCGGCGCGGCGTCGGGTCCGAGAACACGACCGGTGACCTTGCCGGGCCACTCGCCGCGCACGGCCGGAGCGATCGGCGCTGACGGAGGCGCCATCGCTGGAGGTGACGGCGCCACTGGGGAGGGCTTCGGAATGACGGCAACGGCCGGCGCGGACGGTGCTGGCGCTGCGGGATCCACGGTCGTGGTGGTCGGCACGATGGCGGCTTCGGGGACTTGCCGCGCCATCGTGCTCGGAACCGGAGAGACGTGATTCGACGACGGCTCGGTGACGACCATGCTGACCGCCGCGGGCCGCGGCGGCGTGGCCGTTGGGAGGAGCACATAGCCTTGGACGACGGCAAGCGCAAGCAGCAGAACGGTGTACGTGCCGTCCTGGACGTGGCGGCGCCCGGCGGCGGTCCGTGCAACTTCGTTCATTAGTAATTTCCAAACTACCACAGGCAGTAGGAAGCACAGAAAAATCTTAGCCATATGCTGAAAGTCGCTACAATCCGGACGGTGACGGAATTACAAATGGGATGCGCGACCGCGGAGTCGCGCGTCGTGAGAGTGGGACGTCTCGGGCTGCACTACCTGGAGTGGGGAAGGACCGACCGCCCCCCGCTGCTTTTCCTGCACGGCGGGTCGGCGCACGCGCACTGGTTCGATGCGGTCGCGTCGGCCTTCGCGGATCGCTACCACGTCGTGTCCCTCGACCAGCGAGGCCACGGCGAGAGTGAGTGGGTGCGACCGGCCACGTACGCCACCGAGGACTTTGCCGGCGACCTGCTCGGCCTCTTCGACGCGCTGGGCTGGCGACAGGCGATCGTCGTCGGGCATTCCATGGGAGGCCACAACGCCATGGCGTTCTCCGGCTGGCATCCCGAGCGCGTCCGGGCCCTCGTCATCGTGGATTCACGGCCGTCCATTCCCGAGGAACGGCTCAAGCAGATGCACAAGCGTGGTTACCGCGCGCTTCGCCTTCATCAGACACGTGAGGACGCGGTCGCGGCGTTTCGTCTGTTGCCGCGAGAGACGACGGCCGATCCCCGGCTCCTCGCGCATCTGGCGACGATGGGCGTGGTCGCGCGCGACGGCGGCTGGGTGTACCGCTTCGATCCCGAGGCCAATCGTTCGCGACAACCGACGGACACGCTGAGCTTGCTCGATCGCATCACCGCGCCCGCGCTGATCGTTCGCGGGGAACTGAGCCCGGTCCTCACGCGCGACATGGCCGATCGCGTCGTGACGACGATTCCGGGTGCGCGCTTCGTCGAGATTCCCGGGACGTACCACCACCTGGTTCTCGACGCCCCCGCCGCGTTTGTCGGTGTGCTCGCTGATTTTCTTACCACTCTGAAGTAATTCACGGGCGCGCAGTCATGCGCGGAGACTGATCGACGGCCTTTGACTATTGACTTGGGAGGGGGCACTCCTGTGCCCCCTCCCAAACCCACCCTTTCACGCGATCCGCGACAATACGGGTCGCTTTGCCCGTGGTGATGCAGCGCCTGAGACTACACGATGCCGATGTGCAGGGCGACGGTGCCGAGGCCCATCGTGCGATATCGCACGTCGCGGAGCCCGACAGCGGTCATGCGTCGCGCCAGCTCCTCGGGCGTCACGAATCGCGCCACCGATTGCGGCAGGTACGTGTAGGCCTGACGATCACCCGCGATGAGCGCGCCGATGGCCGGAACGACGCGGTGGAAATAGAGTCCGAAGAAGGCCGACCACACGGGCGCCGAGGGCTCGACGATGTCGAGCGTGACGACACGGCCGCCCGCCCGCGTGACTCGCCGCATCTCGGTGAGCCCGTGGCCCAGATCCTCGAGGTTCCGGAGGAGGAAGGCCGACACCACGCTGGCAAACGCGCCGTCGGCGAAAGGCAGCCTGAGCGCATCGGCGGCGAGCAACGGGAGGCGCGGCCCCGCGGCCGCCGCGACCTTGGCTCGACCGTGACGCAGCATCCCCTCGGAGAAATCGGCGCCCAGGACGAGCCGCTCCGGCGCGAGCGCCCGCAGCGCCAGCGCGAGATCGGCGGTGCCGGTGGCCAGATCGAGCACCGCAGCGAGTTCATGAGGTCGTAGCGCCCGGCGATGCGCGTGAACATCGCGCGCACGAACGGCGCCGGCGCGGGGGCCGTGGTCAGCGGCGGAGTCCGATGACGACGGAGACCAGGGCGATCACGGCGATGTAGCCGTTGACGTTGAAGAAGGCCATGTCGAGGCGCGAGAGGTCGTCCGCCCGCACGAGCGAGTGCTCGTAGGCGAGCAAGCCGGCGATCGCCAGCCACCCGACCCAGTACAGAGGTCCCAGGCCCATCAGCACGCCGAGCCCGCCCAGCGCCGCCGCCGTCAGCACGTGGTTGACGCGAGCCGCCGCCAGTGCGGCGGCCACCCCGAAGCGCGCGGGCACCGAGTGGAGTCCTCGTGCGCGATCGAACGCCACGTCCTGACAGGCGTAGATCAGATCGAAACCAGCGATCCACACGGTCAGCGCGAACCAGAGCACGAGGGCCGGCGGATCGAGGCGCTCACACACCGCCACCCAGCCGCCCGCGGCCGCGATGCCATCGGTGAATCCGAGGATCCAGTGCGACGTCCAGGTGACGTACTTCGTGTAGGAGTAGCCCACGAGAAAGACGAGCGCGAGCGGCGCCAGCTTGAGGCAGAGCGGATTCAGCATCCACGCCGCCACGAACATGAGCGCGGCGCCGGCGGCGGCCAGCGCGGTGAGCTCGCCGGCTCGCAGCAGTCCTCGTGGCAGGTGGCGCGCCCCCGCCATCGCCGCCGTGACCCACGCCACGGTCCACCAGCCCGGCCAGCCGCCGGCCGCCAGCACCATGGCGATGTAGGCAAACGGCAGCGCGAAGACCGTGTGCTCGAACTTGATGGCGTCGACGAAGTGGCGGAGCTTGGTGCGGCCGGTGCTCAGAGCCCGTAGTCCTTCCAGCGCCGGGTGACACGCTCGCGAATCTCGTCACTCATGAGGATCTCGTCGGGCCAGGGCTGGGCGACGTCGTCGAGGGGGCCCTTCTCGGTCGCGTCCACGCCGAGCTTGCCACCGAACCGGTGGCGAAGGGCGGCGTGGTCGAGGTCGTCCATCGGTCCCTCGAGGATCATCAGATCTCGCCTGGGATCGATGTTGCCGGTGGCGCGCCAGGCGACTTCCGAGAGATCGTGAACGTTGACGTGATCGCTGACGACGACGATCGTCTTGGCCAGGGCCATCAACCCCATGCCCCAGAGGGCCGTCATCACCTTTCGTGCGTGCCCGGGATAGCGCTTACGGATCGAGACGACGACGAGGTTGTGGAATACGCCCTCGGCCGGCATGTTCACGTCCACCACCTCGGGAAGCATCATCTTGATGATCGGCAAGAAGAGCCGCTCGGTGGCCTTGCCGAGCCAGTAGTCCTCCTGCGGGGGACGGCCGACGATGGTCGTCGGGTAGATCGGGCGCGCGCGGCGTGTGACCGCTGTGAGGTGGAACACGGGATAGTCGCGGGCCAGCGAGTAGTAGCCGGTGTGATCGCCGAACGGGCCTTCACGCCGGCGCTCGGCCGGATCGACGTAGCCTTCGAGGACGATCTCCGCGTGCGCGGGGACCTCGAGGTCGACCGTGCGCGCGCGTACCATCTCGATGCCCCCGCCGCTCAACCACCCTGCGAACACGATCTCGTCGACGCCGGGTGGCAGCGGCGCTGACGCCGCGTACGTCAGCGCGGGGTCGCCGCCGAGCACGATGGCCACGGGCATCGTTGTAGCGGGGTCCGCGAGCCCGCCTCCCCCCGTGGGTGGCCTGTTCGAGGCGGTGCCCGGCTGCGCTGTCGCCTCCTCGGCGCGGCGATGATGCTCGGCGCCGCCCTTGTGGATCTGCCAGTGCATGCCGAGCGTCTGATCGTCGAAGACCTGGAGCCGGTACATCCCGACGTTGCGCTGGCCACGGACGGGATCGCGCGTGAACACGCAGGGCAGCGTGATGAAGCGCCCGGCGTCACCCGGCCAGCAACGGAGGACCGGGAGGCCGGCCATCGACGGATGCTGAGTCTCGACCACCTCCTGACACGGTGCCGTCGCGACGTGACGGGGCGCTGCCTTGACGACGTCGAGCAGCGTGCCGAGCTTTCGCAAGCGCTCGGCGAACGTCCCGGGCAGCGTGAGGTCGAGCAGCTTGGCGACGCGCTCACCCAGATCGTCGAGGCGGTCGACGCCGAGCGCCCAGGCCATCCGTTCGGCCGATCCGAAGGTGTTGATGAGCACCGGCATCTCCGTGCCCTCGACGCGCTCGAAGAGCAGCGCGACGTTGGCCTCGGCGGGCCCCTTCGACACACGATCGGTGATCTCGGTGATCTCGAGATCGCGTGACACCGGTACGGTCACGCGGCGAAGCCGGCCGCGACGCTCGAGGTGCTCGACGAACTGCCGGAGGTCGTGCCAGGCCATCGCAACGACTCAGTCGCGGTAGAAGACCGCCACGAGCCAACCGGCCAGGACGGGAAAGGCCAGGCTCGGGATCACGCGCACGAAGACGAAGCGCCACCCCATCAGCGGCGCTTCCCAGGCGATGATCCGCTGCATGCCGAACAGGGACCACGAGGTCATGTACGCGACCAGCGGTGGCATGGCGGCGCCCGAGTTGGCGAGGGCGACCATGAACGGCACGCTCACCATCGGCCCGCCCGGGGTGAGAATGCCGGCGAGCGCGGCGATGACGATGCCGCGAAGGCCACCCTCGCGGCCGAAGTGCCGCGCCACCAGCTCCTGAGGCACGAGGACCTGCACGAGGCCCGCGAGGATCAGCGCGGGAACCAGGCGAGGGAGGATGAAGCCGAGCATCGCGAAGCCGCTCTTGGCACCCAGCCAGGGCAGCCCCGGATCTTTCACGTAGGCGAGGATCGCAAGGACCATTGCAGCGGCCATGAGCACGAGCGCCGAAGGATCCAGCCGCATGCGCGGCATTATGTCACGGCGAGCAGCGGTTGGTGTCAGGCGGAGGCGGCGAGATCCGGGCGCGAGAGATAGTCGAGCACGCGGGTCCACTCCACGGGCTTGGTGAAGACCGCTTCGGCGCCAGCCTGCCGGGCTCGTGTGAGATAGGGCTCGCCGTACCCGGTGATCACGGCGATACGCAGGCGCCCATGCGTGCCGTTCGACATCTGGCGCACGAGGACGTCACCGGGAATGTCGGGAAGGCCGAGGTCGGTGAGGACGACGTCGAACTCGCTCCGTCCGACGATCTCGGCGGCTTCGCGTCCGGTGCCGACGGCGGTGACGTACGCGCCCTCGGAACGCAGGAGCATGACGAAGACCTCGCGAATGTCAGTCACGTCCTCGATCACGAGGACGCGCATGCGAGCCAAACGGCCGGGGTTGTCGGACGTCAAGACGCCTCCCTTGTCGGCAGCGAAGCAAGGGTGGTGCCAGGGTGTCGCGTTGGTGCGTAACGCCATGCAGTTTGTAGAGATCGCAAGTTGTATATACTGCTAGAAGATGCGCCGAGCGCTTCACAGGCTGGGGGCGGCGCTCAAAGGACGCGGCGTGACGAGCGCTGCGTTGTCAGAACCGCCGGCCCACGCGGGCCTCACTGACGTCCTCGAGACACTCGACGACGCACTGATCGTCACCGATCTTGCCCTCGATATCTTGCAGTGGAACGCAGCGATGGAGCGCCTGTCCGGCCTGCCACGTGCCTCGGCAATCGGGCGTAATGCGAATCGCCTCCTCCCGCTCTTCGACGTCGTCGGGCTGCCCCAGCACTTGCGCCGCGCCATCGGTGGCGAAGTCCGTTTCACCGCCGAGGTGCCGGGCAGCAGCGGCGCCCCGACCATCTGGATCGAGGCGCGTTGCATTCCCCTCACCGATCATCGCGGTCGAGTCACCGGGGTGGCTGCGTTCCTCACCGACACAACGGAACGAAAGCGTCGTGCCATTTTCATGCGCGCGATGGAGACGATCGGCCGCTCGCTCACCTCCTCGCTGGACCTCAACGAGGTGCTCGACACCATCGCGAACAAGGCCATGGAGGTGATGGCGGCGCAGTCGGCGCTCGTGGCGTCCTGGGACGGTACAGGTCGTGAGTTCCGGGTCCTCCGCGCGGTGGGACGGCTGAGTGCCGAGTATGCCAGCCGCGGATACATCCCTTCCGGTGGCGGCCCCATCAGCCGGGCTGTGCTCGAGAGCCGCACCGTGACGACCCCGAACATCCTGACCGATCAGGACGTCTGGCTGACCGCGGATCGTCGCGCCCAGATCGAGCGCGAGGGCTTCAAGGCCGTGGCGGCCGCGCCGCTCCTCTCGAAGCAGCGCGTCCACGGCGCCCTGTCCGTTCACTACTGGACCGAGCGCGCGTTCACCGAGGAAGAGGTGCACGCGCTGAGCCTCATGGGCGAGCAAGCGGCCCTCGCCATCGACAACGCGCACCTCTACGCCGAGGCCACGCGTCGTGCCGACCGCCTGCGTGAGCTCGCCGAAGTGGAGCGGGTGGTGGCCGGCTCCCTCGACGTCGACGTGGTCCTCCAGCGCATCGCCGACGCGACCGCACGGCTGCTGGGCGCCCCGGTCGTGCATCTGTGGTCGGCCGAGCCCGGCGCTCGCGCGCTCGAGCTGCGCGCGTCGGCCATCGCTCCCGACATGCCCGCCGTGGCAATGCCGACGTCGTTCGCGTTCGGTGACGGGATCAGCGGTCTCGCCGCCGAGCGGCGCGAGGTCGTGTACGTGCCCGACGCGCGCGCGGACACGCGTGTCCGCGCGGTGGGGTGGGAGCGCGAGGCCGGGCTCGGCACGGTGCTGGCCGTCCCGATGGTGGCGGGCGACACATTGATCGGTGTCCTCACCGTGCGCGCACGCCTGGGCGAGCTGGCAGCGCTCGAGGACCAGGCGCTCGTCACCTCGCTGGCGGCCCGAGCCGCGCTGGCAATCCAAAACGCGCGCGCGTACAGCGATGCCGTCCGGCGCGCGTCGCATCTGGGAGCACTGGCGACGCTCAGCCAGTCGATCACGGTGTCGCTCGACGCCGCGATCCTGATGGATCGAATCGTTCGCACGGCCGCCAGCATGCGCCCAGGTGCCCTCGCCGCCACCCACGTGTACGACGCCGAAACCGATACGCTGCGCTTCGGCGGCTGCTCGAGCGACGTGCTGCGCGGCCTGCCCGATGTGCGCGACGCGCGTCGCGGCCTGCCCGGGCTCGTGTTCGAGCGACGCGCTCCCGTCGTCGTGGAGCAGCCCCTCGCCCATCCCCGGACGTGCACGCCCGAGTGGTGGCGCGACCGGCCTCGGGCCAGTTACTTCGGCGTCCCGATCCTCGTCGGCGACAGCTTCGTGGGCATCCTCGACTACATCGTGCCCGACGGAATACCCGATCCCGAGGAGCAGGAGACGTTGCGCCTGCTGGCCGCGCAGGCCGGCATCGCCATTCGCAACGCCGCCCTCTACCAGGCCGAGCGGGCCGAGGCCCAGCGCGCCTCGGCGCTGGCCGCCGTGGCCCAGCGCATCACGCGGGCGCTCGAGCTCGACGAGCTGCTGGCGATGATCGCGGAGTCGGCGACGGCGCTGACCGGCGTTCGCTTCGCCTCGTTCTGGCTGGCCGACGAGGAACGGCGGACACTGACACTTCGGCGCACGCCCACGACGGGCACGCCGGCCGGGTTCGCGCGTGACCGCGTCGGCTATGACAAGGGCGCAGTCGGCCAGGTGGCCCGCACGCGCCAGCCGCTCGTGATCGACGACATCTTCGCGGACAATGGCCTCATTCTCGACCGCGACTGGTGGCGGTCGTGCGGCTTCAGCTCGTTCGCGGGTTACCCGATCATGGCGGCCGACGAGCTGCTGGCCGTGCTGGTGCTCATCGACGACCACCCCATACGCTTCACGGCGAAGACCCGCGAAGTCATCGCGATGTTCATCGCCCAGGCCAGTGTCGCCATCAAGAACGCACGCCTCTACCGGGAGGCCCAGCGCCGGCGCGACGTCGCCGAGGCCCTCGCGCGCGTGGGACGCGAGGTCACGGGCACGCTCGATGTCGAGCGCATCGCCTACCTGGTCGCCCGCGGCGTCGTGGAGCTGCTCGAGGGCAATGGCTCGCTCGTGTTCCGGTACGAGACCGAGGCCCGTACCCTCCACGCCATCGGTTCCTTCGGAGAGGACGCCAGCGCGGTGAAGGGGATCGTGCTCGAACCGGGCGAGGGTGCCGCCGGCCGGGCCGTCGCCGAGCGCCGCATCGTGAGCACGTCCGACATCCTCAACGAGCCTGGTTTCCACCTGACGCCCGCGTTGCGCGAGCGGATCCAGACGCGCTTCTATCGCTCGGTCCTGTGCGTGCCGCTGGTGGCGCGCGATCGTGTGGTCGGCGCTCTCGCCATGGGCGCCGAGGCGGGCCGTGCCTTCACCCGCGAGGAGCACCTGGTGCTCCAGGCCTTCGCCGACCAGGCCGCGCTGGCTATCGAGAACGCCCAGCTCTACGCCAGCGCGCGCGATAGCCTGGCCCGTCTGCGCGAGACGCAAGCGCAGCTCTTGCAGGCGGGCAAGATGTCGGCCCTCGGCCAGCTCGTCTCCGGCGTGGCCCACGAGCTGAACAATCCGCTGAGCGTCATCATCGGCTACGGCCAGCTCATGCTCCACCGGGAGATTCCGGAAGCGCTGCGGCGTCCCGTCGAGCTGATGGTGACCCAGGGCGACCGCATGGCGAAGATCGTCCGCAACCTGCTGTACTTCGCGCGCCAGCGCCCGCCCGAGCGCGTACCGATCAACATCCATCAAGTGATCGAGCAGACGCTGGCTCTGCGTCAGAACCAGCTCACGCTTTCCGGCATCACCGTCGAGCGCGACTTTGCCGAGGAGCTGCCCACGGCGATCGGCGATAGCCAGCAGCTCCAGCAGGTGTTCCTGAACTTGATCCTCAACGCCGAGCAGGCCATCGCCGCCGAGAACCGAGGCGGACGCATCGTGTTCCACACGCGGGTGTTGGAGCCGCAGTGGGTGCGGACCCAAGTCGTCGACGATGGCCCGGGCATTCCACCCGAGGTTCTGCCCAGGATTTTCGAGCCATTCTTCACCACCAAGGAGGTCGGCGCCGGAACCGGCCTGGGGCTGTCCGTCTCCTACGGCATCGTCGAAGAGCACGGCGGCCGGCTCAGTGCCGAGAGCGAGCGCGGGCGTACGACCTTCACGCTCGACCTTCCGATCGGCGTCGCGCCGTCGCCGGAGTCACGCGACGCCGTCGTCATGCCGACCTTCAGCGGCAAGGGCCGCCACGTGCTCGTCGTGGAGGACGAGCCCGGCGTGGCTGAGCTCGTCGTGACGCTGCTACGCGAGCACGACTGGAACGTCGACCTGGCCTCGGGCGGCCGTGGCGCGCTCGAGCGCGTGCGCCGGCAGCAGTATGACCTCGTGGTCTCCGACATCCGCATGGCCGACGGCAGCGGCGAAGAGTTCTATCGGACGGCCGTGACCGAGAATCGTTCGCTGGCCGCGCGCTTCGTGTTCGTCACCGGCGACACCGCGAACAGCGCGGCGTGGGCGTTCCTCAAGACGGCCGACGTTACCGTGCTCGAGAAGCCGTTCCGCCCCGAGGTTTTCCTCGACCTCGTACGCCGCGTCGTCTCCGGATTGACAGCGTCGGGGTCGCGCGCGTAGCGTCGGGGTCTCCCGAGCCACCTCGGGTTTGCGAGCAGAGAGACAAGGGATGACCAAGGCTGATCTCGTCGCCGTCATGGCCAAGAGCTCCGGCGGCTCCAAGACCGCCGCCGAGAAGGCGATGAACGCCTTCGTGTACGGGGTCTACGAGTCGCTGCGCCGCGGACGACGGGTCACCATCAGCGGATTCGGCACATTCGTCGTCACCAAGCGCGCCGCCCGCAACGGCCGCAACCCGCGCACGGGCAACGAGATCAAGATTCCGCCGGCCAAGGTTCCGAGATTCCGTCCCAGCCGCGCACTGAAGACCGCCGTTCGTTGACTTGCCATGGACCGTATGCTGTAATTTGCGGCGTCGGCGTGGGACTCTGGGGGATCGTCTAGTGGTAGGACGCGTGGCTCTGGACCACGTAGCGGGGGTTCGAATCCTCCTCCCCCAGCCACCTTCCGGCCCCATCGTCTAGAGGCCCAGGACACGGCCCTCTCAAGGCTGAAACACGGGTTCGAATCCCGTTGGGGCCACCATTCTG
>MNEG01000119.1 GCA_001917585.1 Candidatus Rokubacteria bacterium 13_1_40CM_68_15
CGGCGGCCGGGCGAACTTCGGGTTCAACGCCGGGATCAAGCCCAACGCGACCGCGCCGGACGGCCACCTGAATTACGTCGACCACACGAACGGTTGGCACGTGAAATCCATTAACGTGATGTCCTACACCAACACAGGCGCGACCAGCCGCCGCTTCGAGGGTGACGCCGAGGTCAACGGCGTCGCGGGATTCACCTACATCGTGGATGTGGCTGACAACGGGGAACCGGGCCACCGTCAGGACACTTTCAGGATCAGGATCAGCTTGAGCAATGGCTACGATTCTGGTGCCGGGAAAACCCTGGAAGGCGGGAACATCCAACTCCACAAACCGTGTCCCTGAGCTCCGGTCTCAAATCGGCGAACGATTCGCCCTGAAAACACGCCGATCGCTCGCGGCGGCTCCGGAACCCCGGGGCCGCCGCGCTGATCTCGCATCAGTGCTTCACCGACCCCCGGTCAGCCCGGCGAAGTAGAGTCGACGAAGAACAAGTGAATGATTATTTTATTTTGTAGATCTGCTTGAGCTGGCTGGTTGCGGTCGCGATCACGTTTTTGGTGGACTCGCCGGCCGCCGCCTTGGCGAACATGTCGACGAGGACGTACTTGGCGACGCTCTCCGACATGGCGTGGCTGGGCGGCCCCGGCCACCCGTGCAGCCGAGACGTCTTGAGCGACTCCTTGTAGGGAAGGTAACGCGGCTCGGGGTTCCACATCGGGTGGTTGTCGTAGGCGGTGAGGAACGGCGCGTAGTAGGCCTCGCCGGAGGTGAGCCAGCGCGAAAGCTGCTTGTCGTCGTAGAGCCACCGGAGAAATGCCCTTGCCGCCGCCTGATCCGGGGCATGGGTCATGAGCGCGTGGGACGCCGGCTGCAGGATGTGGAAGCGACCCTTGGGGCCCTGCGGATTGAGCGAGTGGTCGGTGACCTTGGCGATCTCGGGGAAATCACGCTTGGCCACGACCAGGATGGACGACGCGTTGTTGGTGCACGAGATCTGCTCGCCGAGGAACGCCTTGTTGTTGTTAACGTCGGTCCAGCCCAGCACGTCCTCGAGCATCGTCTCCTTGAAGAACCGCCGGCAGAAGTCGACGGCCCTCGCCGTCTCGTCGGAATCG
The DNA here is from genome assembly GCA_001917585.1 of Candidatus Rokubacteria bacterium 13_1_40CM_68_15. Taxonomy (GTDB): domain Bacteria; phylum Methylomirabilota; class Methylomirabilia; order Rokubacteriales; family CSP1-6; genus 40CM-68-15. Next base: position 1,117 of record MNEG01000119.1, read on the forward strand.
AGGAGAACGGTCTTGCCGTCCTTGTCGATCTCGCGGCCGCCGTAGGACCAGAGCAGGGGATAGAGCCAGCCGTGGTTGTCGCCGAAGCCGTGGCCCAGCTCGAACCCGAAGGGATGGCCCTTCTTCTTCAGCAGACGACCGGCGGCGAGCAGGTCCTCCCAGTTGTCGGGGAACTTGGTGACCCCGGCCTCCTTGAACCAGTCCGTGCGGTACACCTCGAGCTGGCCGATGTTGCCCCACGGCAGTGCCTTCCACTTCTTGTTGACCACGACCGCGTCGAGGATGTTGTCGTGCCAAGGACCGAGCTTCTTGCCGATGTCGGTCGCGAGGTCGCTGACGTCGACGAAGCTCTGGTCGAAGAGCCACGGCCAGTTGAGGTTCGTGCCGGCGATCTCCGGCCCCGACTTGGTCTCGGCGATGGTCGTCAGCCGCGTGAGCATGCCGCCCACGCTCACCGCCTCGTAGTTGATCCTGATCCCCGTGAGCTTCTCGTACTCCGTCGCGAGGGTTTTGGCGAAGTAGTCGTCGAACGCCTTGATGAACGAGCTCTCGCGGACGACGGACATGGCCTTGGGGGCACTCGTCGCGCTGCGGGGCGCCAGCGCCGCACCGGCCAGGGTGGAGACGGTGACGGTCAGGAACTCGCGCCGTGTCGCCATGACGACCTCCGCGATGTCAGAGGGGCCAGAATCAGGGTAGACGGGACGTTATGCGAGGGCAGGGGTGGTGTCAAGGCGCCGCATCCGCCTCGTCACGTTTCTTGACTTCATCCGCCGTCGCTTCCTAGAGTGGCGATAGCGGTGGCGCGTCTCTGTCTGCTGTTCTTCGTGTCGGGCGCCAGCGGCCTGATCTATCAGGTCGTCTGGGTCCGCGATTTCGGCAACGTGTTCGGCAACACCATCTACTCCGCGTCGCTCGTCATCGCCGTCTTCATGTCCGGCCTCGGCATCGGCGGCTACGTCGCGGGCCGGTGGGCCGACCGTCGATATGCGGCCCGGCCCCAGTCGCTGCTCGCGACGTACGGGTACCTCGAGCTCGGCATCGGCGTCCTCGGATTCGTCGTCTCGATGCTGCTGCCTCGCCTCGGCGCCGTCTCCGCGGCGATCTCCTCCTACACCCAGGACGCCCGCGGGTGGTACGTGCTGTCCACGGGATCCTATCTCGCGCGGTACGCCATCGCCGTCGTCATGCTGGCGCCCATCACGCTGCTCATGGGCGGCACCCTCACGGTGCTGATCCGTCACGTCGTCCGGCGCGATGTCGAGAGCGCCGGCCGGAGGATCGGGACGCTCTACGGAGTCAACACGGCCGGCGCCGCCCTCGGCTGTTTCTTGACCGACTACACGTTCATCCCGGCGGGCGGGCTCGGAGCCACGCAGATGATCGCCGTGCTGCTCAACCTCGTCGCGGCGGCCGGAGCGCTTCGCCTGGCCTCGCGCGAGTCGCGAACGCCGAGAGGACAGGCAGCGGTCATCGACGAGAGGCCCCAGCCGGCGCCGGCCGAGTCGTCCCGCGTGGTGGCGCTGACCGGCGTCGCCATCGCGCTCTCCGGCTTCGCCGCGATGGGCATCGAGATCGTCTGGTTCCGACACATCAGCGTGCTCGCGGGAAGTCTCAGATCGGTGCTGTCGCTGGTGCTCACAATGATCCTCGTCGGCATCTGGATCGGCTCCATCGCCGGCGGATTCCTGCACGCGCGGTTCGGGCGCCCGGCGCTCCTCTACATGATCGCGCAGGGAGTGTTCGTGATCTCCACGCTGGTGGGCCTGGCCACGGCCGACGTCAGCCGCGACCTGGCCGAGCAGGCCGCCGCCTATCCCGCGTATCTCGCGACCTCGGGGTGGCGGCGCGATGCGCTGGAGCTGTGGCTCGTCGTGCGGCCGCTGCTGCGTGAGCTGGCGATTCCGGCGCTCGCCATGGGGTTCGCATATCCGCTGGCCAACGCCTGCATCCAGGACGCCGAGCGCGTCGTCGGGCGCCGCGCCGGACTTCTGTATCTCACGAACACGGTGGGGGCGTTGGCCGGGGCGCTGACGGCGGGCTTCGTCCTGCTCCCGCGTCTCGGCATGCAACGGAGCGTCACGGTGCTGGCCCTCATCGCGGCCCTCGCGATCGTGCCCCTCTATGCCGCGTTCGGCGCGAGCGCCGCGCCCGCTCGCCGCCGACGTCCGGTCACCGCGGCGTTCACTGCGACCATGGTCGCGACGGCGATCGCGATGGCCGTGTGGGTCGGGCTGCCCTCAGGCTATCTGCTGGATCACGCGCTCTGGCCGGCCGGCCCGAACGAGCGACGCCTGAGCGTGCGCGAAGGCATCACCGAGATCGCGACGGTCACCGATCTGCCGGGGCAGGGCAGGGCGCTCATGACGAACGGCCACCTGATGTCGGGGACGAACTCCGACAGCCAGCGGTACATGCGCGCCTTCGCGCACCTGCCGCTGCTGTCGATGGAGGCGCCCGAGCGCGTCGTCGTCATCTGCTTCGGCGTCGGCAACACCCTCCACGCGGCGTCGCTTCACCCGTCGGTTCGCCGGCTCGAGGTCGTGGACATCTCCCGGCAGATCCTCGAGCACGCCCGCTGGTTCGCCGCGACCAACGGAAACGTCATCGACGATCCCAAGCTTTCGGTCTACGTCAACGACGGGCGTCATCACCTCCGGATGCAGCCGCCGGGCACGTACGACCTGATCACGCTCGAGCCGCCGCCCATCCTGTTCGCCGGGGTGGCGTCGCTCTACTCGCGTGACTTCTACGCGCTCGCCCGCAGCCGGCTCAAGCCCGGCGGTTACCTCACGCAGTGGCTGCCGCTCGCCCAGGCTCCCGCTGAGGCGACGCTCGAGATGGTGCGCGCGTTCGTCGAGGTGTTTCCCCAGGCGGTGCTGCTCTCGGGCACGATGACCGACTTCATCCTGATGGCCATCAACGGCCCGCGCCTCGAGCTTCATCCGTCCGAGGTCCTGGCGCGACTCGCCGGCGCGCCGACGGTGCGGGCGGACATGCAGGCGATCGGGCTGGGATCGCTGCTCGAGATCGTGGGAACGTTCGCCGGGTCCGCCGAGACACTTGCGCGCGCGACCGACATCTACCCGCCGTTGACCGACGACTATCCGATCACCGAGTACGCGAAGGTCTCGCGGCTCAAGGCTCATCAGATCCCCGTGACGCTCTTCGACGTCCGGACCGTGACCGCCTGGTGCCCGGCGTGCTTCGCCAATGGCGCGCCGGCGCCCGGCCTCGAAGGACTGCGCGACTACCTGGCCGTGCTGGGCGGTTTCTACCTGCAGCCAGCATTTTTCGAGGTGTACTGGCCGTCCCGCCCTCCCGGCCGGCCCTCGAGCTACGAGCTCGCGATCGGACCGATGACTCGGACCGTGATCGCCGAGAGCCCGTACCTCCGCCGGCTCATCGCTCCGGAACGTCCCGTGGCCACGCGGTAGCCGAAGCTCGCCGGCGCAAACGTTGCTAAGATCGAGCCTGGTGGCGACCGTCGAGATCCGTCGCGACGACGTGCAGAAGCTCATGGCCGAGGGCGCTCAGCTCGTCGAGGTGCTCTCGCAACAGGACTACGAGGACGAGCACATCGCTGGCGCCATCAATATCCCGCTGGGCCGGCTGGCCGCAGAGGCGCATCGGCTCGGCCGGGACGGGACGATCATCGTCTACTGCTACGACTACTACTGAGACCTGAGTGCGCGGGCCGCGGCGCGGCTCGAGACGCTGGGCTTCGAGCGTGTCTTCCGCTACACGCCGGGCAAGATCGACTGGTTCGCCGCCGGCTTGCCCCGCGAAGGCAGGCTCGCAAGCAAGGAGCGGGCAGGTGACGTCGCCCGTCGTGACGTGCCGACGTGCCGCCTGCGCGAGCGGGTGGGCGAGGTCGCGCGGCGGGCCCGCGAGACGGGCTGGGACTTCTGCGTGGTGCTGCACGACGATCGTGTCGTGCTCGGGCTCCTCGACGCCGCCGCGCTCGAGAGCGACCCGGCCGCCACTGCCGAAAACCTCATGCGCTCGGCGCCCCTGACGATCCGGCCGCACCTGACACTCGAGCATGCCGCTCAGCGCCTCGACGCAGGCCCCACCGATCACGCCCTCGTCACGGACGCCGACGGCCGTCTCATCGGATTGCTGAGGCGCTCGGACGTCGAGCGACGCCTCGCCGACTTGCGCGCTCACGCCGTGTCGGGCTGACCGCGGCTCGGGTATCATCCGCTCCGGGCGCGCGCTGGCCGCGGCGGGCGCCGCGCACCCATGCTCGCCCTCCGCGACGTCACCAAGACGTTCGGCGCCCGCGTGGCGGTCGATCACGTTTCACTGACCGTCGAGCGCGGCAGCACGCGCGTCCTGCTCGGGTCGAGCGGCTCCGGCAAGTCCACCATCCTCCGGCTGATCCTCGGGCTGCTGCGTCCCGATGGCGGTCAGATCTCCGTGGACGGCGGCATGGGCTACGTCGTTCAGGAAGGCGCCCTCTATCCGCACCTCACCGCCCGCCAGAACGCGACGCTCCCCGCCCGCGCGGAGGAGTGGACGGCAGCGCGCATGGCGGCACGCCTCGACGCCCTCGCCAAGCTGGTCGGACTCGAGCCAGCGCTGCTCGATCTCTATCCCGGTGAGCTGAGCGGCGGCCAGCGCCAGCGGGTGGGCCTGGCGCGCGCGTTGATGCTCGACCCGCCGGTGCTGCTCCTCGACGAGCCGCTCGGCGCGCTCGATCCGATCTCGCGCGCGGAGCTGCAGACGCACCTGGTCGGCATCTTCCGCGAGTTGGGCAAGACGGTGCTGCTGGTCACGCACGACGTGCGCGAAGCGTTCCTGTTCGGGTCCACGATCACGCTGCTCAACAACGGTCGCGTCGTGCAGGAAGGCACGTTCGAGGACCTCGCGCGGCGGCCGGCCGAGCCTTACGTCGCCGAGTTCCTGCGCGCCCAGGCGCCGCCACCCAACATGACTGCGTACCTGTAGCATGACGCCACGCCGCCTCGCCGCGCTCCTCGCCATCGCGCTTGCCGCGCTGGGGCCTGCCGCCGCGTGGGCGGCGACGCCGGCCCGCGTCGGATCGAAGTCGTTCACCGAGAGCTACGTCGTCGCCGAGATCGTCGCCCAGGTGGCCGAGCAGGTCGGCGAGGCGCCGATGGAGCGCAAGCTCGGCCTGGGCGGAACCGGCATCGCCTACGGCGCGCTGGCGAGTGGCGAGATCGACATCTATCCGGAGTACACGGGCACGATCAGCCACGCCATCTTGAAGGACGCGTCGGTGACCACGGTCGACGCGTTGCGGGCGCGGCTGCGCCCTCTCGGCCTGACCATCAGCGACCCGCTCGGCTTCGCCAACACGTACGCGCTGGCCGTGGCTCGCGATACCGCCGCCCGACTCGGGCTGCGGACGATCAGCGACCTCGCACGCCATCCCGGGCTCTCCGCGGCCTTCGATGCAGGATTTCTCGAGCGTGACGATGGCTGGCCGGGATTGCGTCGGCACTACGGGCTGCAGCTCGCCCGCGTGATCGGCATGGAGCACGCGCTGACCTACCAGGCGGTGGCCAGCGGCCACGTGGACGTCATCGACGTGTTCTCGACCGATGGACAGCTCGCGCGCTTCGATCTGGTCGTGCTCGAGGACGACCGCCACTTCTTTCCCGACTATGCGGCCGTCCTCCTCGCGCGGGCATCGCTGCCCGAGCGCCTTCCCCGCACCTGGACCGCGCTGCAGCAGCGGCTGGCCGGACGCATCGACAACGCGACGATGGCCCGGCTCAACGCCGAGGTCGAGCTGGACCACCGGACCTTCGCCCAGGCCGCGGCGGCGTTTCTCGGCGACCGTGAGGCCGCTCGGCCCACTCGCCGGCGTGATCTGATCGGCGACGTGGGCAAACTGACGCTCGAGCACCTGGCCCTCGTCGCCGTTTCCCTGGTGGTCGCGGTCGCGATCGGACTGCCGCTCGGCCTCCTCGCCGCGCGCCACCGGGTCGTCGGCCAGGTCGAGCTGATGGGCATCGGCGTGCTGCAGACGATCCCGGCGCTGGCGCTGCTCGCCTTCATGATCCCGCTCTTCGGCATCGGCAAGCTGCCGGCGCTGGTGGCGCTCAGCCTCTACGCGCTGCTGCCGATCGTGCGCAACACCTACGCCGGTGTGACGAGCCTCGACCGCCAGCTCGTCGACATGGCGGCGGTGATGCGGCTCGGCCGCTGGCAGCGACTGGCCTGGATCGAGCTACCGCTGGCGTCGGTGACGATCATGGCCGGGGTCAAGACGGCCGCCGTGCTCACCGTCGGGACGGCGACGCTCGCCGCATTCATCGGCGGCGGCGGCTACGGCACGCTGATCGTCAGCGGCCTGGCGCTGAACGACGTGAGGATGATCCTGGCGGGCGCGATCCCGGCGGCGCTGATGGCGCTGGCGATCCACGTCGCGTTCGAGGCGCTCGATCGGCTCGTGGTGCCTCGACCGCTTCATGGAGCTCGCGGCACTGCTCGATGACGTCCTCGGCGTAGCCGGGAAACCAGGCCGCCATCCACTCGGGGCGCTCGAAGAACGCCAGCGACGCCTGGCCGGCGCGGCGAATCGCCCCGCGCCGAACGAGACCGCTCGCGTTGATGAAGCTCACGTCCTCGAGGATCCGGCCCGGTGCCACGACGCCGGCCGACACCGGGGCCAGCGCGGCCACGCCCGGCAGGCTCTGGGCGACGGCGCGCAGGCAGAAGGCGTGAACGCGGCGGTCCTTTCGTGGCGGTAGCGCCTCGAGCACCGCGCGCATGGTGAGGCCGGAGAAGATCGTGTCGTCGACCACCGCCACCGAGTCGACATCGGCGATGCGGGCGAGCTCGGAAGCGAGCGTCGCGGAGCCGGCCAGCACGTAGCCGCCGGCCTCGTCCTCCTCGCGCCAGAGGTCCACGCGGTGGATCACGGGGAACCAGCGAGTGCGGGCATGGATCTGCGCGGCCACACGGGCGCCGGCCCGGCCGATGCCGACGGTCGCCGCGAACGGGGCGTGGCCGCCGCGGGCGAGCAGCTTGTCGAGCTGCTCGTCGAGCGTCAGGACGACGATGCGCCGGTCGCCGCGGAGCCGCTCGAGCAGCGCCGTGCCGAGCCGCTGGGCGTGCTCGCCCTGAGCCCTCAAGTCCACGGAGAGGTCGTCGTGGATGTAGAGCGTGCGCGGAACTGGCGTCGTCACGCGGACTCGACGGGCCGCGCCAGCACGAGGCCGAAGCGGCGCTCGGCGTCGGTGTACCACTGCTCGAGCGCGAGGCCCGCCTCGGCCAGCATCGCCTCGACGGACTCGCGTGTGAATTTGTACGAGTTCTCGGTCCAGATGCCATCGCCGGTGTCGAAGTCGAGCTTGACGCCGAGCTTGCGCAGGATGACGCGCTGGGGCTCGGTGGCGAGCAGGTGCATCTCGATCCGGCTCGCCGCGACGTTGTAGAAGGCGTGGTGGCGCCACTTCTCGGGAGCGAAGTCGGCGTCCACGGTGCGATTGACCACGCGCAGGATGTTGCGATTGAACTCCGCGGTGACGCCGGCAGGGTCGTCGTAGGCGGCGTTCAGCTCGTCGCGATCCTTCACGAGGTCCACGCCCAGCAGCAGCCGGCCGTCGGCGCCCAGGAGCCGGCGAATCTGAGCGAGCAGGGCCCGGCGGGGGATCGGGTCGAAGTTGCCGATCGTGCTTCCGAGGAAGAGCGCCAGCCGCCGGCCCACGGCGAGCGGCAGGCAGGCCAGGTGCCGCTCGAAGTCGCCGACGACGGCGTGCACGTGAAGCCACGGATACTCGTCGGCCAACGCCGTGACGGCCTGGACGAGACTGTCGCGGCCGACGTCGACGGCGACGTAGCGGACGTTCTCGGCATCCTCGAGCGCGTCGAAGAGCCAGCGCACTTTGCGGCACGACCCGGGGCCGAGCTCGACGATGTCGCGCGGCCGGAGCCCGCCCATCACGTCGTCGGCGACGTCGCGCAGGATGCTCTCCTCCGCGCGCGTCAGGTAGTACTCGGGAAGCTGCGTGATGCGCTCGAACAGCTCGCTGCCGGCTTCGTCGTAGAAGTACTTCGGCGGCAGCATGCGAGGGCTCCCGGTGAGGCCGCGCTGGATGTCGTCGGCCATCCGGGCCAGGGATCGTGCTTCGTCGGCGTGAACGTCGAGCAGACAGGGCATCGCGCTGGCCTCAGAGCGCCACGGTGCGGAAGCCGGCGAAGATGTTCCGCCGGTGGCGCATGTAGAAATTTCGCCACGTGCTGCGGATGAGGCGCGTGCGGGTCGTCCAGCATCCGCCGCGCAGCACCTTCTTCTGGCCGAAGTACGGCTGCGAGTACTCCTTGTACGGGTCGCACTCGAAGCCGGGATAGGCCTGGAACGTGTCCGCGACCCACTCCCAGACGTTGCCGATCATTTGCCGGCAGCCCGCGGGGCTGTCGCCCTCGGGGAGGGCTCGCACGTCGATGGTGGCGCCGGCGCGGAAGTCGAGGCTCGCGCGCGCAGGCGTCGGCGCATCGTCGCCCCAGGGGAACCGCCGCTTGCGGCCCGTCGCCGGCTCGACGGTTGCCGCCATCTCCCACTCGGCCTCGGTGGGCAGGCGCCGGCGGGCCCAGCGGCAGTACGCGTCCGCCTCGTACCAGTTGACGTGCACCACAGGGTGCCACGGCTCGAGCGCTCCGACGGCGTCGAAGCTCCGCTCGTACCAGCGGCCGTCGCCGCCGCGCACCCAGAAGAGTGGATGCTCGGCTTGCTCGCGGCGCCGCCAGGCCCAGCCCCGCCGATCCCACAGCTCGCGCCGGCGATAGCCACCGTCGTCCACGAACGCCTGGAACTCGGCGTTCGTCACCGGCGTCGAGGCGATGCTGAAGGGCGCGAGGTCCACCGGATGCGCCCACTTCTCGTTGTCGAAGACGAAGCGCTCGTCCGGCGATGCGCCGAGCAGGAACGTGCCCCCGGGCACCGCGACGTCACGCGGCCGGTAGCCCGGATCGACCGGCGGCGACGCCGCCGCCGGATCGAAGCGGCCGAGGCGCGGGCGCGCGTAGCCGAGCGACTGGAGGATGAGCGTCAGGCTCTCGGCGTGCATGTCCTCGTGCTGGGCGGCCAGCGTGTAGAAGTACGCGTCCTCCGTGCTCGGCGTGCGCGACTCGAGCCGACCGACGCTGCGGGCAAGCACCTCGCTGATGTACTGGAGCGTCCCCTTCCGGGACGGGTAGCGATGGTCCCACCGCCGCGTGTACGAGACGTTGAACGAGTCGTAGATGGCATCCGCCCCCGGCAGCAGCGTCGCCTCGCCGTGGAGGTAGCGGGAGAGCCAGAGCTCCTGGAACCAGCCGACGTGGCCCATCTCCCAGATCGGGGGCTCGAGGAAGTGAGCACGCTCGCCGAGCATCTGGGTGTCGCTGAGCCCGTCCAGCAACTCGAGCTCGACGGCGCGCGCGTCCAGCAGCGCGTCGAGGAGGCTGTCAGCCGTCGCGTGCCATCGATAGGTGCCCATATCGCCGGGACAGATGGTGCGGCTTCAGTCTATCGCTTGGGGCAAGGGTTATGCTGGCCAAAGGGAGGGGCACCAATGGCCACGGACCGCCAGGTCACCAGGGTCGTCACCGGGCAGCCGACGTCGGACGGCGCCGGCGTCCGGCTCACCCGCGTGCTCGGTACGCCGCAGCTCGATCATCTCGACCCGTTCCTGCTGCTCGATGAGTTCAAGTCCGATCGACCGGGCGACTACCTCGCCGGCTTCCCGGACCATCCGCATCGCGGCTTCGAGACCGTCACCTACATGCTCGCCGGCGCGATGCATCACCGCGATCACGTCGGTAACGAGGGCGAACTGGTCGCCGGTAGCGCGCAATGGATGACGGCCGGGCGCGGCATCGTGCACTCGGAGATGCCGCGGCAGAAGGACGGCCTCATGTGGGGCTTTCAGCTCTGGGTGAACCTGCCCGCGCGCAACAAGATGACGGCTCCACGCTACCAGGACATTCCACCCGAGAAGATCCCAGAGGCCGAGCTGGCCCCGGGCGTGCGGGCGCGAGTGATCGCGGGCGAGGCCGGCGGCGTGCGCGGCCCGGTGGAGGGGATCGTCACCCAGCCGCTCTATCTCGACGTGAGGATGGAGCCGCGCTCGCGCGTGACGGTGGCGGTTACGCCCGGCCACGCCGCATTCGCGTACGTCTACGAGGGCCGTGCAGCGCTCGGCGGCGGCGCGAACGCGCAGGACATCGCCGCCGGCCGGCTGGCCGTGCTCGGCGACGGTGATCGCCTGGAGGCAGTCACCGGTGATGCCCCGGCGCGCTTTCTCCTCCTTGCCGCCCGGCCGCTCCGCGAGCCCATCGCGCGTTACGGCCCGTTCGTCATGAACACGCGCGAGGAGATCGCCCAGGCGGTCGAGGACTACCAGAGCGGAAAGCTGGCCTCCGGTGTATAGTCGGGCCCGCCATGGGACGGGTCATCACGTTCGCGGGTCTTCCGTTCCGGGAGGCCGAGAGCGGCGTGAAGCGCGCGCCGATCACCGGCGGAGACATGAAGGAGATGTCCGCCGAGGTCATTCGGATCGCGCCGCGTGCGACGCTCACCGAAGCGGTTCCTGAGGGCTCCGACCGCTATCTGTTCACGCTGACCGGAGGCGCCAAGGTCAGCGGCGGCGGCCGATCGGTCACGATGACGGAAGAAACGTTCGCCGTGATCGCGGAGGGCACGAAGCTCACGGTCGCGAACCCGAACGCCGCCGAGACCACGCTGATCAGCGTGCTGGCGCCGCCGGCCAACTCCGCGAAACGACCGGGGTTTTCCGGCGGCATCGTGGCCGCCGCGCGCGCCACCACCCCCGTCCACGACCTGCCCGCCGAGAAGAAGCAGCGCATCTATTTCGTCGGCAAGGACGCGGCCCAGTCCGAGCGCGCGCACGCGATGATCGTGGTCTACGTCAAGGACACGGTGACGTCGCTCCACATGCACCCGAATGCCGAGAGCCTGTTCGTATTCCTTTCGGGTAAGACGCGCTTCACCGTCAACGGCAAGGACGTCATCGTCGAGCGCGGGCAGGCGACGTACTTCCCGATGGGCGACCGCCACGGCTTGCGCGTCGCCGAGGGCGAGGGCGTCAGCTTTCTGGAGTTCCATGTTCCGGCCGCATTCGTGACGGTGAAGGACTGAGACCACGGTGAAGGATTGAGACTATGGACACCCCACTGAAGCTGCAGATCGACGAATGGCAAGGGACGATCGCGCACTCCATCGAGCAGCATCCGGTGCCCTACCTGGTCAAGGTGCGCGGGCTCGATTACGTGATGTTCCCCGAGACGTTCAACCCGAACTATGCGAAGGCCTCCCTGATCCTGCTCGACAACCTGGGCGTCCGTCCTGGTGACACCGTGCTCGACCCGTTCACGGGCTCGGGCGCCGACGCGATCTTCGCCGTCCTCGCCGGCGCCGCCCGTGCGGTCGCCATCGACAAGTTCACCATGCCGGTGCTGTGCGCCAAGTACAACGCGTACCGGCTCGGCCTGAGCGATCGCATCGACGTGCGCCAGGGCGACGCCCTCGCGGCGCTGCAGCCCGACGAGCAGTTCGACCTCGTGGTGGCCAACCCGCCGTTTCGGCCGATGAACCCCGAGTCCACCGTGCAGGCGATGATGCGCGACTCGGCCCACGCGACGCTGCGCAACTTCTTCGCGGGCGTCGGCCGCCATCTCAGGCCCGATGGACGGATGAGGATCGTCTTCTCGAACGCCGGGAACCTCGACTATTTCCATCACCTGGCCAAGGAGTGCGGGTTTTCCTCGTCGACCGTGGCGCAAGCCCGCTACGCGTCCGACGTCATCATGGAGGTGTACGAGCTCACCCGGATCCACGCGACGACTCCGCCGGCCGCGGCGACGGTGGTCGACGTCGACACCGATCGCCTGGCCGAGCGATAGACCTGACTCAGGAGGACTCGATGAAGATCTCAGCGAACGGCATCTCGATGAACTACACGTTCGACGGCCCGGCCAACGGGCCCGTCGTGACGATGAGCCATTCCCTGGCGACCGACCTCGGCATGTGGGATCCGACCGTGCCCGCGCTCACGGGCCGGTTCCGCGTGCTGCGCTACGAGACGCGCGGCCACGGCAAGACCGAGGCGCCGCGCGGTCCGTACACGCTGGATCAGCTCGCCGACGATGCGCTGGCGCTGCTCCGCGCGCTCGGCATCCAGCGCACGCACTGGGTGGGGCTCTCGATGGGCGGCATGATCGGGCAGGCGCTCGCCCTCAAGGCGCCCGAGGTTCTGACGAGCCTCTCGCTGTGCGACACGTCGAGCCGCATCCCGGCCGACGCCAAGCCGCAGTGGGAGGACCGCATTCGCACGGCGGAGGCAAAGGGCATGGAGCCGCTCGTCGAGCCGACGCTCGGCCGCTGGTTCACCGCGCCGTTCCGCGACAAGAAGAAGGACGTGGTCGACAAGGTGGCGACGATGATCCGCACGACGCCGGTCGCGGGCTACGTGGGCTGCTGCCAGGCCATCTCGGCGTTGAACCTGACGGACCGGCTGAGCGGGATCAAGCTGCCGACGGTCGTCATCGTCGGCGAAGACGACCCGGGGACGCCGGTGGCCGCCTCGCGTGTGATCGCCGACAACATCAAGGGTTCGCGCCTGGAAATCATCCCCGCCGCGGCGCACCTGTCGAACATGGAGCAGCCGGAGAAGTTCAATAAAGCCCTGAGCGGCTTCCTGGCTACCGCGGGATGAGCGTGAACGAATAGTCCTTGCGGTCGAGCTCGTCGGCGACGATCAGCTGGGCCCCCACGGGGGCGCCCATCGGTGACAGCTCGAATCGCCACGCGCCCTCGGGCAACACGGTGATGTTCGGGCTGAAGAACAGCACCGCTTGCCCGTCGGCGCCGGCGAGCTGGGTGTAGACGAGGCGATTCCCATCCTTGTTGGCCCGAAGCGTGACGCCCGTGCGACCGCGGGCCGTCACGGTGACGGTGAAGTCACGGAGCTCGGCGCGCTGGCCGGGGTTGAGATCGTCGAGACGCAGCGTCTGCAGCGTCCGCGGGAACTGGACGGTCACGACCCCACGCACCGCTCTGATGTCTGTCGGCTTCACCTTGGTATCGAGGAAGAGGCGAAGCGAGGTCGTCAGCGCGCCGTCCTTCGGCGCCGTCCCGAAGCGGATCGGCGTGTCCCACACCGGCTTGACGGTCAGATGCTTCGCTGGTGCGCCTCCCGGCGTCGGCTCCAGTGTCGTCCCGTCGCTGAGCTCGACCCGGGTCAACCGAAGATGGCCGACCGTGAACGCTTTCTCGAAGTTGGGAATGACGGGGCTCCGGAACGTGAAGTCGAGCTGCGTGCCGAAGTACTCGGTCGCCTTGTCGAACGACAGCTCGAAGGGATCGAGCGGCACGACGGCCAGGGCCTCGGGCTTGCCAGGACCAGGCAACCGCGGGCGGTCGCTCCGCAGCGCTTGATAGCCGTACGGCTGGAACGCTGGGGTGGTGTCGCGTGCGACCGTGCGCGGCTTGCCCGCGAGGGAGAAATCGCTCAGCGTGAACGGGGAGCGAACTGCCTGCTCCTCGGTGACGAAGATCACCTCGACGCGATCGACGACGCCGGCGTACTCCTTCTGCCCGGCGGTGCCCTCGCCGAGGAGGAAATCGGACGAAAAGGCGCTCGGGGAAGCGAGCGGCTGGCCGGAGGCGTTGAGGGCCCGGAAGTGGAGCACCCGGTCGCGCGCGCCGACGATTTGATAGCCGACCGTGCCGCCGGTGACGCTCGTCACGACGAAGGTGGCGCCGTTCCTCTCGACCTTCGTTCCCGGCTGGGGGTGCGAGAGCGTGACAGCCTCGGTCCGAGTCGGTAGCTTCACCTCGACGTGGCCGGCGACGCTCTGTAGCTGACGAGGATCGGCGCCGGAGACCAGCCGCACGACTTTGCTCGCCTTCAACCACTGAGCCGAGGGCGCCCGGAACGAGCTCGGCTCATCGTTGCGCTCCCGCCCGCAGGGTTCCGGTCTCAGCAATTCCTGGCCGGCCTTCGACTTCACGCTGTCGACGAAGAGCCGAGCCCGCCGCGAGTCCTCGGTGACGTTCGGGATGGTACTGGCGAAGCTCTCGACGACCAGCTCGAGGCCGACATCGGGGTCCGATCCGAGGCGGAGCTCGCCGACGCGGAGCCCGAAGGGCCCCTGGATCTGGTCGACGTCCTCGGCAAACGGCGCGGCGGGATCGAACGCGCGGAGAGCGGACGGCGGCGCCGTGGCCTGGAACGCGAGGGGGCTGGTGTCGATGCGCTCGGCGCGCTGCGCTGTTTCCAGGCCCGGACGCTGACCGCCGAACCCGGAGAAAATGGCGCGGAGCACCTCGTTGAGGACGCCCTGGAGATTCTTGGCGAGCTTGCGATCGACCGTGAACTCGACCGTGCTCCGGGTGCCCTGCGTCTGGAGAGCGAGGCTGTCGTAGAGCGCGGCCGCCGCCGGGAGCGTCTGCGCCAGCTGCGCCCTCGATTCGCTCAGCGCCTTCTGCCAGCCTGCGATCTTCTGCGCGGCGACACTCGCATCGGCGGCGTCGAGGACCAGCCGCAGCCGCCCGTCCGGCGGTACCGTACGGACGCCGAGCCCGAAATAGAGATGCGCGAAGACTCCGGCTTCCGTCGATAACCCTTTTGCCATTCCCTTCTGGAAGGGGTGGGGGACTGCCTGGTCGGCGTCCTTGACGTCCCACAGCCCGACGCTCACCAGATCCGTGCGGGCCAGCCCGCGCCACCAGGCGAGCTGGTCCGGCTCGTAGGTTGCCGGAGCGACCAGTCTGGGAAGGACGACGGCGTGGGAGCTAGGATCGGCCAGGAGGATCCAGCTCCGGTCGGCGGTCACCATCCACGTACCGGCGGGCTTGCAGTCGGTCGGAGCGATCATCGTCAGCTCGTGGGACAGGCGGCCACCCGCCTCGCGCGGCACGCCGTGCAGCTCGCGGGCGAGGTAGCCTTCGATCGCGCCCGGGTCGAAGCGGCCGACCAGCACGACGGCGTGACGGAGATCGGCGCTGGCGGTGCGATACAGCGCGTACAGCACGTAGTCGAGATCGCCGCGCACGTCGACGTGGGCGGCGCGGAGGTGGTCGAGCAGCGTCCGATCGAGCGGCGAGCGAGCCGGCGCGTCGTGCGCAACGGCCGTGACCGGCACGCCGAGCAGCCAGCGCTCGATGAACGCGGCTTGCTTCACGTTGACGCCGGCCAGCAAGACCACGTCGGGCGTGGCCAGCGCCGACTCGACGGCCGGTGTGGACTGGGCAGGAGCGATCAGAGGCCGGACGACGAGGACGTAGAGGCCGGCCGCGCCGGCCACGAGGAGGATCGTGATCGCCAGCAACGCTCGCTTCATACAACGAGGGTAGCGGGCGTGACCCAGGAATCAGGAAAGATTTCGCACGAGCAGTGCGCGCGCCCGTTCCGCGAGGTCCTGGGGCAGCGGCGCCGGACGGCGGGCGTCGTGGTCGAGGTGGACGCCGGCCTGGTGCAGCGTTGCCAGCTCGGCGCCCGTCCGCGCGTCGGCCATGACGTGGAACAGCCGCAGGGACGACGTGCCGACGTGGAGCACGCCCGAGCGGACCACGACGGGAGTGGCCGCGGGCAGCGCGCTCGTCGCGGCGAACTGGAACTCGAACGTCGAGAAGCCGCGGCGCTGCTCGCGCATGTACGACGGCGTCATGCCGAACTCGGCGAGCACGTGCGAGTTCGAGGCGGAGAAGCGGTGGACGTAGGCGGCCAGCGCCGCCGGCCCCGAGCCGCCCGCCTCCCACGGCCTGATGGTGTCGCGCGCGCTGTCGTGCAGGCCGTCGAGGCCCTTCGGGCGCGGCCGCCGCTCGCGAGCCGGGCCGTCCCACGTGACGCGGCGCGCCTCGATGCGCTCGCGATCACCGGCGGAAAGCGACGCCGGTGCGCCATCGAGGCGAACGAGCCGCAGCTGCTGCTCGAAGGTCGTCGTCACCGCGCCTGTCCCACTGTCGATCAGCTTGTGGCCCGCCACGAGGCCGTCGGCCTCGACGGAGATCGGTGCGCTGATCACGTGCATGATGTCGCCGACCCTCAGCTCCTGCGTGTACCGTACATAGCAGTCCGCCGTGATCCACGTCCGCGCCTCCCACTCCGACGGTAGCGCCAGCGAGTCGAGTAGCGCGAGCGTCGCGTCGCCGAGGCGCGCGAAGTAGTAAGCGACCGTCAGGTGGTCGTTGTGGTCGACCTCCCAGCGGTAGACGACGCCACGATAGGTCTCGAGGCCGGCGTTCACGCGGCGCGATTATAATCGCCGACGCCATGGAGATGCCGCGGAGCCGCACCCTTCCCGACCTGCTCGACGAGATGGCGTCCCGTCATCCCGATCGCGAGGCCGTCGTCGGCGCGAACGGACGGCTGACGTACGGGCAATGGCGGGCCCGCGCCCGCGATCTGGCCCGTGGGCTCCACCGCCTCGGCGTGCGCCGCGGCGACAAGGTGGCCCTGCTCATGCCGAACCGCACGGAGTGGCTGATCAGCGACTTCGCGGTGACGTTGCTGGGCGCCACCCTCGTGCCCATCAGCACGTGGTCGCGCCCGCGCGAGCTCGAGTACGTGCTGAACCACTGCGATGCCAGCACGCTGATCACCGTCGATCGGTTTCTCGGTCAGGACTACCTGGCCACGCTCGGGGAGATGGCACCGGCCTCGGCGCGGCTGCCGCGGCTCCGCCGCGTGGTGGCGCTGGGCGGCGAGCACCGGCCCGGGCTCACGCGCTTCGAGGACCTCGCCGAGCTCGGCCGGGACGTCGCGGACGCCGAGATCGACGCCGGGCAGCGCGCGCTGATGCCCGAGGACGTCGCGTACATCCTCTACACGTCGGGGACGACGTCCACGCCCAAGGGCGTCCAGCTCCAGCACCGCGGCCTCATCGAGAACATGTGGAGCATCGGCGAGCGCCAGCACCTGACGGCGGAGGACCGCATGTGGATGGGCATCTCGCTCTTCTGGGGCTTCGGCTGCGAGAACGCGCTGCTCGCCGTGATGACCCACGGCGGCTCGGTGGTGCTCCAGGAGCAGTTCGAGGCCGGCGAGGCCCTGGCCCTGATCGAGCGCGAGCGCTGCACCGTCTACTACGGCACGCCGAACATCGCGCTCGCCCTGTGGGAGCACCCGGACCGCGCCCATCGCGACGTTCGCTCGCTGCGCACGGGTGCGGCCATCGGATCGCCGCAGGCCATGCGGATGGTGATGGAGGTCGGCGCGCGCGAGATCTGCAACGTCTACGGTCTCACCGAGTGCTACGGCAACTGCACGGTCACCGATGCCCACGATGGTGTCGACGTCCGGCTGAACACGGTGGGCCGCCCGTTGCCGGGGATGGACGTGCGCGTCGTCGATCCCGAGACCCGCCGCGAGCTGCCCCCGGGTGAGGTCGGCGAGATCGTCATCCGAGGCTATATGACGCCCGGCTACTACAAGGACTCCGAGAAGAACGCCGAGGCCTTCGACGCCGACGGATTTTTCCGGAGCGGAGACTTCGGGACGTTCGACGACGACGGCCGGCTACGCTTCCGTGGCCGCCTCAAGGAGATGGTCAAGACCGGTGGAATCAACGTGGCACCCCTCGAGGTCGAGGAGGTGCTGCTCGGCCATCCCGCCGTCGAGCAGGTCTACGTGATTGGCCTGCCCGATCCGCGGCGTGAGGAGGTCCTGGCCGCCGTCGTCGTGCTGAAGGAGGGAGGCGACGTCTCGGCCGAGGCGCTGCGCGTCTTCTGCCGCGAGCGGCTGGCCGGCTTCAAGGTGCCGCATGTTTTTCGCTTCGCCAAGCGCGCGGAGCTGCCCGTCACCGCCACGGGCAAGGTGCGGAAGGTGAAGCTGCGCGACCTCCTCACGTGACGACCATCCGCGACCGCACCGCCATCGTCGGCGTCGGCGCCAGCCGCTTCTCGAAGGCGCCGACCGACACGCCCATGCGGCTGGCCGCCCAGGCGTTCAAGAGCGCGCTCGCCGACGGGGGCGTCGACCGGAACGAAGTGGACGGCCTCGTCATCAACATCGGCTGGCCGCTCGGCGTGGACTACGACCGCTTCGCCGAGGCGCTCGGATTGCGCATCCGGTTCGCCGACCAGAGCTGGACGCACGGACGCTTCGTCGGGCCCACGCTGCAGCACGCAGCCATGGCCGTGGCGACCGGGCTGGCGCGCTGCGTGGCGTGCGTGTGCGGCGTCAGCTTCATCCAGGAGCGCGGCCTCCTGGGCGGGCCCGGCGACTTCGAGGGCACGCGCGAGGAAGGCGGCACCCACGAGGAGAATCCCGTGTACGGGCTGACGGCGCCCGCGGCCGGCGCGGCGCTCGCGGTCCAGCGCTACTTCGCCCTCTACGGCGCGACGAGCGCCGAGCTCGGCGCGGTCCCCATCGCCTTTCGCAAGCACGCGGCGCTCAATCCCGCCGCCATCATGCGTTCGCCGCTCACGCTCGAGGATCACCAGAGCTCGAGGTTTGTCGTCGAGCCGCTGCACCTCTTCGACTGCTGTCTGGTCTCCGACGGGGCTGCCGTCGTGCTCGTCACCACCGCCGATCGCGCGCGCGATACGGCGAAGAAGCCGGTGTTCATCGCAGGCATGCAGGGGATGCGGGCCGGCCCCGACGAGTTCCTGTTCGCCGTGCCCGGGCTCGGCATCGGGCAGCAGCGCGAGTTCCGCTACACGCCGACGGAGGAGCAGCTCTCCGTCTATCGCATGGCCCGCGTCACGCAGAAGGATGTCGACGCGCTCTACACCTACGACGCATTCTCGCCGCTCGTGTGGTTCGTGCTCGAGCGCTTCGGCTTCTGCGGCCTCGGCGAGGCAGCGGCGTGGACGCAGAAGGGCCGGATCGAGCTGGGCGGCGAGCTGCCCATGAATACCTCGGGCGGTCTGCTCTCGGAGGCGCACGTGTCGGGCTGGAACTCCATCGTCGAGATCGTCCGCCAGCTTCGTGGCGAGTGCGGCGAGCGCCAGGTGCGCGGCGCGCGCGTCATGCAGTGGGCCACGGCGTGGGGCGACTCCACGATCTTCCATTCATGATGGCCGACGGGCTCACGATGGTCGAGACCGCATGACCGCCTACGGCAAGCCGCTCCCGCGCATCACGCCTGACAACCGTCCGTTCTGGGACGCGGCGCGGTGTCACCGGCTCGCGCTCCAGCGCTGCGCCGACTGTGCGCGGTTCCGCTATCCGCCCGCGCCGGTCTGTCCGGCGTGCCTGTCCGATCGCGCGGAATGGGCGGCCGTCAGCGGGCAGGGGGCGGTGTCCACCTTCGTCGTCTTCCACCAGCGTTACTTTCCATCGTTCGCCGCCGACATCCCCTACAACGTCGTGCAGGTGGAGCTGGACGAAGGGCCGCGGCTGACGGCGAACCTCATCGATGTGCCGAATGCCGAGATCAGCATCGGCATGCGGGTGGAGGTAATCTTCGACGACGTGACGTCGGAGATCAGCCTGCCGCGCTTCCGTCGCGCCGCGACCTGAGAGGAATCGACGCTCATGGGAAATCTCGACAGCTATCGCGCGATCCTGGCGAGCTCCGTGGTCTTCCAGGGCCTGACCACCGCCGACCTCGACCCAGTGCTCTCGGCGTCCGAGCTCATCCCGCGAAAGCCGAAGGAGCTCATCCTGTCGGAGAGCAGCCCGACCGACGGCCTCTATATCGTCCTCGAGGGAGAGGTCGAGGTCTTCCTGCCGGAGCGCGCGGGCAGCGGGGCGCATCGGCCCAGCCGAGTCCGCCTCAACCGCCTCGGTCCGGGCCGCTGTCTCGGCGAGTACGGCCTGATCGACGATCAACCGAGCTCGGCGTCGGCGGAAGCCCTGACGCCTGCGAAGCTCTGCTTTCTGTCCAAGGCCGCGTTCCGTCGGCTCGTGGAACGACACGATCGGGTCGGTCGTATCGTCTACGCCAACCTGCTCCGCTATCTCGTCAGCCGGCTACGCGGCAAGGACAAGGAGCTCGACATCCTCCTGCTCGACGACAAGTGAAGGCGTTCCGATGGGAGGCCCCATGAAGATCATCAAGGTGCTCGTGACGTCGTTTCTCATCGGCGGATTCGCGGGCTGCGCGTCCTCGGGCATCACCCCTGCCACCTCGCCGGGCCACGAGCTTCGCCCCCTCGTTGCGGGAGGCAATCAGTACTTCGTCCTCAACTGGCAGGCGGCGGAGCTGAAGGGCCGGCCCGCGGTGACAGGCACCCTGACCAACCAGTACGGTGCCACGGCGGATCGTGTTCAGTTGCTCGTCGAGGCTCTCGACGACAACGGCAACGTGATCAGTCAGAAGGTCGTCTGGCTCGGCGACAACATTGCGCCGTTCGATCGCGCGTACTTCGCGATACCGGTCGAGAAGTCGCCGAAGTATCGCGTGAGCGTCTTCGCTTACGACTGGCGGGGGCGGACGGGGCCATGAGCGATCGCCCTCACGCGCGGATGTCCCCGGCCGACCGCAACGCCGAAACTTCATGAATCCGTCATGAAACCGTAAAACTCACGTCGGATCCTGCGCCCCGAACCGTTCGGCGTGGAGGTGTGTCGGTGATCGAGCTGTTTGGAGTCGGAATCCCCAGGGAGGCCGGAACGTGGTTGTTCCGCCGGGTCACCGCCGGCTTCGAGGCGGATGAGCTGACGTTCATCATGTCATCTGACCGAAGCGCCCGGCTCGGGCTGCTGGACGTGGCCGCGGCTGCGTCGATCTCTGCCGAAGGCCGGGCCTGGATCACCGGCGCGCCGGTCATGCGCGAGACGAGAAAAGCGATTGCCAGGCGCGTAGGGATCGTTCGACCGCACAGTCCGCGTGCCGCCCGGGGATCGGTTCTGTCCACGGTCCTTGCGTGCGAGCCGTGGGGCCTGCGCCGCCTGCTCACCGGTGGCAGGTCGGTGGTCGAGCGGGATGTCGCACTCGAGACACTGGAGCGCGTCGGGCTGGGCCCCTGCGCGCTCGAGCCCGTCGCCACGCTCGATGAATGGCGCCGCCGCCGCCTCGCGATCGCGCGCGCTCTGATCCCGCGACCGGACCATCTCATCTGCCGGGAAGTCGACGACGACGTCTCGCTTTCCCAGGCCGGTGACGTGCTCGGTGCTCTCCGGACGCTCGCCCGGACCGAGCGGCTGCCGATCCTGGTCAGTGCGGCCGACTTGCGGCTCGTCTCTCTGTTCGCCGATCGTGTGTTGGTCCTGTCCGACGGTGCCCTGGCCTTCGACGGACCACCGAGCGCTGCCGTGCGCACGCCGCGGCCCGTCGAGCTCGAGCTGGCGCGGGCGAGCTGACTCGATACACGGCTGACGTCGTCCGCCGCCGGCGGACGCGATCGTCTATCCCAGGTAGGCTCTTCGCACCCGCTCGTCGGTGAGGAGCTCGGCCGCGTGCCCCGAGATCGTGAGCCGCCCGGCTTCGAGCACGTAGGCGCGGTCGGCGATCTGAAGCGCCAGGCTCGCGTTCTGCTCGACCAGCAGGATCGTCACGCCGGCCGCGTGCAGCTCGCGGATGATGTCGAAGATCCCGCGGACGATCAGCGGCGCCAGCCCCAGCGAGGGCTCGTCCAGCAGGAGCAGCCGGGGCCGACTCATCAGCGCGCGTGCGATCGCGAGCATCTGCTGCTCGCCGCCGCTCAGCGTGCCCGCCAGCTGCCGGCGGCGCTCGGCCAGGCGCGGGAAGCGGACGAACTGCCGCTCGACGTCGGCCTGGATCCCGGCGCTGTCGGAGCGCGTGTACGCGCCGAGCAGCAGGTTGTCGAGAACGGACTGGCGCGCGAGCATGCGCCGGCCCTCGGGCACCTGGGCGATACCCATGCGGACGGCGTCGCTGGGGCGCACGCCGCTGATGTCGCGACCATCGAAGGCGATGCGCCCCCGGTGGATGGGGACGATGCGCGAGATGGAGCGCAGCGTGGTGCTCTTGCCGGCGCCGTTGGCGCCGATGAGCGTCACCACCTCGCCGGCGCGGACGTCGAGGCTCACGTGCTCGAGGGCCTGCACGCGGCCGTAGTGGATCGACAGGTCGTCGAGCGCCAGCAACGGCGCAGGCGTGGCGCCGGCGCTCACGCCTCGTCGCCCAGGTAGGCCTCGATCACCGCGGGATGCTTCTGGACGGCCGCGGGCACGCCGAGCGCGATCAGCTCCCCGAAGTTGAGCACGGCGATGCGATCGCAGAGATCCATGACGAGCGGGACGTGGTGCTCGATGAGCAGGATGGTGAGGTCGAGGCGCGCGCGAATCCCGCGGATCAGCTCGCTGAGCCCCCGCTTCTCCCCGCTGTTCATGCCGGCGGCGGGCTCGTCGAGCAGGAGCAGCTCGGGCTCCAGCGCCAGGGCGCGCGCGATCTCCAGCCGGCGCTGGTCGCCGTAGGCGAAGTTCCGTGCGCGCTCGTCAGGACGGTCGGCCAGGCCAACCAGCTCCAGCAGCGCCAGCGCCCGGCGCCGGGTGTCGCGCTCCTCCGCGCGCGCCGAAGGCAGCCCGATCACGCCGCCCACCACGCCGCTCTTCGTGCGCACGTGGCGCGCGATCATCACGTTCTGGAGCGCCGAGAGCTCGCCGAACAGGCGGACGTTCTGAAACGTGCGCGCGATGCCGAGGGCGGCGATCCGGTGGGGTGGCAGGCCCGTGATGTCACGGCCCCGGTAGCGCAGCCGGCCGGCGGTGGGCGCGGTGAGGCCGGTGACGAGGTTGAACAGCGTGGTCTTGCCGGCGCCGTTGGGCCCGATCAGCCCGAAGAGCTCGCCGCGCGGCACGCTGAACGACACCCGGCTCACCGCGATGACGCCGCCGAAGCTGCAGGTCAGGCCTTCCACGCCGAGCACGTCGACGCCCGCCCCCGCGCTCATGCGGCTTCCACGCGGTGGCGGCGGCCGCGACCCAGGCGCTCGAGCAGCGCCGGGGTGATCAGCCCGTGCGGGAAGAACACCGTGCCGAGCGCGATCATCACGCCGAAGATGATCAGCCGGCCGTCGCGCAGGAACTGCGCGAGCCAGCCCGGGAGCCCACCCACGTCCGCGATGCCGCGCAGCGCCTCGGGCAGCGCCGTCAGCACGAGGCCGCCGACGACCGGGCCGACGAAGGTGCGCGAGCCGCCGATGAGCACGAACGCCATGAGGCTCACGCCGGTATCGAACGTGCCCTGGCGCGAGTTCCAGGTGTTGATGAAGTGCGCGCTCAGCGCGCCCACGACGCCGGCGATCATGGCGCCCACCGTGAAGGCGAGGACCTTGTAGCGCGTCGGGTTCACGCCCATGGCGTCGGCCGCCAGCTCGTCCTCGCGCAGCGCCACCAGCGCGCGTCCGGTCCGGCTGCGCTCGAGCCGCGCCGCGAAGAGCATGCAGAGTACGAGGAGCGGGATCGCCAGCGACATGTAATGGATCTGGCTCGCGAACGGCTGCGGCACGCCGAAGATGCCGATGGCCCCGCCGGTGACGTCGAGATTCAGCGAGATGACGCGCAGGATCTCGACGAACGCGATCGTGGCCAGGGCCAGGAAGATGCCGCGCAGCCGCAGCGCCGGCACCCCGACGATCACGCCGAGCACGCCCGACGCGACCGCGGCCACGGCCATCTCGAGGAGCACGAGCGGCACGGGATAGAGTCCGGCGGCGGGCGGGAAGACCTTGGTGGAGATGATCGCCGCGATGTAGCCGCCGAGCGCGTAGAAGCCCGGGCTCGCCAGCGAGAGCTGACCGGCCATGAGCGGCAGGTAGAGCGAGAGCGCCAGCACGGCGGCGAGCACCATCGACACGAGCAGGAAGTCGTACGCGGCGAGGAACGCGGGCACCGGCGGAACTAGACCTTCTGCACGACCGCCCGCCCGAGCAGGCCTTGCGGGCGCAGCAGGAGGACGACGAACAGCAGCGCGAACGGCACGGCCTCGCGGTAGGCGATGTACTGGGCGGGGACGAAGGACTCCGCCAATCCGATGAGCAGGCCGCCGACCACCGCACCCGGGATGTCGCCGAGCCCGCCGAGCACGATGACGGCGAGGCCCTTGAGGCCGAACGCGATCCCGAAGTACGGGCCCGCGATCCCGACGCTGAGTCCGATCAGGGTGCCCGACACGCCGCCGAGGAAGCCGCTGATCACGAAGGTGAGGAGGATGAGGCGGTCGGTGTTGATCCCGAGCAGGCTCGCGGTCACCGTGTCCTCGGCGACGGCGCGCAGCGCCTTGCCCGTCCGCGTCGCGTTCATGAGCACGGTCAGCAGGGCGAGCACCACCATCGACACGCCGAAGATGATCACCTGCACGGTGCGCACGAGGACGGGCTCCGTGCTCGTGCCGAAGTTCATCGCGCTCGGCAGCTGCCCGAACGGGTCGGCCGGATAGGAGTACGCCTCGGCGCCGAAGAGGTACTGGATGACGTTGACCAGCGCCACGGCCACTCCGAGGCTCGACACCAGCGTCAGCAGCGGGTCGGAGCCGCGCGTGCGCAGCGGCCGAAACGCCAGGCGCTCCACGATCACGCCCGAGACGGCGGCGAAGAGGGCGCCGCCGATGAGCGCCAGGACGAAGGGCAGGTGCAGCGGCAGCGCCGCGTTGGCGAGCAGCCCGTTGAAGCCGAACCGCGCGCCGGTCAGCGCGTAGGTGGCGTAGGCGCCGAGCGTGAAAATGGCGCCGTGGGTGAAGTTGATGATGCGCAGGATCGAGAAGATCAGCGTGTAGCCGAGGGCGAAGATGGCGTACACGCTGCCGATGGCGAGGCCGTTGAGGACCTGCTGGAGCAGCAGGCTCGAGCTCATCGCCTCAACGGCCGCGCCACGCTACTTGACGTACACCCACTTCCCGCTGGTGCCACCCGGATCCATCTTGATCTGGGCGACGTACGACTGCTTCTGCACGATCTCCCCGCCCGGCGAAGCCTTGAACGAGATCTCGCCCAGCGGCGTGTCGTAGGTGCCGGCGATGAGCTGCTTGTTCAGCTCGACGCGCAGCGCGGCCAGGTCCATCTTGGCGATCGGCGACTTCTTGTCGAGCGCGCCGAGGGCCTCCACGAACACCTGGACGCCGGTGAAGGCCTGGGCGCTGAACTGCGGCGGGTCCTTCTTCTGGCGGTCCTTGTAGATGCCCTTGAAGTCGTCGTTGATCTTGCTCTTGTACTCGGGGCTGTAGGCCTGGGCGACGAGGATGCCGTCGCACAGCGCCTTGCAGATCGGGATGATGTTGGTCGTGTTGAGCCCGTTGCCCCCGACGATCAAGCCCTTGTACGCGAGCTCGCGCAGCTGCTTCACGAGATTGGCGCCGTCCACCTGCAGGCCGGAGATGATGACGAGGTCCGGCTTGGCGTTCAGCGTGTTCGTGACCTGCGCCGTGAAGTCGGTGTCCGTCGTCTGGAAGGTCTGCACGGTGACCAGCTCGAGGTGGAGATCCTTCACGGCCTGCTGGAACGTCTCCGTCTCCGACTTGCTGAAGGCGTCGTTCTGCGCGTACAGCACGACCACGCGCTTGATGTTCTTGTTGATGTCCATCGCCGCCTTGATGGCATTCGGCGCCACGATGGCGACCGGCGCGGACACCCGGGAGACGAACTCGCCGACCTGCGGGATGCCCTTGGCCGTCGTCGATATGCCGAGCACCGGCAGCTTGGCGCGCACCGCGAACGGCCCGGCGGCGAACATCTGCTGCGACAGGCTCGGCCCGATGATGGCGACGACCTTGGCGACGTTGATCTGGTTCTGGTAGGCGTTGATGGCGGTGGCCTCGTCACTGCCGGCGTCCTGGAAGATCAGCTTGAACGGCCGGCCATTCACGCCGCCGCGCTTGTTGAAGTACTCCTCGGCGATCTGCGCGCCCAACACTTGCTCTTGACCCGCCAACGCTACAGGACCGGTCTGAGCGACCGAGACACCGATCGGGATCGGGTCCGCGGCATGGCCCACCAGGGCGCCACAGAGCACGGCGATGAGAGAGACGATCGTGACGGGCGACGCGAGGCGACGACTCATCAGGCCCTCCTCGTTCAGGATGCGCGGCAGTCTAGCACGGGGCCACGTCGAGGCTCCGCATGCTAAACATTCCGCTGGCACTGGACGTTCAGGATCGCGGGCCGACCCTCTCGTACCGCCGCCAGGCCGCGCTTCAGCGCAGCCGGTAGCTCGCCCGGGCTCTCCACCCGCTCACCATAGCCGTCCACCGTCTTCGCCATCTCCTCGAAGCGCGGCGACGGTGTGAGCTCGCTGAGCGGGAAGCGGCCGCGCGTCTTCGCCGCGCCGGCGGGATGCACGGCCAGCGCCCCGAACTTCACCGCTTCCCACTGCTGGTTGTTGAAGATGACGGTGAGGAGGGGCAGCCGGTGGGCGCGCTGCACGAAGAGGCAGGACAGCGGCTCGCCGAAGAAGTAGGCGCCATCCCCGACCGTGGCGATGACCGTCGCCTCCGGGCGGGCGAGCTTCACGCCCAGTGCTGCGCCCAGGCCGAAGCCGAGGCCACTCGAATGCGGCGAGGCGAAGTAGCTGCCCGGCCGGGTGAATGCCGCGAACCGGCGGTCCAACGGGTACTCGTTCACGACCACCGTGCCGTCGTCGACGATCTCGCCGATGCACCGCGCCGCCCACGCGAAGCCGATCGTGGACGCGCTCGCCTGCTTCACGGCCATCTCTTCCCAGGCCGCCTGACGCTTCCGGTGCTCGGCGGCCAGACGCTCGCGACGACGGGCCACCGCCTGCCGATCGGCGTGACGCCGTACGGCCTCCGCGAGGAGCGGCAAGGCCGCCGCCGGCGTGGCAGCGATCGGCACGTCGCAGGGATAGCTCCGCATCGGGTAGCGCGAGAAGAAGGGATCGACGCCGAGGTGGATGATCGGCGCTCCCGGCGCCGGCTTTCTGAGGGCGGGATACCAGGGAACGTCGGCCTCGACCACGAGGATCGCGTCGGCCTCGCCGACCGACGGGTTCGTCGTACCGGACTGGTTGTAGCCGAGATGGAGGTCGTGCCGGTGCGAGAAGTTCATGTAGATCGGATCCGCTTCCACGACGCCGATCCCGCCGGCCTCCGCCACCTCGACGAGGCCAGCCACGGTGCGGGCATCGGTGCCCGCGGCCGAGGCGAGGACGATCGGGTACTCGGCGCGCGCGAGGATGCGGGCGGCCTCGTCGATCCGCGCGGGATCCGGGAACCGCTCGCTGCGGGACTCGCGCCGCGGCGGCGACGTGATGGTCATCGTCCCGGGGCGCGCGGCGAGGACTTCGCGCGGCAGCGTGAGATACACCGGTCCTCGGGGCTCGGCGTGCATCAGCTCGAACGCGCGATCCACGACCGCCTCGAGCTGGACGGGGGTCCGCAGCTCGTAGTCCCACTTGACGTACTCGCGCAGCATCGCGGCCTGGTCGAAGCTCTCCTGCGCCCAGTGGATGTGAAGGTCGCGCGAGCCGGGCAGCCCTTCCTCGGTGATCGGCGTCCGCCCGGCGGACATGAGAATGGGAACGTTCGCGCGCGCCGCCGTAATGATGGCCGTGGACGCGTTCCCGGTGCCGACGTTGACGTGCACCATCACCGCCGCTGGCCGGCCGCCCGCGGCGTAGTATCCGTGCGCCATCGAGACGGCGACGAACTCGTGCGGTACCACCAGCGGGCGCGGCGCCCGGCTGCCCTCGGCCTCGAAGCGCGCGAACGCCTCCACCAGCGACGCGAAGTCGGTGCCGGCGTTGCCGAGGAAGACGTCGATGCCGCGGTCTTTCAGCAGCTCGAGGTACGCTTCCGCCGTCGTCTCGGGCTGAAGAGTCCGGGAGCCCATGGACGAACCTCCTGGCGTTGGTGTTGGTAGTGAGGGCCGAACGCGGCTACGGCAGGAGCACGACGCGGCCCGATAGCTTCCGGTCGACCATGAGACGGTGCACGCGGGGCGCCTCGTCCAGCGGAAAGCGCTCCGTCACGATCGGGCGCAGCTTGCGCGCCCGCACCAGCTCGATGACGTCGGCGAGCTGGGTGCGCGAGGTGCTGGTGGTGCTGAGGAGGCTCACGCCCTTGAGGAAGAGCCGCGCGGTGTTGAAGGTCACAGTGTCGCCCGTCAGCTCGCCGACCAGCACATACCGTGCGCCCCGCGCGGTGGCCCGCAGCGCCTCCTGGAAGACGGGGGCGCCGACGTTGTCGCACACGACATCCACGCCCTCGCCGCGGGCGACGCGCCGGACCTCGTCGGCGAACTTTCCATCGCGCGCGACCACGACCTCGTCGGCGCCGACCTCGCGGATGAGCTTGGCCTTCTCGGGCGAGGTGGTCTGCGCGATCACGGTGGCTCCGCAGAGCTTGGCCATCTGCACGGCGTGGACGCCCAGTCCGCCGCCCGCGCCCGTGACCAGCACGTACTCGCCCGCCTGGGTCCGGCCGACGTCGCGGATGGCGGCGAGCACGGTGCCGATGGCGCAGGAAAGGATCGCGCCCTCCTCGAAGCTTACCTGGGGCGGCAGGGGTAGGAGCGAGTCCTCCTGGATCTTGAACATCTCGGCGTACGTCCCGTCACGGTCGTGGCCGAAATACTTGCGCTCGGCGCAGAGCGACTCACGGTTGGTGCGGCAGAAGCGGCAGAGCCCGCAGTTCTCCGTCCACTGCGTACACGCGACGCGGTCGCCCGACTTCAGCGAGCGCACCGCGCCGCCCACCGCCTCCACCATCCCCGCGCCCTCATGCCCGAGGATCAGCGGGAAGGTGATGCCGCGCTTCATCACGCCGACGCGGATGAGATGGTCGTGGTAGCACACGCCGGAGGCATAGTTGCGGACGAGGACCTCGCGCGGCCCGAGCGCTGGCACCGCGACGTCCCGCGCCCGCATGACGTCGTAATCCCCCGGGTGGTCGGTGACCATCGCTCGCATGGCGGGGGGCAGTATACGCGCAACCCTGGGCGAACGGCGCTGCTGAGCTACCGATGCGCCGGTGGCTCCAGTCGCTTCTCGCGGAGCCAGGCGAGCAGCGCCGCAAGATCGTCACGATCGTTGCGGAGGTGGATCTGGCAGCGCCCGTGCGTCGGGTGGCTGAATTCGGCGCCGGCGGCAGTCGGCGTGAAGGCGAGCCCGTGCTTGTGCTTCAGCCGCACGATCTCTCGACGCGCTTCAGGGTCATCGAGCCGCATCACCGAAGACCGGGGTCGGAATCCGGAAGACCATCGGGCCGAGCCCATCCTCGACGACGTCCACCTCTTCGAAATCGTCCGGGCCAACGGTGAAGGCCATTCCTTCACGCACCCCCGGATCACGCGCGGGCCTGACTGAATGCCGCTCGCGCTGCCGGTCCCTGCCGTGGTTGTCTTCGGCCTGAGTAGTCCGGACGGACGCCCAACAGCCAGCGAGTACGACCGTCACGATGACGGCCAGATGAATCCAACGCTTCAATGAGAAAAAGTCCATCGATGTCTCTCCATGTAAGAACGATGAGGGTATGAAGGATCACGGTATGAAGGATCAGGGTATGAAGGGTCAGGGTATGAAGGATCAGAGTAAGAAAGATCAGGCTGAAAAAAATCAGAAAGAGGGTGGCGCCCGCCTCAATCACCGCCAGAACGTCGAAGTGTGATTTTCCTATCCTCCTTTCTCTGCCTCGCCCAGGCGCCGCGGCAGCTTGATACGTCTCACCATGAGCACTTTGCGAGCCAAGTCGGCAAATCGCAGAGAAACGTCAAGAACGGGTGGTGAGCGCCGAAGCCGAGGGGCCGGCATCGTGAGGCTTTCCGACTTGGTCGGAGTTCTACTCCGGAACGCCGACGTGTCTGTCGGGCTTCCTTATGAATTCAGAGCTGCCGTGCGTCGGATCTTCTTTCGCTTCTCGGCGCGCAGGGCTTCTCGGCGCGCTGGGAAGGAGTCGTCAGCCTCCGAGGAGCCGCTGGCCGAGGCTCTTCTTCGCCTGGCTCAGCCGTCCGCGCATGTCCTCCGCGATCTGGGGCCGCTCGGTCGAGCCGAAGAGATCGACCTCGACCTGCACCGTCCCCGCAATCTTGTCGAGCGTCTGCGCCGAGAGATGTGCGTCGATCCCGAAGGCGGGCAGGGGCACGTCGAAGCGCGCCACGACGTGGAGCAGGTCGCCGGGCAAACGGCGGGCGGTGCTGTCGTTCTTGCGGAGCCACGTCACCTCAGCGCGCACCGCCACGGGTCGCGAAACCCCACGCAGCTCGAGTGTGGCCTCGGCGGCCAGCACGACGGGCTTGCCGTCGGCGAGTGGCGTCCGCACGGCCGGCGAGATCACGCGTTCCAGCGCGAAGCGGATGACCGGCGACTTGCCGGCGTCGAGCCACTTGTCGCTGCGCATGACGTCGTTCATGAGGGGCACGCCGGAGTCGAGGCTCTCGATCGGCGCCTCGAACGTCACGCGCGGCCGGTCGGTGACGTTGTCGGGATCGACCTCGATCTGACCGCGGACGTCGTTGGTGCGGACCAGGACCGTCTCCAGCGGCGCGCGGCTGAGCACGTGCACGGCGTTGCGGGTCATGGGGTCGTCGACGAAGAACGTGGTCTTGGCCATGGGGCCTCCTCGCTGGCAGCGCTCCTGCTCCTGGCGCCCGGGAGGATAGCGCATCTTGCCTGTTCACGCCGAAACCCGTAGGGTACTCGCCCATGACCCCACCACGTTTCGTGACCCTGCCCGAGATGAGACGAGCCGCTCACGCCCGCCTGCCGCGCGACGTCTGGAACTTCGGCGCCGGCGGAGCTGAGACCG
>MNEG01000137.1 GCA_001917585.1 Candidatus Rokubacteria bacterium 13_1_40CM_68_15
GCCATCTCGGCCGCCGCCCTGCTGGCCGCTCTCGCCCTCTTCGGTGGCTTCGTCGCGCTCCGCGGCCTCAACCCGCTCGAGGTCTACGGCGCGCTTCTCGCCGGCGGCTTCGGCTCGTGGTTCTCGCTCGAGGAGACGCTGACCCAGGCCGCCCCGCTCATGCTCACGGCGCTGTGCACGGCGCTGCCCGCACGGGCCGGCTTGCTCGTCATCGGCGGCGAGGGCGCCCTCGTCGTCGGTGGTGTCGCCACCGTCGTCGCCGGTGTTCATCTCGGGGCGCTGCCGGCGCCTCTGGCCGTCGGCGCCATGTGTCTGGCCGCCGCCGTGGCCGGTGGGCTCTGGGTCGGCGCGGCCGGCGCGCTCCGGCACTGGCGCGGCGTGAACGAGACGATCGCGACGCTCCTCCTGAACTACATCGCCATCGCGGTGATGAATCACCTCGTGACCGGGCCCATCCGCGATTTCGGCCAGGTGCTCAAGCCCGCGTCGTGGGCCATCGGCGAGCGCCTGATGATCGGCACGATCCCGACCACGGGCATCCACTGGGGGCTCGTCTTCGGCGTCGTGGCCTGTGTCGGCACGTGGGTGCTCATGCGACACACGCTCGTGGGCTTCGCCGTCGACATCGTCGGCGGCAACGTCCGGGCCGCGCGTATGGTCGGTCTGCCGATCGGCGCGATCATCCTCGCCACCACCGTGCTCGGTGGCGCCGCGGCCGGACTGGCCGGCGCCATCGAGGTCGTCGCCGTCCACGGGTTCGCCAGCTCCTCGCTCGTCGTCGGCTACGGCTACGCCGGGATCCTCGTCGCGTTTCTCGCGCGCCAGAACCCGCTGGCAGTCATCGCCATCGCGGTCCTGCTGGGCGGGATCACCGCCAGCGGCGGGCTGCTCCAGCGGCGCTTCGGTCTTCCCGACGCGGCCACGCTGGTCCTCGAGGGCCTCCTCTTCATCGCCGTCCTCGCCGCCAACACGCTGTACGGGCGCTTTCGACGCGCGTGACCCCGGATCTGGGCGCGTGGGGGGTGCTGATCGCCGTCGTCGGTGGCGCCATTCGCGTCTCGACGCCGTACCTCTACGTCAGCCTCGGCGAGACGCTCACCGAGAAGAGCGGGCGCGTGAATCTCGGCCTCGAAGGCACGCTGGTGATGGGAGCCATGAGCGGCTACGCGATCTCCTACCTCACGGGCTCGCCGTGGCTCGGCGTACTCGTCGCCGGCGGGATCGGCGCCGGTTTCGGACTGCTCCACGCCGCGATCTGCAATCTCCCGCGGGTGAACGACATCGCGGTCGGCATCGCGCTCTTTCTCTTCGGGACCGGACTCGCGTTCTTCCTGGGCAAGCCCTACATCCAGCCGTCGGCGCCCCGGCTCCCCCATCTCGGGCTCGGCGCGTGGAGCGCGTATCCGCAGATCAGGGCCGCGTTCGAGATCAACGCGCTGTTCGTCGCCGGCATCGTACTGGCGCTCACGCTGCGCTGGGTCTTCGCCAACACGCGCTGGGGCCTCGTGGTGCGGACAGCCGGCGACAATGCGGACGCCGCCCGCGCGCTCGGCTATTCATTGCGCGGCGTTCGCACGCTGGCGACGATGGCCGGCGGGTTCCTGGCCGGCGTGGGCGGATCGTTTCTCTCGCTCTACTATCCCGGGACGTGGAACGAAGGCCTCTCGAGCGGGCAAGGGCTGATGGCCATCGCGCTCGTCATCTTCGCCCGCTGGAATCCCATCCACTGCTTCTGGGTGTCGCTGCTCTTCGGCGCCGCCACGGCGCTCGGCCCGGCGCTCCAGTCGATCGGCTACACCTCGAACTACTATCTCTTCAACGCGGCGCCGTACGCGCTCACTCTGGTGCTTCTCGTCTGGAGCTCGTCGCCACGCCACGCGCTCTTCGGCGCCCCCAGCGAGCTGACGATCAGCAAATGATGATGCGGCCACCACTCGTGGAGGTGCGTGGGATGACGAAGCGCTTCGGCGCCCTCACCGCGCTCGACGACGTGTCGCTCAGGCTGGCGCCGGGAGCCTTCCACGCGATCCTCGGGGAGAACGGGGCGGGGAAGAGCACGCTCGTGAAGTGCATGATGGGCTACCACCGTGCCGACGCCGGCCGGCTGCTGGTCGACGGGCAAGAGCATCAGGTCGCCGGGCCGCGCGGCGCTCACCATCTCGGCTTCGGCATGGTCTACCAGCACTTCACGCTCGTGCCGAGCATGACGGTGGCCGAGAACCTCATCCTGGGCCGCGACGACCTGCCCGCCGTGGTCGCCTGGGCCGCCGAACGCGAGCGGATGGAGGCGTTCCTGCGCCGGATGCCGTTTCGGGTGGACCTCGATCGCGCCGCTGGCGCGCTGGCCGCGGGGGAGAAGCAGAAGATCGAGATCCTCAAGCAGCTCTTCCTCGGGCGACGCGTCTTGATCCTGGACGAGCCGACGAGCGTGCTCACGCCCGACGAGGCCGACCAGATCCTCGGCGTGCTGCGAACCATGGCGCGCGAAGGCCAGGTGACGGTCGTGCTGATCACCCACAAGTTCCGCGAGGTCGAGGCGTTCGCCCATGAGGTGACGGTGCTGCGCGCGGGTCGGCGCATCGGCGGGGGACACGTGAAGGACCTCACGCGCGGAGACCTGGTCGCGATGATGATCCCGCCGATGCTCGCCGTCGAGGCCCTGACGGTGCTCGACGACAAGGCCCTGACCGCTGTGCGCGAGCTATCGCTTGCGGTCGGTGCGGGCGAGATCCTGGGCGTGGCCGGCGTGTCGGGCAACGGCCAGCGTGAGCTGGTCGAAACGCTGGCGGGCCAGCGCAGCCCCGAGGCCGGCCTGATCCGCGTGGCCGGCGAGCGCTACCGGCCGACGCGGCGACAGATGCGTCGCCGACGCGTCTTCGTGCTCCCGGAAGAGCCATTGAGCAACGCGTGCGTGAGGACGATGACGATCGCCGAGAACCTGGCGTTCAGGAACTTCGACGAGCCGCCCATCGCGGTGACCGGCGGCTTCCTGAGCCGGCGGGCGCTGCACGACCGGGGGCGCGAGCTGATCGACCGCTTCAAGATCCGCGCGGCGGGCCCCGACGCGAGCCTCGACACGCTCTCGGGCGGCAACGTGCAACGGACGGTGCTGGCCCGCGAGCTGTCCCAGTCGCCGAAGGTGCTCGTCGCCCAGAATCCCTGCGCCGGCCTCGACGTGGCCGCCACCGCCGAGATCAGGGGGCGTATCATGGCGGCGCGAAACGCGGGGGCGGCCGTGCTGTTCCTGAGCGAGGATCTCGACGAGCTGATGGAGCTCGCCGATCGCATCGTGGTGATGTTCGAAGGCCGGCTGGTGTACGAGACGGCGCGCGCGGCCGCCGACCCGCACGTCATCGGCCACTCCATGGCGAGTCACCTATGACGACAGCGATGACGATCATCCGTGGTGGCACCCTGCTCGATCCGGCCGGCCAGCGGGCACAGGCCGCCGATATCCTCATCGAGGGCGACACCATCCGCGAGATCGGCGTGCCCGGCGTGAAGGTGCCCGAGGCGGCGCGGCAGGTCGACGCGCGCGATCGGCTGCTGATTCCCGGCCTGATCAACGCGCACACGCATTCGCACGGTGCGCTGGCGCGCGGCGTCGTGCCCGACGCCATCCCGCTCGAGATCCTGCTCGGCTATGCCGGCGCCGTGAACGGCAACCGGACGCTGGAGGACAAGCACCTCTCGGCGCAGCTCTCGGCGATCGAGCTCGTGCGCAAGGGCTGCACCGCCTGCTACGACATGTTCACGGAATTTCCCGCGCCGACGGTGGAGGGCGTGCACGCGGTGGCGCGCGCCTATCGAGACGTCGGCGTGCGCGCGGTGGTCGCACCGATGATGGCCGACCTGACGCTGTGGCAGGCGCTGCCCGGCTTGCTGGCGTCGCTGCCCGATGGTGTTCGCGGCCAGGTCGAGGGCCTGCGCGCGGCGTCGGCGCAGGCGAGCGCGGCGACGTGCCGGGACATTCTCAAGGCGTGGCCGATCGATCGCAGCGAGGTGGCCCCCGGTCTCGGCCCGACCATCCCGCTGCACTGCAGCGATGGCTTTCTCGGCGCCTGTCGCGATCTCGCCCGTGAGTTCGACGTCGGTATCCAGATGCATCTGGCCGAGTCGCGCGGTCAGGCCGTCCTCGGCATCGAGAAGTACGGGGTGTCACTGACGGCGCACCTGGATGCTCTCGGTCTCGTCGGGCCGCGCTTCAGCGGCGCGCACGGCGTCTGGCTCGAGGACGAGGACGTCAGGCGACTGTCGGGAGCCGGGGCGAGCGTCGCCCACAATCCGATGTCCAATCTCCGCCTCGGCTCCGGCGTCGCGCGCGTTCGCCGGATGCTCGAGGCCGGGCTGCGGGTGGGCCTGGGGACCGACTCGGCCAGCTCGTCGGACACGCAGAACATGTTCGAAGCGATGCGTTTGTGCGCGTATCTCTCGCGCGTGCAGACGTTCGATTACCGCGAGTGGATCACGGCCGGCGAAGCGTTCCGGCTCGCCACGGAAGGAAGCGCTGGGGTCCTGGGGATGGATCGGATCGGGCGGCTGGCGCCGGGCTTCAACGCCGACATCGTGTTCCTCGATCTGTCCCGGACGGGATGGGTGCCGCTGAACGATGCGCTGCTTCAGCTCGTCAACGGTGAGAGCGGCGCCGCCGTGGACAGCGTGATGGTCGGCGGCCGGCTCGTCCTCGAGCACGGCCGTCTCTTGACGGTGGACGAGGCAAAGGTCCGGGTCGAGGCCGAGCGCACGGCCGAGCGCCTGAGAAAGGTCAACGCCGAGAGCTACGCGTCCGCGCGCGCGCTCGCCGAGCACGTCGGCGCCTTCTGCCTGCGCGTGACCCGCTAGGAGGGCCGCAGGTGGGCCGCCGGCACGACCCAGAAATAGACGTAGTGATCGCGATGGTCCACGGTGACCCGGAGGGAGCGCTGGGGCACCCAGTTGCCCATGTCGTAGTTGTGTGACACGACCCGCGTGCCGGGCGCGAGCTCGGTCAGGAGCCTTGGGCGGAGCCGAAGGTTGAGCTCCGGGAGCAAGTAGAGCATCACGACGGTCGCCTTGGAGAAGTCGGCGACGAAAATGTCGCCGTGCACGAAGCGCACGAGCTGCGTCACGCCCGCCTGGCGCGCGTTCTCGTTGGCCACCTCGACCAGCGCCGGATCGATCTCGATGCCGACGCCACGCGTTCCGAACTGTCGGGCCGCCGCGATGACGATGCGGCCGTCGCCCGAGCCAAGGTCGTAGAGCAGGTCGTCGGGGCCGACGCTCGCCACCCGCAGCATCTCGGCGATGACGCGGTCGGGCGTCACGACGTACGGAACGTCGGGCAGCCGCCGCGCGGGCGCGCATCCGCCAACCGCGACGGTGCCGAGCAGGATCACGGCGAACCTGAGCCACCATGCGCGGTGAAGCGTCATGACGCGATCCTCTCCCGGCCGGGCGCGCATGACAGCGGCCCTCAGCGCGCGGCCGGCCGGTTGCCGAGCCCGATGCTGCGCCCGATTTGAGGCGGGCGCGGCACGGCATCGTGGGCGGCCTGGATCGACCCCAGCCTCTCGCGGACCGCCAGCGCCATCGGCGCGCCGCGACGCGTCGCCTGGCTCACGTGAAGCGACATCAGCTCGTTCGTGGCCGCCAGGTAGCCCGCCGTCGCATGGTGCATCTCGTGGAAGTAATGGATGCGCTTGTCGTCGTGGGCGAGCAGCAGGGTCGTGAAGCGGAGCTGATCGCCGGCGCGGACTTCCCGATGGTACGTGACGTGGGCTTCCAGGCAGAACGTGGTCACGCCGGCCGAGCGTCGATGGGCGAGGTCGAGACCGACCCAGCGGAAGAATTCGTCGGTCGCGTAGTCGAAGACGACCAGGTAGTAGCCCACGTTCATGTGGCCGTTGTGGTCGATCCACTCCGGGCGCACGACGTCGCGGTAGACGTCGAACGGCGCGGCGACCGTCACCGGCCGTCGGGCTTCTTGCTCGCGGGGGCTCCGCTCAACGACGCCAGCACGTCGAACAGGACGCCGAAGTCGAAGTGGCCGAGGCCCAGGCCGCGCGCCATCGTCAGCCATTCCTGGACGAGGGCCGTCGTCGGCAACGGCACGCCGACGGCGCGGCCTTGATCGAGGGCGAGCTGCAGGTCCTTCTGGATCATCGGCACCGGAAACCACGCATCGGTCGGCATCTTGCCGATGACGAACGGGCCGCGGTACTTCACCATCGGCGAGGCCACCACGGATTTGAGCAACGCCTCCACCGCCGTCTCGCGCGGGATCCCGGACTTCTCGGCCAGCAGCACCGCCTCGCTGAATGCCAGCATCTGGACGGCGAGCCCGAGATTGGTCGCAACCTTCATCGCCTTCGCGAGCCCGAGGGGACCGACGTGCGTGATCCCGCCGGGCCCCATGGCGAGGAGATACGGCCGGACGCGCTCGAGCGCGGCGGCCTCACCGCCCACCGCGATCGAGGCCTGGCCCTGCTCGACGGTGATCGTGCTACCCGAGACGGGAGCGTCGAGCATCGCCGCGCCTCGGCGGGCCACCGCTTCGCCGAGCTCGCGCGTGAGCGCCGGGCTCACCGTGCTCATCTCCACGTACGTCGTGCCGGGCTTGAGCGCGCCGATGATCCCATCCGGCCCCAGCGCCACCGAACGGAGGGCTGTGTCGTCGGTCACCATGCTGAAGATAGCCTCGGTCGACGCGGCGACGGCGCCCGGGCTCTTCTCGAGCCGGAGCCCGGCGGCGACGAGATCGCGCGCCTTTCCTGGCGTCCGGTTGTAGCCGATGACGGTGTGACCCGCGCCCAGCAATCGGCGAGCCAATCGGCTTCCCATCGCGCCGAGACCGACGAATCCCAGCGTCGCCATCACTTTCTCCGACCTTTGGTACCGCTCGCCTCGCGCGTCTCCCGCCTGCGGCGGGTGGTCCGCGCTGCGGCTCGCACCGCGATGGCGCTGATCTCGAGCTTGCAGCGAGCGTGCGTGGCCAACCGTGAGACTTCGACCGTGGTCGTCGTCGGCAGGTGGGCGCCGAGGTACTGCGCCCAGACGCGGTTCATGTCGTCCTGCTCCGCCACGTTCGTCACATAGCGCGTGGCCGACACGAGATCGCCCAGCGTGCAGCCGGCCGCCTCCAGCGTCTTCTTGAGATTCTCCATGGCCAGCTTCGCTTGATCGCGCATCGTGGTCGGTAGATCGAATTCTTCCTCGCGATGGGGATGACTGTGATAAACGGGCGCCGCAGTCACTCCTGACAAGAAGACCAGATGCCCACGGCGAACGACGATGCCGGGGGCGTACGGCATGACGACGTCGGTCCGGCGATCGGCGTGATGGACGACGGTGACGTCTTTCGTCATGGTCCCTCCGGGCTTGGCGCGCCGCATCGTACCACGCCCGGATAACCTTTCTCTCCAACCCTGGGAAGATTCTTGCCCTGGGTCAGCGTCGGTGACACTGCAGATGGTGCACATGGCGTCGGCTGACTTGCCCGCAGACCGGGCATGCTTGTTGCTCCCCCGTCGACGCAATGAACGCCAACCGACCTGACCCTTGGGCCATCATCCTCGCCGGCGGTGACGGCCTCCGGCTACGCTCCTTGACACAGAAGATCGCCGGTGATCTTCGTCCCAAACAATTCTGCGCGTTGCTCGATGGCGAGACCATGTTCGATCGCACGCGCCGTCGGGCCGAGCTGGTGGTCAGGCAGGATCGCCAGGCCGCCGTCGTGACGAATGAGCACCGCGAGTATTTCGGTGCGCTTTCGTCGGGGCTCGCGCCAGGCTGCCTGGTCGTGCAGCCGAGCAACCAGGGCACTCTTGCGGGCATCGTGTATCCCGTGATGCGAGTCGAGCACTTGGCCGGCGACGTCCCGATTGCCATCCTGCCCTCCGATCACGATGTCACGGAGGATCGGGCGTTCATGACCTACGTGGAGAGCGCGGTCGATCTGGTCCGCGCGCTGCCGGATCGCGTCGTGCTGCTCGGTATCGAGGCGGAGACGCCGGAGACCGAGTACGGCTGGGTCGAGCCGTCGCGCCTGCCACTGCCGGTCGACGGACCGCCCGTGTTTCCCGTCCGGCGATTCTGGGAAAAGCCCTCGCCAACGCTGGCGCGCGTGCTCCTGGAGCGCCGCTGCCTGTGGAACAGCTTCGTGATGGTCGGCTGGGCGAGCGCGTTCATCGACTGCGTCCGTGCGACGGCGCCCGAGGAGCTCGTCACATTCGCGCCCCTCCGCCGGGCGCTCGGCACGCCCGACGAAGAGGCCGTCGCCGAGATGGTCTACGCCAATCTGACTCCGCTGAGCTTTTCAACCCGTGTGCTGGCTCGCGTGCCGGAACGCCTCCTCACCGTCAGAGTGAAGGACGTCGGCTGGAGCGACTGGGGACATCCGGCGCGCGTGGTGGCAGCGCTGCGCCGCACCGGTCGGCAGCCGTACTGGCTCAAGCCCGACGGGCTAGCTTCGACCGCCTAGTCACCTGATTCCGCACAGCCGGCACGGTACACTGGGTCTGATGGGCGTAATCCTCGTCGTCGAGGACGATACCGACACGCGCCAGGCCCTTGGCGAGTACCTCACGGCCCTGTTTCCCGATGCTCGCGTGCTGATGACCGAGTCCGGCGAGAACGGCCTCGAGCTCGCCGTCCGGACGCGACCGTCGGTCGTCCTCCTCGATCTCCGCCTCCGCGGCATCCACGGCTTCGAGTTCGCCACCCGCCTGCGCCAGCATCCCATCGCCGCGGGCGTGCCCATCGTCGCGTTGACCGGCGACATGAGCCCGGCTACCTTACTCAAGGCCGAGGAGGCCGGATTTGCTGCCTTCCTCCGCAAGCCCGCGGACATGGACCGCCTCGAGACGGTGCTGCGGCCGCTGCTCGAGGGCAAAGCCTCGGCGTAATCCCGGAAGCACAAGGAGACGGCTGTCGAATCGTTGAGGGGGCGTGTGGGCGTCGTCACCGGCGGCGCCAGCGGCATCGGCCGTTCCCTGGCCGAGGGACTCGCGGCCGAAGGCGCGGCCATCGTCGTGGCCGACGTCGACGAGGCCGGCCTCAGCGAGACCGTCAAGCGAATCGAAGCGCGGGGCGGCCGAGCGCTCGCCGTGCGGACCGACGTGAGCGACCGGGCCCAGGTCCAGGCATTGGCCGACCGCGCCTTCTCTGCGCTCGGTCGTGTCCACGTGCTCTGCAACAATGCCGGCGTCGCGATCTGGGGCGGGCTCGAGACGGCCACGCACCGGGACTGGGAGTGGACGCTCGGCGTCAATCTCTGGGGCGTGATCCACGGACTCGAGGCCTTCCTGCCCAGGATGATCGCCCAGCGCGAGGGCGGCCACGTCGTCAACACCGCGTCGATGGCCGGCCTCATCGCCTCCCAGGGACTCGGCATCTACAACACGTCGAAGTATGCGGTGGTCGGGCTGTCCGAGACCCTCGCCAAAGATCTGAAGTCCTACGGCATCGGGGTGTCGGTGCTCTGCCCGATGGGTGTGGCCACCCAGATTCGGGCCAGCGAGCGGAATCGACCGGCGAAGCTGCGCAACGAGACGCCGGCCCCGGCGCCCGTCGACCTCATCGGCCGCACGCTCGATCCGGACACGGTTGCCGCCATGACGATCGCGGCGATCAAGGACAATCGCCTGTACGTCATCACTCATGAGGAGGGCCTCGAGCCGCTGCGTCGCCGCTTCCAGCGCCTCGAGCAAGCCATCCTCGCCCGAAAGCCCTAGCCACGCCACGCTGGATCTCGACCGCGGCTGATCTCGAGGAGATGGTGCGCCATCTCGCCGGCCTCGACGAGATCGCCCTCGACACCGAAGGCGACAGTCTTCATCACTATCCGGAGCGGCTGGCGCTCATCCAGATTGCCGACCGCGCTGGCCAGGCGTGGCTCGTGGATCCGCTGGCGACGGCCGATCTCGGCGCGCTCGGCAAGCTGGTCGGCCGCGAGCGGCCGCAGGTGGTCCTCCACGCCGGCGACAACGACCTCGTCCACCTCAAGCGCCGCTACGGGTTCACCTTCGGCGCCATCTTCGACACGTCGCTGGCCGCGCGCTTCCTGGGCGCCCGTGCGCTGGGGCTCGACGTGTTGCTGCGTGAGTATCTCGGCGTCGAGCTGCCACCGTCACGCCAGAAGGACGACTGGTCGGTGCGCCCGCTGACCGAGGCCCAGGAACGCTACGCGGCCGCCGACGTCCTGCATCTGATGGCGTTGAAGGACCGTCTGGCGGAGCCGCTCCAGGTCGCCGGACGCTTGCACTGGGTGGAGGAGGAGTGCGCGGCCCTCGCGGCCGAGGCGGTCAGCGAGCGCCCCGTCGATCCCGACGCGTTCTTCCGGCTCAAGGGCGCGCGGGATCTCAAGCCGCGGCAGCTCGGGATTCTCAAATCGCTGTGGCAGCTGCGCGAGCGGCTCGCCCGGAGCGCGGATCGTCCGCCATTCAAGATCCTCGGCGATGCCACGCTCGTCGCGCTGGCCCTGACGGCGCCCCGTACCGTCGCGGAGCTCGGCAAGATCCCCGGCTGCACGCCGCGCGTCGTCGGTCGCTGGGGCCAGGCGATGCTCGAGGCGATCGCCCACGCTCAGGCCCAACCCGAAGCTGACCTCCCCGTCCCGCCGCGACCGCCGCGGCTGCCGTCGGTGCCGGGGCCGGTGCGGCGGCGTATCGAGCTGCTGCGGCAGTGGCGGACCGAGGCGGCGCCCGCGACGGGGCTCGAGTCGGGCGTCGTCCTGCCGAATCGGCTGATGCGTCCGATCGCGGAAGCTGCCCCCCGCGACCTCGAGGCGCTCTCGCGCGTGGAGGGGATCCGCCGCTGGCGGGTCGAGTCCTTCGGGGCGCAGATCCTTGCCGCGATGCGCGCGTCGTGAGAATGTCGGCGGCATGAGCGAGTGGACGGAGCGCGTGGTCGACGATGACACCGGACTGCGCACGATCTTGAAAACGGCGACGACCGTCGCGGTCATCGGCGCCAAGATCGGCGCGCACGAGCCGGCGTATTACGTGCCGGCCTACCTGGCTGCGCGGGGCTATCGGATTCATCCGGTCAACCCCAAGCTCGTCGGCCAGACGATTCACGGCCTCCGCGTCCTCGGCAGCATCACCGAGATGGACGGGCCGGTCGACGTCATCGAGATCTTCCGACGACCGCAGTATCTGCCCGACCACGCTCGCGAGATCCTCGCGCTTCCGTGGCGACCCCAGGCCGTGTGGTTTCAGCTCGGTATCCGGAACGACGCGGCGGCCGAGACGCTGGCGCGGGCCGGAATCAACGTGGTGCAGGACCGCTGCATGATGCCGGAGCACCGGCGCTTACTAGGAGCGGCATAGATGGCCGGCGAGTACGCGTTCGTGATGAAAGACCTCCGCAAAGTCGTCCCGCCCAAGCGGGAGATCCTGCGCGGCATCTGGCTCTCGTTCTTCCACGGCGCCAAGATCGGCGTCGTCGGCGCCAACGGGGCGGGCAAGTCCACGCTCTTGCGGATCATGGCCGGCGTCGACGACGACTTCCAGGGCGAGGCGTCTCCGGCGGCCGGCCTCAAGATCGGGTACTTGGCGCAAGAGCCCCAGCTCGATTCCGCCAAGGACGTGCGCGGCAACGTCGAGGACGGCGTCGCCGAGACGCGGGCGCTGCTGCAGCGCTTCGAGGAGATCAGTACGCGCCTCGGCGAGGCGCTCGCCGACAACGGGATGGAGAAGCTCCTCGAGGAGCAGGGGCGCCTTCAAGACCAGATCGACGCCGCCAACGCCTGGGATCTCGATCGGACCGTCGAGCTGGCGATGGACGCCCTGCGCGTACCTCCGGGCGACATGGAGGTCGCCAAGATCTCCGGTGGTGAGCGCCGGCGTGTCGCCCTCTGCCGTCTCCTGCTCTCGCGCCCCGACATGCTGCTCCTCGACGAGCCGACCAATCACCTCGACGCGGAGTCGGTGGCGTGGCTGGAGCGCTTCCTCAAGGAATACCCCGGCACGGTCGTCGCCATCACGCACGACCGCTACTTCCTCGACAACGTCGCCCGCTGGATCCTCGAGCTCG
Source organism: Candidatus Rokubacteria bacterium 13_1_40CM_68_15 (assembly GCA_001917585.1). Lineage (GTDB taxonomy): Bacteria > Methylomirabilota > Methylomirabilia > Rokubacteriales > CSP1-6 > 40CM-68-15. The sequence continues at coordinate 12,013 of MNEG01000137.1, forward strand.
ACCGCGGCCACGGCATTCCGTGGGAGGGTAACTACTCGTCCTGGCTCGAGCAGAAGGGCCAGCGCCTCGAGCAGGAGGAAAAGTCGGACGTCGCGCGCCAGCGCACCCTCGCGCGAGAGCTGGAATGGGTCAGGATGGCGCCGCGCGCGCGCCAGGCCAAGTCCAAGGCGCGTCTGCAGGCCTACGATGCCATGCTCAACGAGCCCTTCGAGCAGCGGGCCGCCGTGCTGGAGATCGCCATCCCGCCGGGGCCGCGTCTCGGCGACGTCGTCGTCGAGGCGGCTCACGTCTCCAAGGCCTTCGGCGATCGCGTGCTGATCGACGACCTCTCCTTCAAGCTGCCCCGCGGCGGCATCGTCGGCGTCATCGGGCCGAACGGCGCGGGCAAGACGACGCTGTTCCGCATGATGGTCGGTTCCGAGCAGCCGGACGCCGGGACGCTCAGGATCGGCGACACCGTCACGCTGGCCTACGTCGATCAGAGCCGCGATGCGCTGGAGGCCAAGAAGACGGTGTGGGACGAGATCTCGGGCGGCGAGGACATCCTCGACGTCGGCGGCCGGAAGCTCCAGTCGCGCGCCTACGTGGCCTCGTTCAACTTCAAGGGCAGCGATCAACAGAAGCGCGTCGGCGAGCTGTCGGGCGGCGAGCGCAATCGCCTGCACCTGGCCAAGGTGCTCAAGAGTGGCGCCAATGTGCTGCTCCTCGACGAGCCCAGCAACGATCTCGACGTGGACACGCTGCGCGCGCTCGAGGATGGGCTGCTCGACTTCGCGGGCTGCGCGATCGTCATCAGCCACGACCGCTGGTTCCTCGACCGCATCGTCACCCACATCCTCGCCTTCGAAGACGAGGGGCGGGTGGTATGGTTCGAGGGCAATTACCAGGACTATGAGGCCGACCGGCGCCGACGTCTCGGCGCCGAGGCCGAGCGGCCCCACCGCCTGCGGCTCAAGCGCCTGCCGCGAGCTTAGCGCAGACGATCAGCACGTTCTCGGCCTCACGCCTGACTCGCCGCAGCCGCACGGCCGCGAAATGCGGGCGCAGCGTCGCGGCCAGCCGGTGAGCGTCGCCGCGCCGGTGGCGGTTGATCACCAGCACGCCACGGCGGGAGATCAGCGGGACCAGCGTGCGCAGCAGCGGCAGCGAGCGGTCCAGGGGCTCGGCATAGGTCGCGTCCTCGAAGACGAAGTCGAACCGCCGTCGAGCGGCCTTGAGCCAGCGCGCCACGACCTCGGCCTCGCCGGTGAGATATTCGACGCCCGGGACGCCGTCGAGCCCGAACCAGTCCCGGGCCGCGCGCAGGATGACGCTATCGCGCTCGATGACGGTCAGGCTGCGCGGACTGCGGTGCGCGCGCAGCACGTGGAGCGAGGTACCGCCGCCGAGGCCGACGAAGAGCGCGGATGGGCGCGCCGGTAATGGCGCCGCGGCGACGGCGTGCCACCAGTACTCCCGCGTGAGACGGGACCACGTGCCGTTGAGGGGGTACACCGACAGCGTGTCGCCGGCGACCATGAGCCGGCGCTCGACGCCGTCCTCGATGACCCGCACGCGCCCCGAGAGCGTGGAGCGCTGATCGAAGACGGTGCGGGAAGTTTTCATCTCCGAATTTTTACTTATCCGGGCGCGGGCACCCGGGCTGGCGCTCCGGCCATTTCACCGCTCGCCTCGTCCCCCGAGCCGCCTCGGCTCGCACTGCGGCCATTTCACCGCTCGCCTCGCGCGTCTCCCGCCTGCGGCGGGCAGTCCGCGCTGCGGCTCGCACTGCGGCCCGCGCCCCGCCGGAATCACCCGTCGCGATGACGAGGTCGGGCGATCAGAGTCGCGACGACACTGGACGCAGTCTCGTGTCCATGTCACCGGGGCTGCATGCGAATCGCTCCATCCAGCCGGATCGTCTCACCGTTCAGCATGACGTTCTCGACGATGTGGAGCGCCAGCGCCGCGTACTCGTCGGACCGGCCGAGCCGGGGCGGAAAGGGGACCTGCTTGCCCAGGGAGATGCGAACGGGCTCGGGCAGCGTGGCGAGAAGCGGCGTGTCGAAGATGCCGGGAGCGATCGTCACCACGCGGATGCCGAGCTCGGCGAGATCCCGCGCGACGGGCAGGGTCATGCCGACGATGCCACCCTTGGAGGCGGAGTAGGCGGCCTGACCGATCTGGCCGTCGAAGGCGGCCACCGACGCCGTGTTGACGACGACGCCGCGTTCACCCTCGGCGTTGGGGGCGTTCTTGGCCATGACGGCCGCGGTCAGCCGGATGCAGTTGAAGGTGCCGATGAGATTGACGGTGATGACGCGCGTGTAGTCCTCGAGGCGCGCCGGGCCCTGTTTTCCGAACGTCTTCATCGGGGTGCCGATGCCCGCGCAGTTCACCAGGACGTTCACGCCGTCCATGGCGCCACGCGCGGCTTCGAGCGCGCTCTCCACGGCCGGGCCATTCGTCACGTCGGCCGGCGTGAACACCACGCGCGGGCCGAGCGTCTTGGCGACATCGGCACCGGCCGACGAGGCGAGATCGAGGATCGCCGCGCGTCCGCCGGCGGAGACGATGCGCGTCACGGTCGCGCGGCCGAGGCCGGAGGCGCCGCCGGTGACGACGGCCTTCACGTTCTTGGGATCCATCGATGGTCCTCCTCGGCTCGCATTTTAACGGAAGTACGGTATGCTT
>MNEG01000026.1 GCA_001917585.1 Candidatus Rokubacteria bacterium 13_1_40CM_68_15
GTCGGTGCCAGTGACACGATAGCTCTGCACCGACCTCCGGCAGCTCGCGGACGCAGGCGCCAAGCTGTGCGCAGTTCTCTTCAGGCGCGCTGACCCGGATGATCGCGGTGATCGGAAACAGCTTGTCGAGGGCGACCTCGACGCGGTAGGCGGTGATGATGCCGGCTTCTTCCATCCACCGCACGCGCTCGGCGACCGCTGGGGCGGAGAGCCCAATGCGCCGCCCCAGCTCGCTGAACGACAGGCGGGCGTCGGCCTGGAGCGCGTGGAGGATGCGCCAGCCCACGTCGTCGAGGATTCTTTCCGTTCGTAAAGTCATGCCGCCCGCTTTCCTTTCGATCGAGAAGATCACCGTGGCCTGAGCGCCGCGACGCCCATGGACCCGTGGCCGCCTTCCCGGTAAATTCGAGCGCAACATACACCATGCCGCCCTCCGTCAAGGATGTGGTGCTCCGGCACCACGACGAGGTCTGGAGCCGCGGGAATCTCGCCGCCGTGGACGAGATCTACGCGCTCGATTTCGTGGGTCACCATCCCGGTTCGCCCGACTGGGTCGGCCGTGAGCGCGTGAAGGAGGTGGTCGCCGAGATCCGTCAAGCCTTCCCCGACTTTCGCGAGGACGTTGACGACGTCATCGTCGCCGGCTCGCGGGTGGTCACGAGGTTCACCGCGTCCGGCACGCACCTCGGGCCGCTGCGTGGGCTGGCTCCGACGGGCAAGCGGATGAGCGTCGCCGAGATGGGAATCTTCCGGGTCGTCGAAAACAAAATCGTCGAGAAGTGGGGACTCCTCGACCGGCTCGGCATGCTGCAGCAGCTCGGCGCCCTACCCGGCACGGCCCCCCGGCTCGAATTTCTGTACGAGATCACGATGGACGCGGAGGTCGACGACCTCGGACCGACGCCGTCCGGACACCGTCGCATCGTCCGCGTCACCGGCGGGAGGTTCGAGGGCCCGAAGCTGAAGGGCACGGTCCTGGCTGGCGGCGGCGACTGGGTCCTGGAGCGGGGCGACGGCACGCGCGCCCTCGACGTGAGAATCACGCTACGTACTGACGACGGCCACCTCATCTACGTACAGTACCCCGGCCGCTTTCACGGGGCTCCCGACGTCATGCAGCGAATCGTCCGCGGAGAGGTCGTGGATGCGTCGGAGTACTACTTCCGCACGGCGCCTCTCTTCGAGACCGCGTCGGAGAAGTACGGCTGGCTGAACGGGATCGTGGCGATCGGCATCGGCCGGCGCACTCGCCAGCAGGTCGCCTACACGGTCCACGCAATCCTCTGACCGACGACGGTGCCGAGGAGTCTCCAGCTCAGCTCCCCATGATCGCGACTGCGCGCGTCCAGCCGGCGGAGGCGGCGCGGATCTTCACCGGGAAGCACGCGATGGTGAAGCCGTCGGCCGGCAGCGCCTCGAGGTTGTGCAGCTTCGCGCCCGGCCTTGTGGCCCTCCCAGATCAGTCCGGCGTCACCTGGGTCACGTACTCGATCTTCGGGCCGTAGCCGGGCAGATCGGACACGACGTCGTTCTCCAGGTGCATCGAGATGTCGATGATCCACCGCGGCATGGCTACCTGGTGGCTTCGTCCAACCCGAGCTCGGCCAGCTTCGTGGACGTCGGCCGCCCCGTCAGCGGATCCCAGCCGGCCATCTCGTAGTACGTCCGCCGAGCCGCTGTGAACTCGTCGCGGTCGACGGCCTGGCCCTTGAGGGCGCCGTTGCCGATGCCCTCGTGCATCCGCTGGGGAAGCTGGTCGTCCTCGGGCGTGAAGCCCTCGCGCACGTTGAAGACGCGGGCCAGCGTGTTGTTGCGCTCGCCCACCTTCATCGCCTCGTAGAGGCTCATGTTCCAGCCGGTGACGGCGTTGACGTAGTCGATCAGCGGCTGGAGCTCGAGCGCGTTGAGGGGCGGATCGACGCCGGACGGCAGGTCGCGGAGCAGGATGTGAGCGGCCAGCGCGCCACCCCCGAGGTGCTTGCGCAGCACCGTCTCCGACACCTCTTCGCTGCGGGTCTGCCGCGTGGTGAGGTCGACGTGCAGGAGCTTGGCCTTCACAGGTACACCGCCTTCATCTGGGGCTCGGGATAACGCGGGCCGGCGGCGGCGCCGGCCGGGACGGCGTCGGCGATGCGCTTGACGTCGTCGCCGCTGAGCGTCACGTCCAGTGCTCCGACGTTCTCCTCCAGTCGGCTGCGGCGCTTCGTCCCGGGAATCGGCACGACGTCCGGTCCCTGTGCGAGCAGCCAGGCGAGCGTGAGCTGGGCCGGCGTACAGCCCTTCTCGCGCGCGACCGCCTCGATGCGTCGCACCAGCTCGACGTTGCGGACGAGGTTGGCGTCCTGAAAGCGCGGGTGGACGCGCCGGCGATCGCCTTCGGGAAGATCGCCGGGACCGTGGACGGTGCCGGTGAGCAGGCCGCGGCCGAGCGGCGCGTAGGCCACGAACGAGATGCCGAGGTCGCGCGTGACGACGAGCGTCTCCTCGGCCTCCGTGCGGTACAGCAGCGAGTACTCCGTCTGTACGGCGGCGATGGGATGGACGGCGTGAGCGCGGCGAATCGTCGCCGGCTTCGCCTCGCAGAGCCCGAGGTAGCGCACCTTGCCCCGCTCGATGAGCCGCGCCATGGCGCCCACGGTCTCCTCGATGGGCACGGTGGGATCGACGCGATGCTGATAGTAGAGGTCGATCACGTCGATGCCGAGACGCCTGAGACTCGCGTCGCACGCCTGCGCCACGTACTCGGGCCGGCCATTGACCAGGTTGGGCCCGCTCTCGCTCCGGATCTGGCCGAACTTGGTGGCCAGCACGACGCCGGTACGGCGACCGCGCAGAGCCTGGGCGAGCAGCTCCTCGTTGTGGCCCCAGCCATACATGTCGGAGGAATCGACGAAGTTGATGCCGAGGTCGAGAGCGCGGTGGATCAACGCGATGGACTCGGCGTCCTGGCCCGGGCCGTACGCGCCCGAGAAGGACATGCCCCCGAGACCGAGGGCCGAGACTGATAGTGAGCTCTTGCCAAGCGTCCGGAGCTGCATGGCGCCTCCTGTTCCCGGTGGTGCGGGATTCTACTACACGGCTCGAGCGGCGCGTTTATCATCAGGGCATGGCACGTACGAGTACCCAACGGCGGCGCCGCCGGGGCGGCGCCAAACGCACCACCACCCCCGCAGCGCCTCCCGCCGAGCCGGTCGCCGAGACCCCGAAGCCCGAAGCGCTCCCGGCCGTCGTCGAGCATGAGCCCGAAGTCCCGCTGGCCGAGCCGGAGCGCGCGTTCGCCGAGCGCGTGCCGCCGCCGGAGCCCGAGCGCCCGTGGCCGGCGGCCCGGCGCATGATCTTCTTCGACGTCGAGAACACGAGCCGCCCGGAGCACATCGCGCGGATGATCGAGCACCTGTCGATCGATCGCCAGGGCCGCCGAACCGACTTCGTCGCGGTCGGGAACTGGCGCGTCATCGGCAGCGACACCGGGCGGCTCCTCGCCCGCCACGGCGCGCATCTCGTCCACAGCGCGCCCTCGACCGGCGTGCGCGACTGGAGCGATCTGCGGATCGCGGTGACGGCCGGCGTGTGGCTGGGCGGCGCGCGCCCGGGCGACGTGCTCGAGATCGTCTCCGACGATCGCGCGTTCGACGCCGTCGGCGACGTCGCGTCCACGCTCGGCGTCTCGTTCAGGCGGCTGTCCTACCGCGCGCTGATCGGGGTCCAGATGCCGCCGCTACCCGCCGAGCGCGTCGTACCCGAGTCGCGTGGGCGCTCGCGCTATGGTCGTCGTGGCCGCGGAGGCCGCAGCCGCCATCGCCCGCCGCCGCAGCTGACCGCGGTGCCCCTCGCCCCGGTCGAGCGCGTTCCTGTTCCCGAGCCGCCTGCCGACGAGTCGGCCCACTCGGCGCCCCACGACGAGATCGTCGAAGTCGTGCGCGAGCTCGTGGACCGGACGCTCGACCACTCGGTCCTCATCGACACGCTGGCCAACGCGCTCAAGTCGCGGGGCTTTCGCCGGCCGCCGGGCTCCCCGCGCCTGATCACGCGGCTCCGGCGCATCAAGGAGCTCAGCGTGAGTCCAACCGGGATGATCACGCTGGTGGCGCCGCTGCCGCGCGATGGAGACGCGCCGGCCTGGGAGCCGCCGATTGCGCCCGAGCCGGTCACCAGCGAGGCCGGCGAGGTCCCCGCCCGGCGCCGACGTCGTGGACGTCGCGGCGGACGCCGGCGACGGCGCCACTCGACCGCGATACCGCCCGCCGTCTGATCCACTCACCCTAGAGCGCGGGATATACGGGCGGGCGCCGCCGCGGGATATAGATGTCTATACGCGGCGATCTATTGTCGTCTGGCCGTGAGCTGGCCAATAGTAGCGACTGCCGTGACCGAGAACGCGTCGCTGTCCCCGAAGATCGTGCAGCTCATGGAGCACCACGTCTCCCTGCGATTCGATCGCGGCCTGATCGAACGCCTGCACCGTCAGCGCCCGGCCGTCGACCAGCAGGAGTCCCCTGATCTCTTCAAGCTCTTCGGCCTGTTTGCGATGCTGGTGAACGACGTCTGGGGCGGGATCGAGCCCGGCGCGCGCTGAGATCCTCGCGGTCAGCGTGCCGCGACTTCCACCATCGCGTCGAACGCCGCCTGGCCACCGGAAAATCCGAAGATCTCCACGGCCTCGTCGGGGATCGCAGCGATGCCTGACGTCAGCCGGTTCAAGCCTTCCCAGCCGTCACGCATCCACACCGTCCCCGCCCGAATCCTCGTGGTGACGCGAGCCCGCGCCTCGAACTCGCCGCGCTCGTTGTAGATCCGGATCGGCGCGTCATCCGCCACGCCGCGCGCCGCGGCGTCGGCTGGCGCGATCCACAGCACGGGCTCGGGGTCGGCGGCCGCCAGCGTCGGCAGCGCGCGCCCGTGGTCGTAGAAGCCATGGAACTGGGTCAGCGTTCGGCCCTGGCGGAAGGCGAGCGGATACCCCGAGCGCGGCGGCGCTTCGTACACCGGCAGCTCGGGCAGTCCGAGCTCGCGTGCCCGTCGCGAGACGAACTCGATCTTGCCCGACGGCGTGGGAAACACGCGATCGGGATGCGCGACGTGGGAGATCCGGAGCGCGCGGATCCCGCCTTCGGCGCGAAGCGCCGCGATCGTCGCGTGGCCGGTCGACGGGTGGTCGAGGATCGCGTCGAGCGGCCCTTCGTCGGTGGCCCACGGATAGAAGTCGGCGAGGCCCAGGCGTCGCGCCAGCTCCACGAGCACCCACGTCACCGGTCGGCACTCGGCCGGCGGCTCGAGCATCTTCGGCATCAGGTAGAGATGCGTATTCGTGCTCTTGGCGCCCAGCTCCTCGAGCCACGCCGTTGCCGGCAGCACGACGTCGGCATGACGACGGGCCGTGCCGTTCATGAAGAGGTCGTAGGAGACGACGAGATCGCAGCGGTCGAGGCCCGCGGCGACCCGTTGGGCATCGGCGTAGGACGACAGCATGTCGGTGCCGAAGAGCAGCATCACGCTGACGTCGCCGTTCACCAGCGCTTCGGTGACGCGGGCCATCTGGCTCGGCACGTAGCGTCCCGGAGGCCGCCGCTCCTGGGCCACGATGCTCGTGAGCGCCTGGCCGTGGGTCGCACTGCCGTGGCGAGGCCCGAGTCCCGCGCCCGGGATGCCCACCTGGCCGATGAGCGCCGGCAGGCACGCGACGGCGCGGCCCGCCGTCCAGCCGTTGGCGCCCTTGTGCATCGACGAGCCGCCGAGGACGATCATCGACGGCCGCGTGGTGGCGTAGCGCCGCGCGAGGTCGACGATGCGGTCGGCCGCGATGCCGGTGATGTTCGCGGCCCACGCCGGCGAGTGGCGCGCCACGTGGGCGGCGAGTGCCTCGAAGCCGACGGTGTGACGGTCGACGAAGTCGCGATCGTGGAGGTGCTCGCCGACGATGACGTTCATCATCGCCAGCGCGAGCGCCGTGTCGGTGCCGGGGCGGATGATCAGCACCTCGTCGGATTGCGCGGCCGCTTCGGTCTCGCGCACGTCGATGGTCACGACGCGTGCGCCGCGGCGACGGGCGGCGGCCACGTGACGAGCCGTGTTCGGCTGGGAGGCGAGGTTGGCGCCCCACAGCACGAGCAGTGCGCTGTGAGCGCCCATGTCCTCCTTGGTGTTCGTCTCGAGCAGGCCGGTGAGGCCGAGGCCGAAGGCGCCCAGGCCCCAGCAAATCATCGTCGGGCTCCACCACTGGCAGCCGTAGAGATTGGCGAACCGGCGCAACAGGTGGGAGGCGACACGCGTGCCGTAGTTGTTCGCGAAGACCCCGTGCCCTGACCACGTGCCGACGGCCTCGCGGCCGGCGGCGCGCATCCGCGCGACGATCAGGTCGAGCACCTCGTCCCAGCTCGCACGCCGCCACTCACCGCCCCGGCGGCGGTCGCGGATGAGCGGGTGCAGCAGGCGCTCCGTGTTCCCGATGATCTCGCGGGAGGCCTGGCCGCGGATACAGAGGAAGCCCTGACTGTCCGGGTTATCGGGATCCCCGCGGACGCCAAGGAGTCGGCCGTCGTCGAGGTCCACCAGCATCCCGCACAGGGTGGGATGGCAATTCATCGGGCACATCGTACGGACGGTTCTGCGCGCCACCGTCGCGAGGATATCACCCGGGCCTTCACGGTTGACAAGGGCGCCGGGCTTTCTTATCGTTTCGCTGCCGATCACGTCGTAGGGGTGAACGATGGTCTGGTTGGGTACCGCCGGCCGATCCGTCCTGGTCGTCCTCTCGGTCTTGCTCGTGTCTTTGTCCACGGAACCTTCCGCGATGGCCGGGAACGTCACCGTGACGGACGTGCGCGAGCTCGCAGGCCTTTGTGAAGCCTATCTGCAGACCCATACCGAGTGGTTCTGGACGGCGTTCGCGCGGATCGTCGGGGAAAACGGGCCCGACACGAGCGTCACGCCCCTGGTCAGCGAGGAGCGAATTCCGATCGACGACGAACGACTGCACGACGAGTCGGTGGTGTACGAACATGGCCGGCCGATGTTCGAGGGCCACGGCGGGACGCACGTCTACTGGCTGCTCAAACGCCTCAGCCGGAGGCAACTTCACTAGACGCGGCGTTCTACTGGCTGAGCCAGACCTTCATGAACGTGTTGTTGTCGTAGGTGGTGAGCGCCGGCTTGTAGCCCTGCACCTTCTTGTCGATGACGTGCCAGCCCTCGACCCAGGCCACGGGAATGGACGCCGTCGGCGAGGCCAGGATGTGCCGCTGCAGCTCCTGGTAGGGCTGCTTCCGCTTCTCCGTGTTGGTCTCCTTGAGGGCGCGGTCGGCCAGGTCGTCCACAGAGGAGACGGCGGCGGATGACGTAGGTGGATCCGATCACGCCCGGGGGCGCGAACGCCGACGCTGTCTCACCGCGTCCGCCAGCTCGCGCAAGACCGGCACCGTCATCTCCCATCCCATGCAGGCGTCGGTGATCGACTGGCCGTACACCAGGCGCGCGGGATCGCGCAGGTCCTGGCGCCCGTCTACCAGGAACGATTCCATCATCAGGCCGACGATGCCCGCCTCGCCCTGCGCCACCTGCTTGCCGATGTCACGCGCGGCGACCGGCTGGCGGCGGTAGTCCTTCTCGCTGTTGCCGTGGCTGGTGTCGATCATGAGCCGCGTCGGCAGTCCGGCGTCGCGGAGCGCGTCCAGCGTCTTGCCCACGCTCCCCGCGTCGTAGTTCGGGCCGCTCTGCCCACCGCGGAGGATCACGTGGCAATCGGGATTGCCACGCGTGGAGACGATGCCGGCCAGGCCCTGCTCAGTGACGCCGAGGAAGCGATGGGGATGGGCGACCGCGCGCAGCGCGTCGATGGCGATCTGCACGCCGCCGTCGGTGCCGTTCTTGAAGCCGACCGGCATCGACAGCGCGGAGGCGAGCTCGCGGTGCACCTGGCTCTCGGTCGTGCGCGCGCCGATCGCCCCCCACGTGACCAGGTCGGCGATGAACTGCGGCGTGATGGGATCGAGGAACTCGCAGCCGGCGGGGACGCCGAGCCCGGCGAGGTCGAGCAGCAGGCGCCTGGCCAGGCGCAACCCCTCGTTGATCGCGAAGGAGCCGTCGAGGCGCGGATCGTTGATGAGGCCCTTCCAGCCCACGGTCGTGCGCGGCTTCTCGAAGTACACGCGCATGACGATGCGGAGATCCGACGCCAGCTCGTCGGCCAGCTTCTTCAGGCGGCGCGCGTACTCTCCGGCCGCCGCGGGATCGTGAACCGAGCACGGCCCGACGACGACGATCAGCCGTTCGTCGGTGCCGGCGAGGATCGCCGCGACCTCGTCGCGGGCGCGCGCGATGACCTGCGAGGCCTCCTCGCTGAGGGGCAGCTCCTCCAGCAGGATGGCCGGCGGCAGGAGCGGGCGGATGGATTCGACGCGGAGATCCCGGGTTTTCATAGGGGCCTCATTCTACCCCGGTGCCCGCCCCGTCCTTCCGCGCGAGGATCATCAGCGAATTGGCGATGGCGCGCGCCGGCGGAAAGCGCGCGAGGCATCGATCGACCGCGCGGAGACCGCGGTAGAGCGACGCCAGCACCGGCCCCACCCGCTCGCGATGCAGGACCGTCGACGGGATCAGGTTCGTCGCGGCGTGAATGCCCCACACGCTGACGGGCGCCAGGCCGGCCGCCCGCAGCAGCGCACGCAGCTCACGCGCCCTGAAGAGACGCATCGTGCCGTAGCCGGGATATTCCGTCCACACGCCCTCGACGCCGTTGCCCACGATCTGCCGCCACGCCTGCGCGGGCGTCAGTCCATAGCCGAGGCGATCGCCGGTGACGCTGTTGACGAGCGCCCAGGCGAGGTCGAGCCGCCCGCGATGCTCGCACTCGAGCAGCAGCAGGCCACCCGGCCGCAGCACGCGGCCGAACTCGCGCAGCGCGCGCGCGGCATCGCCGGCGAACGACAGCGTGCTGCCGCAGCAGACGATGGCGTCGAAGCACGCCGGTCCGTACGGAAGCGCTTCGATCGTCCCCTGCACCGCCGGCATCTTCGGGAGCCGCTGCCGGGCGACGGCGAGCATGCCGGCGGCGATGTCGAGACCGTGCGTCTCGTAGCCGAGTCCGGTGAGGAGCGCCGCCTGGAAGCCGGTGCCGCACCCGGCGTCGAGCGCGCGGCCGTCGCCACGCGCGAGCGTGTGGCGGAGAATCCTGTGCATCACTTCGTAGAGGTGCTCGTACCACGGCTCGAGCACGTCATAGGTTGCCGCCATGGCGTCGAACCGCCGGGCGACGTCGAGCGTCATCGTCCTTTCCTCCGGGTGTGGCGCGGCATAGTCTAAACGCGGCGCGCCGGCAGCGCGCGGACAACCGTGGCCAGGGAGGTCCAATGGGCGGCGAGGCGTCGATCCGGGGGTTGGACGTGCGGGT